>JBBSMD010000097.1:0-7930 GCA_038233355.1 Propionibacteriales bacterium
AGGCCGTCATCCCTCACGCGGCGTTGCTGGATCAGGCTTTCGCCCATTGTCCAATATTCCCCACTGCTGCCTCCCGTAGGAGTCTGGGCCGTGTCTCAGTCCCAGTGTGGCCGGTCACCCTCTCAGGCCGGCTACCCGTCGAAGCCTTGGTGAGCCATTACCTCACCAACAAGCTGATAGGCCGCGAGCTCATCCTCCACCGCCGGAACTTTCCACCACCTACGATGCCGTCGATGGTCGTATCCGGTATTAGCTCCGGTTTCCCGGAGTTATCCCAATGTGAAGGGCAGATTGCTCACGTGTTACTCACCCGTTCGCCGCTCGTGTACTCCCGAAGGAGCCTTACCGCTCGACTTGCATGTGTTAGGCACGCCGCCAGCGTTCGTCCTGAGCCAGGATCAAACTCTCCGTTGAAATCTTTCGGACCCTGCTGACGCAGGGTCCGTCGTTTCGCTGTGCCACGCGTGGTGGCGCAGCGTCCAACGAGATGACCCTGACAAGTGTGTTACTTGTCAAAGGAATCCGTAGACATCTCGGCACTCGTGTGAAGTGCTCCAGATGTCGACGGGGCGTTACTGTCTTCGTCGACTTTTGGCACACTGTTGAGTTCTCAAGGATCGGACGCACACCGGCGACTTCGGCTGTGAGCCAACCGCCGCCAGGGCAACTCGTCCACCTTACCGGCGGCTACCTCCTGGGTCAAACCGAGGAAGTGGCCGGTCCCCTCGTGGCAGGTACGTACCGCGGGCGTGCTGCGCCGAGGTGCGTGCCGTGGTGGGGTTCGCTGGCCGGACGCCCGGCTCGGTGGCCTTGCGTCCCGTCATCCGGCGACAGTGTGAACCCTAGGAGGGCGCTCGCGGCGCAGTCAAATCCAGCGTCTGTGGTCACCGCCACAGACGCCCGGCGGCCCGACCCAGGGCGGTGTGGGTGCCTACGACGCCACCTGCGGCTGCGGCTTCACGACGGCGAGCCAACCTGCAGGCCGGCCACGGCGCGCTTGCCGCGACGCAGGACGACCCATCCGCCGGCCATCCCCGCCGCGGCGGGGATGGTCTGCTCCTCGTCGGTGACCCGCTCGTTGTTGACGTAGGCGCCACCCTCGCGGACCGTGCGGCGAGCGGCGCCGCGACTCTCGGCCAGCCCGGTGGCGACGAGGGCATCCACCACGGTCGGGACGGTCCCGCCCGGTGCGGCCCGCGTGTGTGGTGCCGCCCGCAGCGCAGCGTCGAGCGTCGCGGCGTCGAGCTCGCCCAGGTCACCAGCCCCGAAGAGCGCAGCGGCTGCCGCCTCGGCGGCCCGACGCCCGTCCTCGCCGTGCACCAGGTCGGTGACGTCGGCGGCCAGCGCCCGCTGCGCCACCCGGCTGGCGGGCCGGGCCCGTTGCTCCTGCTCGAGCCGGGCGATCTCGCCGAGGGTGCGGAAACTGAAGATGCGCAGGTACTCGCCCACCTTCGCGTCCTCGGCCTGCAGCCAGAACTGGTGGAAGGCGTAAGGACTGGTCATCGTCGGGTCGAGCCAGACGGTGCCCGACTCGGTCTTGCCGTACTTCGTGCCGTCGGCCTTGGTGACCAGCGGGGTGGCCAGCGCATGCACGGTGGCGCCCTCGGTGCGGCGGACCAGCTCGGCGCCCGCGGTGATGTTGCCCCATTGGTCGCTACCCCCCAGCTGCAGCCGGCAGCCGTGCCGGCGGAACAGCTCGAGGTAGTCCATCGACTGCAGCAGGACGTAGCTGAACTCGGTGTAGCTGATGCCGGACTCGAGCCGCGTACGCACGACCTCGCGACCGAGCATGCGGTTGACCGGGAAGTGCTTGCCGACGTCACGCAGGAAGTCGAGGACGCCGAGGCCAGCCGTCCAGTCGAGGTTGTTCACCACCGTCGCAGCGTGCGCTCCGTCGAAGGAGACGAACCGCTCCACCTGTCTGCGGATCTGCCCGGCCCAGCCGGCAACGACCTCCTTGCCGGTGAGCTGCCGCTCGCCGACGGCTCGTGGGTCACCGATCAGGCCGGTCGCCCCGCCCACCAGGATCAGCGGGACGTGTCCGGCCTGCTGGAGCCGGCGAGCGGTGACCAGCTGCACGAGATTGCCCATGTGCAGGCTGGGTGCTGTCGGGTCGAAGCCGACGTAGAACGTGACCGGCCCGGCGCTCAGCTCCGCCCGCAAGGCGGCGCGGTCGGTGGTATGCGCCAGCAGCCCGCGGGCCGAGAGCTCGTCGAGCACGTGCCGCTCGTCCGGCCCGGGCTCGGCGCCGTCGGGGGCGTCGTTTGCGGCGGGGGTGTCCACGGGGGGCTCCAAGGGTGGCTCCAGGTCGGGTGGCTCTGCTCGTCGTCGCGGTCGATCGGCGGACGCACACATCGTCACCTGTCAGTACGCCACGTGCGGTACGCCACCTGCAGTACACAGTGTGGCGGCCGGACACACTGCCACACGTGGCACCACCGATGACCCGAGCCCTCGGAGGCCGCACCGGGTCCTCACCGCCCGGGCCGGCCGGTGGCCGGGGAGATCCGGGGGGCTCGGGGGCTTCGGCGGTACGCCGAGACGCTGGGGTCGTCTGCGACCCAGTGCCGCCAGGCCCGGTCGGCGGCCACCGACACTCCCACCCGCGGACCGGTGGCCACGTCAGGACGAGCGCCGCCGGCGGCCGGGGGCCGCAGGGTGAGCCTGCCGGACGGGTCGAGCAGGTCGGCCGCGTCGTCACCTGTCGTCAGGGCGAGCACGCGACCGAGCGAGCCGGGCCCGCGGGCGAGGGCGGCGGTGGGGAGGGGACCGCGCGGCGGGCGTCCCGTCGAGGGGTGTTCGCGGCGCCGGCGTGCCAGGGTCTCGCCAGCGACGACCCGCCCGGCCCGCAGCAGCACGGCCGAGGCCGAGCCGGGCGGACCGCACACGACGTTGGCGCAGTAGTGGATCCCGTGACTGAGGTAGACGTAGAGCCGCCCCGGTGGTCCGAACATCGTGGCGTTGCGCGGGGTGGGCCCCCGGTAGGCGTGCGAGGCGGGGTCGTCACCGCCGTCGTACGCCTCCACCTCGGTGAGCTCCACGGCGACGACTCCTTCGTCGTGCCGCGTGGTCAACCTCCAGCCCAGCAGTGTCGGCGCGACGAGCGGCCCGGGACGGCTCAGCAGGGCCGTCACCTCGAGCGCCTCGTCGCTCAGCGTGCCGCTCCGTAGCTGTCCACCCACCCGCGCAGCAGGTCGGCGGTGGCGCGCAGCTCGGCCAGCTGCTCGGCTACCCGCTCCGGTGCGGTCCCCCCGCGGGCGTCCCGCGAGGCCACCGACCCCTCGACGTTGAGCACCTCGCGTACCCGTGGGTCGAGGTGAGGCGAGATTGCCGTGAGGTCGTCGTCGCTCAAGCCGGGCAGGTCGACCCCGAGCTCCTCACACCGGCGCACGCACGCCCCGGCGACGTCGTGCGCCTCGCGGAAGGGCACGCCGGCTCGGACCAGCCACTCGGCGACGTCGGTGGCCAAGGAGAATCCGCGAGGGGCGAGCTCGGCCATCCGCTCGGTGTCGTAGCGCAAGGTGGCCACCATGCCGGTAAAGGCGGGCAGCACGACGGTCAGGGTGTCGACGGAGTCGAAGACCGGCTCCTTGTCCTCCTGCAGGTCGCGGTTGTACGCCAGCGGGAGCCCCTTCAGGGTGGTGAGCAGCCCGGCCAGGTTGCCGACCAGCCGACCGGCCTTGCCGCGGGCGAGCTCGGCGATGTCGGGGTTCTTCTTCTGCGGCATGATGCTGGACCCGGTCGCGTAACCGTCGTCGAGGGCCACGAGCCCGAACTCGTGGGTCGCCCAGACGATCAGCTCCTCGGCCTGGCGCGACAGGTCGATGCCGACCATGGCGGCGACGAAGGCGAACTCGGCGACGACGTCGCGAGCGGCGGTGCCGTCGATCGAGTTGGGCACCGAGTCGGTGAAGCCGAGGTCGGCCGCGACCTGTCGGGGATCGAGCCCGAGCGAGGAGCCGGCAAGGGCCCCCGAACCGTAGGGAGAGTCGTCGGCGCGGGTGTCCCAGTCGCGCAACCGGCCCACGTCGCGCAGCAGCGGCCAGCAGTGGGCGAGCAGGTGGTGGCTCAGCAGCACCGGCTGCGCGTGCTGGAGGTGGGTACGCCCGGGAAGCACCGCCCGGGCGGCCAGGTGCCGCTCCGCCTGGGTCGTCTGGGCCGCGACCAGGTCAAGCAGCAGCCCGCCGAGGGTCCGGGCGGCGTCGCGCAGCCACATCCGGACCAGCGTCGCCACCTGGTCGTTGCGCGAGCGTCCGGCCCGCAGCCGGCCGCCGAGCTCACTGCCGAGCCGCTCGACCAGCATCCGTTCCAGCGCGGTGTGCACGTCCTCGTCGTCGAGAGCCGGGACGGCCACGCCGGCGGCCACGTCCGCGGTCAGGTCGTCGATGCCGGCGAGCACGGCCGCCAGGTCGTCGGCGGTCAGGAGCCCGGCGCGGGCGAGAACGCGCGCATGCGCCCGCGAGCCCGCCAGGTCGTAGGGCGCGAGTCGCCAGTCGACGTCGATCGAACTGGACAGCGCCACCAGCTCCGGTGCGGGCCCGCCGGCGAAGCGGCCACCCCACAGGCGCAGCGCCTCGGGAGCCTCGGGGTCGCGGTCGGCGCTCACCGGCCGGTGGTCCGAGGGTCGCCGACGCGCTGGTCGCGACGGGCCGCGATCCGGCTTGAGAGGCCCCAGAGCTCGACGAACCCCTTGGCCATCGACTGGTCGAAGGAGTCCCCGGCGTCGTACGTGGCAAGATTGAAGTCGTACAGGCTCGCCTCCGAGCGACGGCCGGTGACGACCGCGCGACCGCCGTGCAGGGTGAGGCGCACGTCTCCGGAGACGTGTTCTTGGGTCGTGCCCACGAACGCGTCCAGGGAGCGCTTGAGCGGGGAGAACCACTGCCCGTCGTAGGCCACCTCGGCCCACCGCTGGTCGACCTGACGCTTGAAGCGGGCCTGCTCGCGCTCGATCGTGACGTTCTCCAGCTCCTGGTGGGCGGTGATGAGCGTGAGGGCGCCGGGCGCCTCGTACACCTCGCGGCTCTTGATGCCCACCAGTCGGTCCTCGACGAGGTCGAGCCGGCCGACGCCCTGAGCGCCGGCTCGGGCGTTGAGCTGCTCGATCGCGGCCAGGACGCTGACCGGTTCGCCGTCGAGCGCGACCGGCACGCCGGAGCGGAAGGTGACGACGACCTCGTCGGGGTCGCGGCCCGCCGCGGGGTCGGCGGTGTAGGAGTAGACGTCCTCGACCGGGGCGTTCCAGATGTCCTCGAGGAAGCCGGTCTCGACCGCGCGTCCCCACACGTTCTGGTCGATCGAGTACGGCGAGCGCCGGCTGACGTCGATCGGCAGGCCGTGGTCGTTGGCGTAGGCGATCGCCTTCTCCCGGGTCCAGGCGTAGTCGCGGACCGGCGCGATGACCTGCAGGTGCGGCGCGAGCGCGGCGATGCCGACCTCGAACCGGACCTGGTCGTTGCCCTTGCCGGTGCAGCCGTGGCTGACCGTCGACGCGCCGTGCTCGGCGGCCGCGGCCACCAGGTGTCGCGCGATGAGCGGGCGCGACAGCGCCGAGACGAGCGGATACCGGTCCATGTAGAGCGCGTTGGCCTGCAACGCGGGCAGGCAGTAGCCCTCGGCGTACTCCGCGCGAGCGTCGACGACGACGGCCTCGACCGCACCGCAGGCCAGCGCCCGCTGCCGCACGACGTCGAGGTCCTCCCCGCCCTGGCCGACGTCGAGGGCGACGGCCACCACGTCGGCACCGGTCTGCTCGGCCAGCCAGCCGATCGCCACGGAGGTGTCCAGGCCGCCGGAGTAGGCGAGCACGACCCTGTCGGTCACGGTGTCTCCTCGGTCACGGTCTCTCCTCGGTTGGGGGTGTCGGCGTGGCCGGGAGCGGCCAGCCGTAGGAAGTCGGAGGCGAGCGCCGCCCCTCCGCCCGGGGCACGGGAGACGACCAGGACCGTGTCGTCGCCGGCGATGCTGCCCAGCACGTCGGGTCGCTGCGCGTGGTCGATCGCGGAGGCGAAGAACTGCGCCGCCCCCGGCGGTGTGCGCAACACAGCGAGGTTGGCCGAGCCGTCCGCCGAGACCAGCAGCTCGACGACGAGCCGGGCCAGCCGCTCGCCCGCCGCCTGGGTGCCGACACCGGACACCGGTCGGCGGTCGCCCCCCTCGGCCGGGACGGCATAGACGAGCGCCCCCGCGCCGTCGCGCACCTTGACCGCGTCGAGGTCGAGCAGGTCGCGCGACAAGGTGGCCTGGTTGACGTGGATGCCCCGCGCCGTGAGCAGTTGCGCGAGCTCGACCTGGGAGCGGACGGTGTGGTGCGCGAGGACGTCGGCGACGAGCTGCTGACGGGCCGCCTTGGTCGCCGGCACCCCGGCCGGTGCGGGGGCGGCGGTCATGCGCTGCCCTCCGCCCGCTCGAGCAGCCACGTGAGCAGCGCCTTCTGCGCGTGCAGCCGGTTCTCGGCCTCGTCCCAGACCAGGCTGGCCGGTCCGTCGATGACATCCGCGTCGATCTCGGCGCCCCGGTACGCCGGCAGGCAGTGCAGCACCGCGGCCCCGGGTGCGGCGAGGTCGAGCAGCTCGGTGCTCAACCGGTAGCCGGCGAAGGTCGCGGTGCGGGCAGCCGCCTCCTCCTCCTGACCCATCGAGACCCACGTGTCGGTGGCGAGGACGTCGGCACCGCTGGCCGCCTCCGCCGGGTCCACGTGCACGGCGACCGAGCCCCCCGTGCGCGCCGCGATGGCCTCGGCGTCCGCGACCACGTCGGCGTCGGGATGGTGGGACGCGGGGCCGGCCACCCGCACGTGCATGCCGGCGGTCGCGCCGCCGAGCAGCAGGCTGTGGGCCATGTTGTTGGCCGCGTCGCCGAGGTAGGTCAGGGTCGTGCCGTCCAGCTCTGCCCCCCCTGCCCGCCGGTGCGCGCGGACCGTCTGCAGGTCGGCGAGCACCTGGCAGGGGTGGAAGCGGTCGGTCAGGGCGTTCACGACCGGCACACGGCTGGCGGCGGCCATCTCCTCGAGCCGGTCCTGCCCGTACGTGCGCCACACGATCGCCGCGCACTGCCGCTCGAGCACCCGAGCGGTGTCGGCCACCGTCTCGCCCTTGCCGAGCTGGGAGGTCCCGGCGTCGATCACCAGCGGCTGCCCACCGAGCTCGGCGATGCCGACCGAGAACGACACGCGGGTGCGCGTGGAGGTCTTGTCGAACAGCACCGCCACGGTGTGCGGCCCGGCCAGCGGACGGGCGCCGAAGCGGTCCGCGGCCAGCTGGTCGGCCAGGTCGAGCACCTGTGCCTGCTCGGTCGGCGACAGGTCGTCGTCGCGCAAGAAGTGCCGGACTCGGGCTGCGGTCATGGGCGCTCTCCTTCGCTGGGGCCCTCGCTCCTCGCGGCCGCCAGCACGCCGGGGAGCGCGTCGACGAAGGAGTCGAGCTGCTCGGCGCTGATGCCCCGGGGCGGCGCCAGTCGCAGCGTGGTGGGACCGGTGGCGTTGATGATGTACCCCGCCGCCAGCGCCGCACGCACCGCTGCCGGTGCTACCGGCGCGGTCAGCTCCACCGCACGCAGCAGACCGCGGCCGCGCACCTCGCGCACCTCGCGCACCAACGGGTGCTTCATGGCCGCGAGCCGGTCGGCCACGTGGTCGCCGAGGACGCGCGCAGCGGTCACCAGGTCGGCGGCTGCGATGGTGTCGAGTGTCGCCAGGGCCGCCGCGCACGCGACCGGGTTGCCGCCGAAGGTGGCCCCGTGGTCGCCCGGACCGAGCAGCGACCCGGCCGTACCGAGGCCGAGGCAGGCCCAGCCGCTGGCTCCGGCCACGGCGACCCGCATCCACCTCATGGCGCAAGCATGCACGGCACTGCATGATCTTGCAAAGTCAGGCGGGGCGGAGCGGGTCGTCTTCGCCGTAGGGCTGCAGCCGCAGGCGCCGCGCGTGCTC
>JBBSMD010000098.1:0-7894 GCA_038233355.1 Propionibacteriales bacterium
GGGTGGAGCTGAGGGGACTCGAACCCCTGACCCCTTCCATGCCATGGAAGTGCGCTACCAGCTGCGCCACAGCCCCGGGCGCCGTCGTACGTGCCGACGGGCCCGCACAGCATAGCCGCCGGGCCGCGGCGCTCCGAACCAGCCTCAGACGTCGTCGGCGTTGACCGGCGTGTCACCTCTACCTGAGGAGGACGCCTCGTGCGCGGCCTGGCCGGCGTCGCACCGCTCCGGCTCGGCGCCCGCATTCCAGTCCGCGAGGCGCCAGTGACCGGGCCGGACCGGCTGCTCGTGCAGCACCGCCCACCGACAGTTGCCGAACCCGCCGAAGCGGCCCCACATCGACTGCGGGATGCCGAGCCAGTGCAGCATGCCGACCCGCATCGACCCGCCGTGGCCGACTACGACGCTGACCTCGCCGTCCGCGGTCAGCCCGGCGATGTCGTCGAGAGCGGCGGCGAAGCGTACGGCCGCCTCTGCGAGCGTCTCGCTGTCGCCGAAGCGTGCCTCCTGCGCGGCCACCCACTTCGCCATCTGCGCGCCGAACCGCTCGTACGTCTGCGCCGTTGTCAGGCCCTCCCGCTCACCCAAGTGGAACTCCCGCAGCCGGGCGTCGGTCACGACCGGCAGCCCGCACACCTCCCCCAGTGCGGCGGCGGTGTCCCGAGCGCGGCTCAGGTCGCTGGACACGATGCGTGCGGGCCGGTAACGCCCCACCTGCGGTGCCGCCTCCTTGGCCTGCCTGACGCCGGTCTCGTCCAGCGGCACGTCGGTCTGCCCTTGGGCGAAGCCGAGCGCGTTCCACTCGGTGCGGCCGTGGCGCCACACCAGGATGCGACGGCTCACCGCGCGGCCTGCTCGCCGAGCTCGAGCGGTACGGCCGGGCAGTCGCGCCACAGGCGCTCGAGGGCGTAGAAGGCGCGCTCCTCCTCGTGCTGCACGTGCACGACCACGTCGGTGTAGTCCAGCAGCACCCAGCGTCCCTGCGACTGTCCCTCCCGACGTACCGGTTTGGCGTCGAGCTCGAGCAGCCGCTCCTCGACGGCGTCGACGACGGCGCGTACCTGGCGGTCGTTGGCCGCCGAGCACAGCACGAACACGTCGGTGATCACCAGTTGGTCGGAGACGTCGAAGGCGACGACGTCGTGCGCCAGCTTGTCGGCAGCGGCCTGTGCGGCAGCTCGGGTGAGGGTGAGGGCGTGCTCGGTTGCGGTCATCGGCTTCCTGGGTGGGCGGGCTCGGGTACGGGGGCGTAGAGGCGGTGCTTGGCGATGTATTGGACGACACCGTCGGGTACGAGGTACCAGACGGGTTCGCCACGAGCGACGCGGTCGCGACAGTCGGTGGAGCTGATGGCCAGCGCGGGGATCTCCACGATCGTCACCCGGTCGCGTGGTAGTCGCTGCAAGGTGTCGTCTTCGATGCGGTGCCCCGGCCGGGTGCAGCCGACGAACTCGGCCAGCGCGAACACGTCGTCGGGCTGGCGCCAGGTGAGAATCTGCGCGAGTGCGTCGGCTCCGGTGATGAAGTAGAGGTCGGTGCCGTGGTGTTGCACCTGCAGCTCACGCAGGGTGTCCACCGTGTAGGTAGGGCCAGCGCGGTCGACGTCGACCCGGCTGACCGAGAAGCGCGGATTGGAGGCGGTGGCGATCACCGTCATCAGGTAGCGGTGCTCGGCCGGGGACACGGTGCGGTCGCTCTTCTGCCACGGTTGCCCGGTCGGTACGAACACCACCTCGTCGAGCCCGAACCACGCCTGAACCTCGCTGGCGGCCACCAGGTGTCCGTGGTGGATCGGGTCGAAGGTGCCGCCCATGACCCCGAGCCGGCGACGTCCGTCGCGCCGCGGCGCGTCCGGTCGCCCCATGGGGTCGCTCACCCGCGGCTCAGGTGTGGTCCCGGCCCTTGCCGAAGCTGAGCACGATCATCAGCAGCGCCAGCAGCCCGAGGAGCGCGAGGAGCCCGAACGCCCACGCTGGGGCCAGCAGCTCGCGCGTCTCCTCAACGGCCAGGACGCGCGCGGACGCCAGGGTCAGCACGGCACTCATGCGCAGCATCGTAGCCGCAGCACCGCGGCGTACGGTGAGCAACCAGTCCGAGCGCGCGGTTGCCGCGACGCCCCGGTGCGAACCCCCGACGAGCTGCGAAGACCCTGCGAGGACAGCCACATCGCCCCGCCACCGAGCGGAGGCACCGAGCGGAGGCACCGAAAAGGGCGCCGAGAGCCGGGAAACGTCGATGCGGGAGAGCGCAGGTGCACGAGCTCGCGGAGCTCGACGGTGACGCACCCACCGCGGACGTCAACCGCCGCAAGCCATGATGGCGCTCGTTCAGCGGACGTGACCGTCACCGGTGACGATGTACGTCGTGGTGGTGAGCTCTGGCAGGCCCATCGGCCCGCGGGCGTGCAGCTTCTGGGTGGAGATGCCGATCTCGGCGCCGAAGCCGAACTCGCCGCCGTCGGTGAAGGCGGTGGAGGCGTTGACCATCACCGCCGCCGCGTCGACGAGCACGCTGAAGCGCTCGGCTGCGGCCGCCGAGCGGGTGACGATCGCCTCGGTGTGGCCCGAGGAGTACGTGGCGATGTGCTCGACGGCCGCGTCCAGCGAGTCGACCACGGCGGCGGAGATGTCGTGCGAGAGGTACTCGGTGGCGTGGTCGGTCTCGGTGACGGGTGTGACGTGCGTGGAGGCCGCCTGGAACGTGTCGTCACCGTGCACGGTGACGCCACACTCCTCGAGTGCCGCGACCACCCGGGGTACGAAGGCGGCCGCGACATCACGGTGCACGAGCAGCGACTCGGCCGCGTTGCAGACGCTCACCCGCCGGGTCTTGGCGTTGAGCACGATGTCGATCGCCTGGTCGAGGTCGGCATCGGCGTCGACGTAGACGTGGCAGTTGCCGGTGCCGGTCTCGATGACCGGCACGCTCGACTGCTCGACGACGGTGCGGATCAACCCGGCTCCACCGCGCGGCACGACCAGATCGACCAGCCCCCTTGCCCGCAGCAACGCGGTGACGGTGGCCCGGTCGTCGGCCGGGACGCTCTGTACACAGTCGGCCGGCAGCCCGGAACCGGCCGCGGCGTCGCGCAGGACACCGACGATCGCCGCGTTGGACCGGGCCGCAGACCCCGACCCGCGCAGGAGCACCGCGCTGCCCGCCTTCAGGCACAACCCCGCAGCGTCCGTGGTCACGTTGGGCCGCGCCTCGTAGACGATGCCGACGACTCCCATGGGCACCCGGATCTGGCGCAGCCGCAGACCGTTCGCCAGCGTCGAGCCGCGTACGACCTCGCCGACCGGGTCAGGCAGGGCCGCGACGTCACGCAACCCGTCGGCCATAGCGCAGACCCGTGGCTCGTCGAGGTGCAGCCGATCGACCAGGTGTGCAGGCGTGCCGAGCGCAGTGGCCGTGTCGACGTCGGAGGCGTTGGCGGTGAGCACTTCGGTGGCGCGGCTCTCGAGTGCGTCGGCCATCGCGTGCAGGGCGGCGTCCTTGGCCGCCCGGGTCGCGGTGGCGAGTGCCCGCGCAGCCACTCGAGACCGGCGCGCCAGAGCGGCGACAGTCTGCTCGGCGGCGGCTTGCTCGGCGGCGGCTTGCTCGGCGGCGGCGTGCTCGGCGGCGGCTTGCCCCGCGGCGGTACCTGCCTCGCTCATCCGGCCAGCGTAGGCGGATCAGAACGGCATGGGACGAGGTGTCCGGGACCCGAGTCGGGGGCCACCCGTCGTACGACGCTGATCGCTCCGCTCGGCGTGCACGTCCTGCTCGAGCACCTCGAGGCCCATGACCAGCCAAGGGGGCAGGTCGGCACTGACCCGGTGCTCGTCCCACACCCGCATCGCCAGCGCGGACACGTCGGCAAGCTCGCACCCCTCGTCCCAGTAGGTGATCTCCGCGCACGAGCCGGAGTAGCGCATCGAGTGCAGGAAGCCGTGCTGATCAGCCAGCCGGGTCAGTGCGCCGCGTACCTCGGCAGGCTCGGTGGGCCGCCCGCCGGTGGTCACGGTGACGTGCCACAGACGCGTTCGGCTCACCGTGTCTCCTCACCCGCCGCCTCGCGACTGAAGCCGCTCCGGTGGCGCCCAGTGTGGAGCAGCCGATGGATGCGTGGGCAGCTTCGGGGAAGGTCACCGAGTGTGAGAGTCGGGCTACTGAGGCAGGCCGTGCCTCGACCCGGCGGCGCTCGTCGCCCGTGGGCCGGCGGGACGCCGGGCGTGAGTCCCCGTTCGAGCTGGCCGAGCCGACCGGCTTGACCCTCACGCGACGTCAGCCCGCACAGTGGGGACCATGACCGAGCAGACCCCTGAGACCGTCAACCCGCTCACCGTGGGCCAGGTGGCCGAGCGGTTCGGCATCACCGTCCGCACCCTGCACCACTACGACTACATCGGTCTCGTGGCGCCGCAGGTTCGTACGGCTGCCGGCTACCGGCTCTACACCGACGCCGACGTCATCCGGTTGCAGCAGGTGGTCGTGTACCGACGCCTGGGCTTCGCCCTGGACGACATCACCGCGCTACTGGACGAGCCGGCGGACGTGGCGGCCCACCTGCACCGGCAGCGCGCCGCGGTCACGAGCCGGCTGAACGACCTGCACGAGCTCGTCTCGGCCATCGGCCGAGCCCTGGAGGCACACATGTCTGGAACACAACTGACCCGCGAGGAACGCAAAGAGCTGTTCGGGGACGGCTTCAGCGACGACTACGCCGAGGAAGCGGAGGAACGCTGGGGGGACACCGACGCCTGGCGGGAGTCGCGACGCCGTACCGCGGCGTACGACAAGCAGCAGTGGCTGGAGATCACGGCCGAGGTGGACGCCATCAACCTCGCGTTCGCCGAGGCGCAGCGGGCCGGCCAACCAACCGACGGAGAGCGCGCCACCCACGTCGCCGAGCGGCACCGGCGCCACATCCACGAGTGGTTCTACGACCTGTCGTACGGCATGCACCGGGGCCTCGCGGACTTGTACGTCTCCGACGCCCGCTTCGCCCAGACGTACGAGGCCGTGGAGCCGGGTCTGGCCGAGTACGTCCGTACCGCGATCCACGCCAACGCCGACCGGCGGGCGGACGCGCACTGAGCACGCCCGCCGGACAGAGTCGGTGGCGGCGCCGCGTGCGACGGCGTCGACCTCCTCCACCGGGTCAGCCGGTGAACGCCGCCACGCACTGCCCGTTCGAGGGGGAGCCGGCCAGTGCGGCGACGGGTGCTCTCATCCCAGCGCCTCGGTGGGCAGCGGCCGTGCGGGTCGGCTGGGCGGATGCGTGGCGCGCCCGACCGCCCGCGCGATCAGCGGGGTCCCGACAAGGGTGGGCAGCACCCATGCGAGCGGGCTGGCCCAGTTGGTGACCAGCGCGGCGGTGACGAACGACAGGTAGGACCCACACATCAGGCGGATGTGCCACGCCAGCCAGCCCCGACGGTGCCGCCGGCGTACCTGCCACCCGGCGAGCGCGGCGGCCTCCGTCGCCACCGCGATCACGCCGAGCCCCCACAGCCGACCGGGGTCGAGCACCACCAGACCGAGCGCCGAGCAGGCCATGACCGCGACGACGCCTTGGTACGCGACACCGAGCCGGGAGTGCCAACCCGCTCGCTTGGGCGCGGCCAGCGCCAGCGGTCCCAGCAGCAGACCGGTGGTGCCGGCCGCCACGTGGGTTACGAGCAGGAGTGTGTGCGACATGGGGCACCTTCCACAGTGGACGATACGGACAGCGTGTATAGTCCACAGTGGAATGTCAAGGTGGAAGGGAGTGCCGGTGCGCCTCAACGCCACCGTCGGCTCGCTGCTCGGCTTCCTGCACGAGGGGCCGCAGTCGGGCTGGGACCTCGTCACCACGGCACAACAGGTGATCGGGGACTTCTGGAGCCTCACCCGCAGCCAGGTGTACCGCGAGTTGACCGCGATGGCCCAGCAGGGGCTGATCGAGACGGCCGAGACCGGCCCCCGGGACCGCACCGCGTACCGGCTCACGGCGCAGGGCCGGCGGGCGTTTCGCGAGTGGCTGGCCCAACCGCCCGGTGAGGAGCAGATCCGCTACCCGCTGCTGTTGACCCTCGCCTTCGCTCGCCACCTCGATGCCGAGCAGCTGAGCGGCTTCCTCGCGAGCCATCGTGCCGTCCATGCCGACCGGCTGCACTCCTACCGCCAGCAGCAGGCCGCCGCGCTGGCCGCCGGCGCCGTTGCACGCGACCTGGTGACCCTCGACTTCGGGCTGCGGTACGAGGCGGCCGTCCTCGACTGGTTCGACCACCTGCCCGACGACCTGACCGTCCCCGTGCCGCCGGTGGCGGACGGGACAGGCGCTTGACCCTCGTACGACGGCCAGAACCCAAAGCGCGTCCCCTGACCGACCTCGACGCCACAACGGGCCGGGCGGGCGGAGCGCACCGGCACCCGCTGACGGCACGGCCGCTGAGCCACCAGCGCGCCGGCACCCGCTGACGGCACGGCTGGTGAGCCATCAGCGCGCCGGCGGCCGCCCCGGCTCAGCCCAGCAGCACCAGGTCGTCGCGGTGGACGAGCTCGCGCTCGTAGCCCGGCCCCTCCTCGCGCGCCAAGTCGTGCGTGCTGCGCCCCAAGAGCCGGGGCAGCTCGACCGAGTCGTAGTTGACCAGCCCGCGGGCCAGTACCTTGTCGTCCTCGTCGACGAGGTCGACCGGGTCGCCGGCGCTGAACGTGCCGCGGACGCGCACGACCCCGGCCGGGAGCAGAGACGCCCGCCGCTGCACCACCGCACGCACGGCGCCGGGGTCGAGGGTCAGCGCGCCCTGCCCCGTCGTAGCGTGCGCCAGCCACAGCAGCCGGGTGGGTCGCCGTCGACCGGTGGGATGGAAGACCGTGCCCGGCCCCCGGCCGACCGGACTGGTGAGTGCGGCAGCGGCCTGCCCGGCGCTGGTGAGTACGACCGGAATGCCGGCCCCGGTGGCGATCCGCGCGGACTCGATCTTGGTGACCATGCCCCCGGTGCCCAGCCCCGAACCCGGCCGGCCGAGGTCCACCGCAGCCAGGTCGTCTGCACCGTGCACCTCGCGCAGCAGCCGGCTGTCGGGTCGTCGCGGGTGCCCGTCGTACAGGCCGTCGACGTCGGACAGCAGCACCAAGAGGTCGGCGTGCACCAGGTGCGCCACCAGCGCGGCGAGACGGTCGTTGTCGCCGAAGCGGATCTCGGTGGTGGCGACGGTGTCGTTCTCGTTGACCACCGGTACGGCACCGAGCTCGAGCAGTCGCGCGAAGGTGCGGTACGCGTTGCGGTAGTGCCCGCGTCGGGTCACGTCGTCGACGGTGAGCAGCACCTGGCCGACGGTGTATCCGCGCCGGCCCAGCGCCTCGTTCCACCGACGGACGAGAAGCCCCTGACCCGCCGACGCGGCCGCCTGCTGGGTAGCGAGGTCACGCGGCCGGCGGGCCAGACCGAGCGGTGCCAGCCCGGCGGCGATGGCACCCGAGCTGACCAGCACCACCTCGTCGCCGCGATCTCGGGCGTCGGCGACCGTGGCGGCCAGCGCCTCGACCCGAGCGTCGTCGAGGCCGACGCCGACATCGCGCACCGTCGTCAGCGACGACGAGCCAACCTTGACCACCACCCGTCGGGCGGCCATCGTCACCGTCCCTCCAGCCGGGGATCCTGCCCTCGGCGGCTGGTGATCACCTCGGCACCGGCCTGCACCTGCGGGTCGAAGTCGAACACGACGGCGTCGTCCTCTGGGCCGATCAGCACCCCCTCACCGGCTTGCGCCCCTAACTCGAGCAGCCGGTCCTCGACCCCCAGGCGGGCGAGCCGGTCGGCGAGGAAGCCGACGGCCTCGTCGTTGCCGAAGTCGGTCTGGCGCACCCAGCGCTCCGGCTTGTCGCCCAGCACCTGCCACAGGTCGCCCCGCCGGCGCACCTCGAA
>JBBSMD010000099.1:0-7640 GCA_038233355.1 Propionibacteriales bacterium
CGCGGCGCTGGTGCTGCTGGTGGACCTGCCCGATCTCGTGCCCGCCGTCGTACGCCGGGTGGTCAACCTGGCCGCACCCTCTGCACTGGCGCGGGCGACGTACGGCGACGGTGCCGATGCCCGGCGCGGCCACCCGGTGCTGCTCGGGCGCGACCATCCGGCCGGGCAACGCTGTGCGCCGGGCCCGACGACGTCGAGCACTACGACCGGGTGTTCGCCTCCTGGTTCGCGGTGTCGGCACCGGCTGGGTCCTCCGCGTCCGTCCGCTCGCCACGGGTGCAGCAGGCCGACCTCGCCGGGGGAGACGTCCGCGATGACACCGACCCCGATGACCGGGTAGTGCGTACACGCCAGCGAGGTCGAGGTGCTGCGGGACCGCGACGTGGCCGCGATGAGCGGGCCGGGCCTGGCTGGAGCGTCAGATCGACGCGCTGCCCGTCCGGTTGCCCCACCGTCGTAGCCCACGCCGCCACCGCGCGCACCGTGGCGGCGAGCCGGGCCCGCTGCGCTACCACCGCGCCGGTGTCCGTACCCGCCGGGTCGTGTGGCTCGTGGACGTCTCCGGCTCGATGGAGCCGTACGCCGACGCGCTGCTGCGGCTGGCGCACCGGGTGCTGGTGCAGGCACCGCGCCAGGTGGAGGTGTTCACGCTCGGCACCCGACTCACCCGACTCACCCGGGTGACCCGGGTGACCCGGGCCCTGCGGCTGCGCGACCCCGGCCGCGCCATCGACGCCGCCGGCTCGACCGTGCCCGACTGGTCGGGCGGCACCCGGCTGGGGGAGTCGGTGCGCGCGTTCTGCGACCGCTGGGGTCAGCCCGGGCTGGCTCGCGCCGCCGCCGTCGTGTTGGTCAGCGACGGGTGGGAGTGCGGCGACCCCGCCCTGCTCGGCGAGCAGGTGGCCCGGCTGTCCCGGCTGGCCCGGCTGGCGCAGGAGATGCCGGTCCGGCGCCGGAGGCCCAGCTCGACCTGCTGGCGACCGTGCTCCCGGTGCTGGCCCGTCGATACGCGGCTCCAGCACTCGGTGTCGTCGCAGGTCTGGTGGTGCTGCGCTGGCTCCGTCGCCGCTGAGCCCGTCGCTGCAGCCGTGCGGTCTCGCTGTCGGTGCCCAGTCCTAGTGCTTGGGTCGGATCGCCGTCGCTCCTCACCGGTCACAGGAGGCATGCATGCAGTGGAGCGTTCTCGAGCAGCACCAGCCCTCCCCGACCCCGATTGCCGAGAACACATCACGGCGATCATGGCAGCAGCGTGAACCCGGACACGTGGCTCGATCGCACCACGCTGAAGTGGCGGCGGTCGACCGTGGCGATGTCCTCCACCCCCAGCCGCTCGGCGGCCGCGACGACCGAGGCGTCGACGGTGCCGAGCGGAAGGTCGCGATAGCGCGCGACGAGCTCGGCAACGCGCAGCCAGTCTCGGGCCGCAACCGGTTCGACGCTGAAGGCGCCCGCGGCGAGGTCACCGAGGAAGCGCACCTCGGGCTCGACACCCAGCCGGGTAGCGAGCAGGTAGGCGACTTCGGTGACCACCAGGGTAGGAACGATGAGCGGACCCGGGTGGGTTACGAGAAGCTCCAGCGACGCGGCGTGGTGGCGGTCGTCGGCGTCGACATAGGCGTACAGGGGCCCGGCGTCGACGATCAGCGGGGCTATCGTGCTGCCTCGGCGGCGAGTATGTCCTCGATGCGCTCGGAGACGTCGCTGCGCCCGCTGCTGCCGGCCCCCGCCGCGCCAAGCCGACGCCGCCCAGGCGGCCCGACGAGGTGGGCCTCGAGTGCTTCTCGACTTAGCTCGGAGATCGTCATGCCGCGGCGCTCGGCCTCGTGCCGTAACCGGGCATCGAGAGTGTCGGAGATCTTTAGGGTCGTCCGCCTCATGGTATGCCAGCATACCTTGTCGTCTGCCACGCTGGGTTGGGCTGACTCACCGTGCTGGAGCATGGTGGTGGACGCGGCCCGCTCATCGCCGGCACGGCCCATCAACGTCTGAGCCACGACGCCGGTGGATCCCGCGCTTGGTCGAGGGCGGGCAGGCGTCCCAGTGGCGGCGAGCTTGCGCGGCTGGCGCGCTGGTTGGTCGATCCGTGCTGCTCTGCTGGCTCGAAACCCGCCGCAACCGACCGATGAGCGCTGGGTCCCTCTGCCAGGGCGACGATGCTGCGAAGCGAGCCCTGCGCACGGGGCGCCCAGCGGTGGTGACCGGTGCGGCCGGGAGGCGAGCGCTTCGCCGTCCGGCGTCGGCCGTACGGGTGCGCTCAGGTGAGGCGGCCGAGGGGGGCGACGTCGATGCCCGACTCCTCGCAGACCCAGTGCGGGTCGGCACCCAGCTCCGGGGCGACGTGCAGCGCGTGCTCGGCCAGCGAGTCGCACGCAGTGCACCGCGGCCACCGGCCGATCGAGTCGTGCACGGCGTCCTGCACGTCCTGAGCGACGAGTCCCGGCACGAACGCAGCGCCCTCCTGCCACTGGGACAGCCACCACGCCCGCTCGCTCAACGACTGCTCGAGCATCGACACCACGACCGGCTGGGCGAGCCCGCGGGCGGCAAGGTCGTGCAGAACCAGCGCGCGGGCGGCCAGCAGCGGGTCGTCTGGTAGGGCGTCGGCCGCCTCCTCGGGGCGACCGCCGTCGTCTGCGGGCGTCATCACCACCGATTCTGGCAGGCGGGTGGGACGATGCGGTCGTGACCGCGCTGGAGATCGTCGCGTTGCACCCGGCCGACGCCGAGGCCGCCCAGGCCGGGGGAGCCGATCGGCTCGAGGTGCGTGGTCGACCAGACGACGGGGGCCGCAGCGCCGAGCCGGCGACGGTGTCGTCGTTGGTCCGGGCGACCGACCTGCCGGTACGGGTGGTGCTGCGCCTGTCCGACGGGTTCGGCACCACCGGGGGGGAGCTGACCCGCCTGGTGGGTCTCGCGCAGGACTACTTGTCGGTTGGCGCGAAGGGGGTGGTCCTCGGGTTCCTCGATACCGACCTCGAGGTCGACATCGAGGTGGCCCTCGAAGTGGTGGACCGGATCGGGTTCGCACCGTGGACGTTCTCCCGCGCGGTCGACTCGGTGCTCGACGTCGACCTGGCGTGGCGACGGCTCGTCGGACTGCCCCGCCTGGATGCCGTGCAGACCGCCGGCTCGGCGCTCGACCTCGACCACGGCCTCGACGACCTGTGCCGCCGGGCCGCCGCCGATCCACAGGTCGCGCGACTGGTGCTGGCCGGCGGAGGCCTGCGCGCCGAGCACGTGCCCTGGCTGGTCCGGGCGGGAGTACGCCAGCTGCACGTGGCCGAGGCAGTTCGCCCCGGTGGCAGCTTCGGCCGGTCGTACGTCGACGCGGCTCTCGTGCGGTCCTGGCGCACGCTGTTCGACCACACGCTCGCGCGAGCCGACGGGTGAGCCTGCTGATCGACCCGCCGACCTGGCCCGCCCGGGGGCGTACCTGGTCGCACCTGGCCAGCGACGTGTCGGTCGAGGAGCTGCACGCGTTCGCCGCCCGCGCCGGCCTGCCATCCCAGGCGTTCGACGGCGACCACTACGACGTGCCGGAGCAGGCGTACGGGCGCCTCGTGGCTGCCGGTGCACGCCCGGTGGCGAGCCGCGAGCTCGTCGCGACCCTGGTGGAGACGGGGCAGCGTCGGCGCAAGGGTCAGATGTTGCGTCCGCGCCGGCCCGGTGCCCGGCTCGTGCGGCCGCCTCGGCTGTCGCCCGGTGACACGGTTGCAGTCGTCGCGCCGGCCGGGCGGGTGCCGACCGACCGGCTCGAGCGCGGTCTGGCTGTGCTGCGCTCGTGGGGGCTCGACGTGCAGCGGGACGGGCCGGTCGGCACCCACCCTCGCCTGGGACACCTGGCCGGCACCGACGCCGACCGCGCCGGGGAGCTGGCGGCGGCGTGGACCCGGTACGACGTCCGCGCCGTCTTCGCCGCCCGGGGTGGAGCCGGCGCTCACCGGGTGATCGACCGCCTGCCGTGGGATGCGCTCGCCGCAGCCGGACCACGACTGCTGGTCGGGTTCTCCGACATCACCGCCTTGCACGAGGCGTTCGGGTCGCGGCTGGGCGTCGTCACCGTGCACGGTCCCAACGCCAGCTCGTTGGGTGACACCGACCGGGGCGTCGTCGAGGCGCTGCGGGCGTTGCTGATGGACGCCGACCGCCCGGTCCTACCCGGCCGCGTCGTGGTGCCGGGGTCGGCCGAGGGCGTGCTCGTCGGCGGCAACCTGGCCGTGCTCGCCGCATCGCTGGGTACGCCGACGTCGCGGCCGGCGGACGGTGGGATCGTGTTGCTCGAGGACGTCGCCGAGCCGGCGTACCGGGTGGACCGGATGCTGACCCAGCTGCTGCGGGCCGGCTGGTTCGACGGTGTGCGCGGCGTGGCTCTGGGCGCCTTCACCGGCACCGACGTGGAGCAAGTGGATGCCGTGCTGGCCGAGCGCCTCGGTGCTCTGGGGGTCCCGGTGCTGGCCGGTCTGCCGGTGGGGCACGTCGCCGGCAACCGCGCGGTGCCGCTCGGCGTACGCGCGCGGGTCGACGTCGATGCCGGCACGCTGACCGTGCTCGACCCCGCCGTACGTTGAACCGGTCCGGTCGCCCGTTTACCACGTTGACGTCGTAAACGGACGCTGCCCATGGTTCTGACGCCCGTTGGAAGCGCCCGAAAACCAACGTTCTCGGGCAGAGGACGAGCACCGCTTTACGCCCCTTCACCGGGACCCGTCATCGGACAGGTCTTGCAAGTTGGACCTCGATCTCGCCCGGAGGCGCCTCGCTGACCGTCGCCCGTGGCTCGGCGAGGAGGAACTTGAGGCGGCGCTGGATAGCGCGACAGAGAAGGCTGCTGAACGCGAGCCCGCGTGACACGGCGGGGTGGAGCCAGCCCGTCACCGGCTCAGCACCCACCCCGCTGTTCCCGATGATCTGGCCTCGCTCGCCGTCTACGGGCCGCAAGTGCTGATCGCCGCTCGCGCTACGCTCGACGACCTTGCCCACGGACGGGTAACCAGCAAGCTGCTCGGAGCCCGACATGTCAGCGGCGACCTGACCGGCCTCGCCAGCGTCAAGTTCGACATCCCTGGCAGCCCCACTCGTCGGTTCCGGCCTTGCAATGGGCGCGGCCAGAGACCTTGCGTGGAACAGCACGGCATGCCGCCTACGCTGCAGGCCAAGCTTGAGCCGTCGCGCACGTCGCGCACGTCGCGCACGTCGCGCACGTCGCATGAGCTTGGCGCTGCCGCCTACGCGATCAAGGCCGCACGTGCTGCTGCGCCGGAAGGCGAGAGTGAGGCCGCAGGTCGACTTGAGTGCCGGTGGCAGCGTGACCAGCTTCCGGAGGCGATTCGCGAGCTCGTACTTGACGACCAGCGGTGCGGAACGAGATCTGCTGGTCAGTGTTTGACAGCTGAGCGCGTCGGGACGCCAGGACCGCCACCAAGCGGACGGCGCGAGCTGACTCGTCCGGCTCAATAGGGGCGACCGGAACGCCTGTCCAGTAGCCCACCCGTAAGCGGAACGTCCCGCGGTGACGCATCCAGTGATCTGTACGCCGGACCGTCCGTCCCGTCCGCGATCGCTCTGCGGCGCAAACCGGTGTCAGTCGCGATGCTGCACGACGTTCAAGAGGGTGCCGTCCGGTGCACGGACGAAGAAGCGGGTCACACCCCACTCCTCAGTGGCCAGGTAATGCACGATCTCGAAGCCGCGCAGTTGCGCCTGGGCATAGGCGGCTTCAACGTCATCGACCTTGACCGAGATCACCGGGTTCTCAGGAGCGGTGGCATCACGGTGTCCGGCCAGCGATCGGCAATTGCGACGTCCCCCTTCTTGCCACGGCCACCCGTTGCAAGCATAATGTAAGCATGCCTAATGTCCTGGTGCGTGACGTACCTGACGACGTCCACGCTGCGCTACAACGCAAGGCCGAGCACAATCATCAGTCGCTGCAGCAGTATCTAGCGGTCCAACTACGCCATCTCGCCGAGCGACGTTCGATCGGCGAGGTCCTTGACGAGGTCGAAGCTCAGCACGGTGGACGGGTCGGATTCGCGGCGGCCGTCACTGACCTAGACGAAGAGCGCACGCAGCGGTGATCGTCCTGCCGAGCGCATGGTGATCGTCGTAGACGCCTCCGTCCTGGCCAATGCCCTCGCCGACGAAGAGGGGAACGGCGCGAGTGCCCGCCGTGAGCTGCGAGCGGCTCAAGAGGTCGCTGCTCCCGACTTGGTCGACGTCGAGACCGTGTCGGTGCTGCGCAAGCGCTGGCTGCGTCGCACGCTCACCGAGCAGCGCTTCAGTACCGCCATCGCTCACCTGCAGCGGCTCGGCTTCGAGCGCGTCCCGACGCTGCGACTGGTGCCGCGTGCCTTCGAACTGCGAGCCAACGTCAGCGCTTACGACGCCTGCTACGTCGCGCTGGCCGAACACCTGGACTGCGAACTGATCACCGGGGACGGACGGCTGGCCGGTGCGACCGGACCGCTGTGCCCCATCCGCGTCCTGCGCTGATGGCACGGGCCGAGCCGGACGCGCCGATTGAGGGTTTCCCGTCGCTGAGCCGCTGACCGCGAGCCTCACCGAAACCATGGGAAGTGGGGGACCGGGCGGGTCGTGGCACCGCCGGGGGCGCGCCGTGGCGCCATGTCGCGCCTACGACTCGAGTGCCGCCACCTCGGCGGCCAGGTTGCCCCGGGCCTGTTGCTCCCAGCGCTGGTACGCCACGGGCGTCCGGTAGATGCGCGGCCGCTCGAGGAACCCTCGCAACACCCGCGCTCGACCGATCGCGTACGCGGCGTCCGGCACCCTGGCGTACTCCCGCCGCACGTCGGCGGTGTACGCCGCGTACCGCTCGGGTGCGGCCCCCAGCACCGCGAGGTCGGCGTCGCAGAGCACCTGCCCGTCGTGGTCATCTTCGACCGGGTCGTGCGACACGGTGAGGCGGACGAGCCGCCCAACCTCGACGCCGAGCGGCGCCGGCAGCCGCTGCTCGGCCAGCCGGGCCGAGCGCTCCTCGTTGTCGCTCGCTGCCACCTCGCAACACGCGTCGTGGAACCACGCGGCCAGACGCACCGCCGTCGGGTCGGGCGGTGCAAGGCCGTCGATCGCCACCAGCACCTCCAGCAGGTGCCGGCGGTCGTGGTACGCCCGGTGCGGCTCGGCCCAGCGGGCCAACAACTCCTCGCTGAGGGCGTCGGCATCCGGCGTGATGGCGCACCAGCGACGCCGCAGCGTTGCGTCGAGGTCCACTGCACCATGATCGCGCGCCAACCTTGTGCGTCGGCGTCGCGGGAGCGAGGCCAAAGCCCGCGCACCGCCTCCTGAGCGGCCATGGCCCAACAGCCCGGGGCCCGGGTCGCCGGCGAGGGCGAACGCGTTGCCACCCGCCGAGCGCATCCAATGGTGGAGAAACAACCTCCCAGCTCCCGACGGATGTTCGTTCGCCACCAGTCGGCGGCACGGCGCAAATGCGGCAGGTGGCAGCATGTGCGGGTGCGTGCGCCCGCCGACGTCCGAGCCGACTTCGACCTCGACCCGGCGGTGGTGCACCTCAACCACGGTGCCTTCGGGGTCGCCCCCCGCGTCGTCGACCAGGCCCAGCAGCGGCTGCGCGAGCGCGCGGCCGCCAACCCGCATCGCTTCAACCGCGTCGAGCTGCC
>JBBSMD010000100.1:0-7597 GCA_038233355.1 Propionibacteriales bacterium
CACCAGCCCGACGACCGGCCGTCCGAGCACAGCCCGCCCAAGCACGGGCCACCGGGTGAGCGTCCACCGGGGGAGCGGCCACCGGGGGAGTCACCGGGTGAGTGGGCGAGGGATACCAGCACGGCGCAGACTGGCACGCACGGCTCGGTGTGGGGCAGCGGGGTGCTAGATGCCAGCGGCGCGCTGAACGACCCGGTCCCACAGGTGGCGTGGAGCTACCCCCAACGCCTCGGACACGCCCTGTGCGAACTGATCGAACACGTCCCGACCGACCGGCTCCCCCAAGCCGGCGGGCTCGCCGCCACCGCCGTCGTCCTGATCCCCCTTCACACCCTCACCGGCACCAGCCCCAGCCCCAGCCCCAGCCTCAGCGGCAGCCCCGGCGGCGGCCCCGGCGGCAGCAGCATCAGCGGCATCAGCGGTAGGAGCAGCAGCGGTAGCAGCGGTAGCGGCGGTAGCGGCAGCCTCGGTGCTGGTGGGCGACTCATCCTGCCCCCCGACTTCCGGCGCGGACCGGCTGCCGAGCTGTCCACCGGGCTGCGCATCTCCCCCAGCCAAGCCAGACGCCTGGCCTGTAACGCCGGCCTGCTTCCCGCCGTACTCGACGGCGACTCCGTCGTCCTCGAGGCCGGACGCGAACAACGCCTCTACGACCGCTACCAACGTCTGGCCATGGCCGCCACCTACCACGGCTGCGTATGGCCCAACTGCGACCGCCCACCCGCCTGGTGCGAAGCGCACCACTGCACCCCGTGGGCCCAAGGCGGACGCACCGACATCAGCGACGGCTGCCTGCTCTGCCCCTACCACCACCACCTCGCCCACCAGCCCGACTGGCACATCCGCATCGCCCCCGACGGCATCCCCGAACTCCTCCTACCCGCCCGCCTCGACTCCACCCGCACCCCCCAACGACACGCCCGATTCCGACCCCGACAACCCGCATGAGCCGGCCGCAACGGCTCGTAGAGAACGGCGACCACTGCCTGCGCCTGTCCGACGTCGCTGATTGATACGTCGACGCTGAACCACGTCGGACAGCCGTCAGACGCAAGGCGACGCCCCGGCCTCCTGCGGCGGGCAGCCGAGCAACACGGCTGGAACCAGCGCAGAGCACCGAACGTCGACGCCCGCAAGGAAGTCGTCGTCCACCGCGTCGTGGTCCAGCGCACATCCCTGAGTGGGTCAGACCGCACGCCGGTTCAACGCAGCGGTGGCGGGGCGTCAGGCTGTCGGGACCGGGGATGACCACTCTCTGGTCAGGAGTCAGCGGCCAGCCAGCCAGCGGTTGGTCACATCCAACTGGTGTCGGCTACGGCCGGCCAGCTCTTCCATCTGGTGACCATCCAGCCGGTCGCAGACCCAGTCCCAGTGCAGCGACACCCGGTCGCCCGCCTGTAGCCCGGAGACGAAGGAACGCTCACCGCTGGCCCAGCGGCAGATCTCGGGCCGCTCGGCACCAAGGTCGAGGACGATGCCGTCCCACGTCAACGGTTGCGAGCGCACCACCGCCCTCTCGCCCTCGACCGACTCGACGGTGCCCCAGCGCACCCGGCAGCTGTCGAGCACCTGGCGGGGCACGTCGCTGCCCGAGCCGAGCAAACCCACCCACGGATAGACGACGAACACGTGGAAGGCGTGGCTGGCGACGGCACCACCAGCCGGGAGCGCCGCCAACCGCTCCGGTACGCCGGGCTGACCACCGAACGCGGCCGCGACCCCCGCCGCGAGGTCCGGCGACGAGACCCGGTCGAGCAGGTCCCCGCCCAACCAGTAGGCGGCCACCACTTCAGCGTCGAGCGCGTCGTCGGCACCCGCGGCGGCGGCCAGCAGCTGCAGATACGGCCACGCACCGTCGAACTGCGGTACCCGTTGCCGCAGCTCGTCCCCGACCGACTCGCGAGCGCCTCCGGCGAGCAGAACGTCCGCACCCGGCGGGCCACAGTGACCCAACTCGTTGGGCGGGAAGGCGTAGCGGGCAAACATCGCCTCGCCGGCGGAGGACCCGACGGCAGCGGCCTCCTGTGAGCTGGCGGACACTCAGCAGATCCGCGGCAGCTGTTCGCCGATCGGCAGGTCCACCACCCGGGTGCCACCGAGGCCGGTCCTGGTGACGACCATGCTGGGATGCTCGGCGACGACGGTGCCGATGCGCACCGCGCCTTTGCCGTGCTCATGTGCGCGCATCGCCTCCAGCACCTGCTCGGCGTGCTCGGGGGCTACGAAGGCGAGCAGCTTGCCCTCGTTGGCGACGTACAGGGGATCCAGCCCGAGCAGGCCGCACGCGTCGCGTACGGGCTGTGGGATCGGCAGGTCGCGCTCGACCAGCTCCACCCCTACCCCGGCCGCCTTGGCGATCTCGTTGAGCGCGGCCGCCACGCCGCCGCGGGTCGGGTCGCGCAACACGTGGATCGGGCCACCGGAGCCTGTCGCCGAAGTGGCCGCCCCGTCGTCGCCGCCTTCGTTGCTGCCGCCGTTGCCCCCGACGGTGCCGCCGTTGTTGCCGCCGCCGTTGCGGTCCTCAGCCGGAGCGGCGGCAGCCACGACGGCATCGAGCATGGTCGCGACCAGTCCGTGCAGCGGCGCGGTGTCGCTCTCCACCTCAGTGCCGAACTCGAGTCCCTCGCGGCAGCTCATCACCGCGACGCCATGCACCCCGATGTCGCCGCTGACCAGTACCGCGTCTCCCGGGCGCGCCCGGCGCGGCGCGATGTCGATCCCCGCTGGCACGACGCCGATGCCAGCGGTGTTGACGAACACCTTGTCGCCGTGACCGGCGTCGACGACCTTGGTGTCGCCGGTGACCAGCCGCACTCCGGCCACCTCAGCGGCGTGTCCCAGCGCCTGGGCAACGCGGCCGATCTGCTCGACGGCGGTGCCTTCCTCGAGGATGAACGCAGTCGACAAAGCGAGCGGGCGGGCGCCCGACATGGCCACGTCGTTGACGGTGCCGTTGACGGCCAGGTCGCCGATCGAGCCCCCGGGGAAGAACATCGGCTTGACCACGAACGAGTCGGTCGAGAACGCGAGTCGAGTGCCACCGACCTCGAGCACCGCGGAGTCGCCGAGCCCGGCGTCGGCCGCCGATCCGAACGCCGGCAGGAACAAGTGCTCGATCAGCTCGGCCGACATCGCCCCGCCGCCACCGTGCCCCATGACGACAGTCGGGGAGTCACGCAGCGGCAAAGGGCATACCCAGCCCTCGAAGTCGAGGTCAGCCACGACCGACTCCCACCGGCTCGGCCGGGGCGTCCGGAGCCACCGGCGCCGCGCCTGTAGCCGGCGCCTCGAGCCGACGGTAGGTGTAGTACGCCGCGCACGCCCCCTCCGAGGACACCATCGTCGCGCCGAGCGGGTTGCGCGGCGTGCACTCCTTGCCGAAGGCGGCACACTCGTGCGGCTTGATCAGGCCCTGCAACACCTCACCAGAGCGACAGATCGGCGACTCGTCGGTATGGATGCCGCCCACGTCGAAGCGGGCCTCGGCGTCCCACCCGCGGTACGCGTCGGACAGCCGCCACCCACTGCCGGGGATCATGCCGATGCCGCGCCAGGCGCGGTCGGTGGTCTCGAAGACGTCCTCGAGCATCCGGCGCGCGGTCGGATTGCCCTGCTCGGGTACGGCCCGTGCGTACGCGTTCTCCAGCTCGTGGCGACCGGACTCCAGCTGGAGCACGGTCTTGCGGATGCCCTCGAGGATGTCGAGCGGCTCGAAGCCGGTGACGACGATCGGCACCTGGTACTTCTGCGTGAGCTCGGGATAGTCATAGGTGCCCATCACGCTGCACACGTGGCCAGCGGCCAAGAAGGCCTGCACCCGACAGGTGGGCGACTCCATGATCGCCGCGATCGCCGGTGGCACCAGCACGTGCGACACCAGCAGCGAGAAGTTCTCGATCCCCAGTCGCTTGGCCTGATAGACCGTCATCGCGTTGGCCGGCGCGGTCGTCTCGAAGCCGATGCCGAAGAAGACGACCTGCTTGTCAGGGTTCTGCCGGGCAAGGTTCAAAGCGTCCAGCGGGGAGTAGACGACGCGTACGTCACCGCCGGCGCTCTTGACCCGAAACAGATCCTGGCTGCTGCCAGGCACCCGCAGCATGTCGCCGAAGGAGCAGAAGATCACGTCCGGCTGCGCAGCGATGGCCAGCGCCTTGTCGATGATCTCCAGCGGCGTGACACACACCGGGCAGCCAGGACCGTGGATCATCTCGATCGCGTCGGGCAACAGCTGGTCGATGCCGTGTCGGATGATCGAGTGCGTCTGGCCGCCGCAGACCTCCATGATCGCCCACGGCCTCGTGGCGGTCGCCCGGATCTGGTCGAGCAGGTGCCCGGCCAGCTCTGGGTCGCTGAACTCGTCGAGGTACTTCATCGCGGTCCCTCCTGCTCGTGTGGGGCGTCTGGTCCTGCCTGCTGCGCGGCGAGCGCGAACGGGTCTCCGAACTCCTCCTCGAGGATCCCGAGGTTCTCGAACTCGGCGAGGGTCGCCTGCGCTGACGCCTCGTCGAGACGCTGGATGGCGAAGCCCACGTGCACGATGACGTAGTCACCGGTGCTGACGTCGGGGACGTACTCGCAGCACACGTCCTTGCGCACGCCGCCGAAGTCGACGTCGGCCATGGTCGTGCCGTCTCGCTGATGCAGGTCGACGATTCGACCGGGGACTGCAAGGCACATGAGAGTTCTCCTTCGTTCAGCCGAGAGCACCGACGAGGGCCTGGCCGAGGGCCAGGCCGCCGTCGTTGGGCGGGAGTTGCTGGGGGCACAAGACGGTGAAGCCGTCGTCGCGCAACAGCCGGCGAGTCGTTGACAGCAGCAACGCGTTGCCGAAGACGCCGCCGCAGAGGACGACGGTGCGCAGCCCCGTCTCGTCGTACGCCCGGCCAGCCAGCTCACGTACGAGCGTCGCGACCGCGGCGTGGAATCGGGCCGCCACCAGCGCGGCGGGCACCCCGCGCTGCACGTCGGTCACCACCGCGCGTACGACGGGTGCCGCGTCGACGGCCAGGCCGTCGCCTGCGGCGTCGGCGCGCAGCGTGAAGGCATAGGCCGCCGGGTCGTCGAGCACGACTCCTCGGGCGAGCCCCTCCAGCTCGATGGCCGCCTGCGCCTCGTAGTCGACGACGTGGCGCACGCCGGCCAGCGACGAGACCGCGTCGAACAGCCGGCCCACGGAAGAGGTGGGTGTGCAGCCGAAGCCGCTGGCGAGCTGGTGGCGCAGCACAGCGAGCTCCGGGGCCGGGCAGGCATCGACCGGAGGCAGGCCGGGCTGCCAGTCGACGCCCGCCGCTGCGAGGTGCGCCAGCGCCATCCGGTACGGGCGGTGCACGGCCGCATCGCCACCGGGCAACGAGACGTACGCCAGGTGGGCGTGGCGACGAAAGCCCTTGTAGTCGGCCAGCAGCACCTCGCCGCCCCAGACCGCCCCGTCGCTGCCATACCCGGTGCCGTCGAAGGCGACGCCGATGACCTGCTCGCGCCCGTCCAGGCCGTGCTCGGCCATGACGGCGGCGACGTGGGCGTGGTGGTGCTGGACGGTACGGACCGGGCGGCCGTCGGCGTGCCGCCGAGCCCACTGACCGGAGCGGTAACCGGGGTGCTGGTCGGCGACGAGCAGCAGCGGGGCCACGCCCGTCAGATGTCGCAGGTGGCGCTCGGTGCCCGCGAAGGCGTCCAGGGTGGCCAGGTCGTCCATGTCGCCGACGTGTTGGCTCAGCCAGGCGTACCGGCCGTCGGCGACGCAGCAGGTGTTCTTCAGGTCCGCACCGACGGCCAGCACGGCGGGCACATCGACTGGGAGTGCAATCGGCAGGGGCGCGTATCCGCGGGACCTCCGGACCGGCAGCTCGACACCGTCGACGACGCGGGAGACCGAGTCGTCGCAGGGGACGGTGATGGGCCGGTCGTGCCGCAGCCACCCGTCCACGAGCGGCCCGAGCCGGCGGGCGGCGTCCTCGTCGTCGTACGCGATCGGCTCCCCGCCGAGGTTGCCCGAGGTCATGACCAGCACCTGTGGCCCGGGCGTGTCACCGGGCAAGCCGAACAGCAGCTCGTGCAGGGGCGTGTACGCCAGCAGGACGCCGAGGTCGGGGTTGCGTGGAGCGACCGCGTCCGCGATCGCGAGCTGCGGGTCCGGGCGCCTGGCCAGCAACGCGATCGGCCGGCGTACGCCGTCGAGCAGCCTCGCCTCCGCCTCGTCGGCGCAGGCGATCGCGCGAGCAGCCGCGAGGTCGCGCACCATGACCGCGAAGGGCTTGTCGCCGCGTTGTTTACGCCGCCGCAGCTCGGTGACCGCCTCTTCGTCGGCCGCGTCACAGGCCAGGTGGTAGCCGCCGAGCCCTTTCACGGCCAGGATGCCGCCGTCGGCAAGCACCCTGCGCGCGGCGGCCAGCGCCTCGTCGCACCGCACCGCCGGCTGGCCCGGGTGAACCAGCTCGAGCTGCGGCCCGCAGGCGTGACAGGCGATGGGTTGGGCGTGGAAGCGGCGGTCGCCCGGGTCGGCGTACTCGCGGGCACACTCGGCGCACATGCCGAAGCCCGCCATCGTGGTGGCGGGACGGTCGTAGGGCAGCCCGGTCATGATCGTGAAGCGCGGGCCGCAGTTGGTGCAGGAGACGAACGGGTGGCGGTGCCGGCGGTCGGTGGGGTCGGCCAGCTCACGCCGACAGTCCGTGCAGGTGGCGACGTCGGGGCCGGCCAGTGTCCGGCCGCCGGTGACGTGACGCGTGTCGGCGATGGTGAACCCGGTGCCGCCTTGCACCGGCAGGTCGCACGTGATCACCCGCTCGACCTGTGCGAGCACAGGAGCATCGCGTTGCAGCGCCGTGGAGAGCTCGTCCACCGCGGACGAGACACCCTCCGCCTCGACCACGACCCCGTTCGAGTCGTTGGACACCTCCCCGGTCAACCCCAGCGAGGTCGCGGTGACGTACACGAACGGCCGGAAACCCACACCCTGGACGACGCCGACCACCCGGAAGCGGCGCCGGACGCGCAGGGTCACGGCTCCTCCTGCTCCCGGCCGTCTCGGGGGCGGCCCATCAGCTCCAAGCCGGCCATCGCCTTCTCGGCACCGGCGACGTCGACCCGTTCCACGGCGAAACCCATGTGAATGAGCACCCAGTCGCCGGGATCGAGCTCCTGGTCCTCCAACATGCCGATGTTGATCTTGCGCTGCGCTCCCTCGATGTCGACGAGCGCGAGCTGCCCGCCGTACCCCTCGACTCGTTCCACCACCTGACCCGGGAACCCCAGGCACATCTCAGGCCTCCTGTGCGGACAGGGCGGCGGCGCTCTCGCGCATCTGCGCATCGAGCAGATCGGTGACCACGGTGACGGCCGCGTCGACCGCCCGTGCGACCGCCGGGGACAACCCGATGCCCTCGTCGACGTCGAGCGGCTGGCACCCGACCACCAAGGTGCGAGGCAGCTCGCCGCCGAGCACGCCGAGGCTGGCGAGGACCGCGACCGGATTCATGCCATGGGCGTCGAACTCTCCGGCACCGAGGTCGTCGGGGCCCACCTCCAGCACCGTGAGCTCCCCCGGCTCCTTTGCGCCCGGCAGGGCGTCCACGAGCACCAGCGCGTCGAAGCCGTC
>JBBSMD010000101.1:0-7565 GCA_038233355.1 Propionibacteriales bacterium
AGGCAGGGCGGTTGCCGCGCCTGCACGACGACCCCTTCGACCGAGCGTTGGTCGCACAGTCGCGGCTGGAGGGCCTGCGGCTGGTGAGCGCGGACCGGGCGCTCGCGGGCTACGACGTCCGGCTGGTCGACGCAACCCGCTGAGTCAGCGCACCGGTGCGGTGTCGGGTGTGGTCGGCGCCGGGATCACGACCGGCGGTGTAGGTGTGCTGGATCGCGACCGGCGGTCTCAGGTGTGGTCGGAGGTGCGCGACGGCCGTCGCGACCGGCGTCGCGACCGCCCACTGGCCCCGTCAGTGTGCTCGCGGTCGGCGACCCGCTGACCGAAGATCCGCCCGCCGACGTAGAGGGCCGTGAGCAGCACCCCCAGCACCAGCAGGCCGGCGATGACCACCTCGGGCATCGTCATTGTCGAAACCATGTCCATGGGCCGCTCCTTGACCGTGTGATCTGGATAACCCGCGCGCACGGTCGAGGCTTCCACCGCCGCCACGAATGCCCCGGCAACGGGGCTACGATAGCGGGGCGCGACACCGGCCCGACACCGGAGCACCCCGGGCGCGGACAGCGCTCGGCACCCGCCCCGTCACCGCCGGCGCAGAGACTCGGACACCAGGCCCGAACGCGCGACACCAGCGCTCGAGCAGGACCACCGCTAGCCTCGCCGGGGTGCTCGACCTTGCCGCGCTGACCGAGGCACCGTACACGTACACCGACGTCGGGGCCACGCTGCAGCGTCGGCCACCCGGCTACCACCTTACGCACGGGCGCCGCGTCCTGGGCCACGGCGACGAGGTGTACGACGCGGCCGCGCGAGCGATCATCACCTGGCGCATGCACCGCGACGCGGGCCTGACCGTGACCACCGACGCCGAGACCGTCCACCCAGGCGCCGTCGCGGTCGTCGGCATCGGGGTCGGGCGGCTGCGCATCCAGGCACCGTGCCGGGTCGTCGAGGTGTTGTGGAGCCATGACGTCGCCGGCTTCGCGTACGGGACGCTGCCCGGTCACCCCGAAGCGGGCGAGGAGGCGTTCTGGGTACGTCGCGAGCCGAACGGCACGGTGGTGGGCGAGGTGGTCGCACTGTCCCAGCCAGGTCGCTGGTATACCCGGGTGGCCGGACCGTTCGGCCGAGTCGTGCAGCGGCTGGCGTGCCGGCGCTACCTGGCCGCGCTCGCCAAGGCGGTGGGGTAAGGGCGTCGCTCGTGCCCGGCGGCCCAGCGTCAGGGGCGCTGCTCCGGTGGCGGGGAACCAGGGTGCCGAGCCGGTGCGGCCGATGTGTCTACGCGAGGATGCCGGGGTGAGCAGCCCGCAGCAGCGCCCCACCGCCGACGTCAGCGTGCGGGTCGCCTGGTCGGCCGACGCGCCGGCGATCGCCGACGTGCAGGTGCGGTGCTGGCGCGAGACGTACGCCAGTCTGCTCGACGAGGCCGAGCTGAATCCCGATGTCTTCGCGCAACGCTGGGCGCCGCAGCTGGACCGCCCCGGTGATGCGCGCAACCGGGTCCTCGTCGCGCTGGAGCGCGCGAGCGTTCGCGGCTTCGCGGTGCTCACCCCTAGCCCCGACCCCGACGCCGACCCGGTGGCCGACGCCGAGCTCGTCGAGCTGCTCGTCGACCCCGAGCACACCGGTGCCGGGCACGGGTCCCGGCTGCTGCACGCGGCAGTCGACACGGTCCGGGCCGACCGGTTCACCCGGGCCGCCAGCTGGGTCCGCACGACCGATGACGCGCTGCGCCGCTTCCTCACCGACGCCGGTTGGGCCCCCGACGGAGCGCACCGCGAGCTCGACCTGCGCGGCGACGGCCGGGCGACCGTCAAGCAGGTGCGGTTGCACACCGACCTGACAACCGACTGACAGTCTGCCGACAGGGTGGCCGATAGCGTCACGCACGTGCCAGCGACACCGACCCTCGCCTCCGTGGTCCGCAACTCGCTCGGCGTCAGCGTCGCCACCGGCGCGTACGGGGTCTCCTTCGGCGCCATCGGGGTGGCGTCCGGGCTCAGCGTGTGGCAGACCTGCGCGCTGTCGCTGCTGCTGTTCAGCGGCGCGTCACAGTTCGCGTTCGCCGGTGTGGTCGCCTCGGGCGGTGCACCGCTGTCCGGAGCGCTGAGCGCAATCCTGCTGGGCACCCGCAATGCTCTGTACGGGGTGCGGCTCGCGCCGCTGCTCGGTCTGCGCGGCTGGCGTCGCGTCGCCGGTGCGCAGGTCGTGATCGACGAGTCCACCGCGATGGCGGTCGGCCAGCCCTCTCGCGAGCTCGCCCGGGTCGGCTTCGTCACCACCGGTGTCGGCATCTACCTGCTGTGGAACACCGCGACCGCTCTCGGGGCCGTCGTCGGCGACCGGCTCGGCGACCCCCGGGCGTACGGTCTGGACGCGGCGGTGTCGGCGGCCTTCCTCGCGCTGGTGTGGCCGCGACTCGCGACCACGACGGCGCGGCTGGCCGCCGTGCTCGCGGCGGTTCTGGCGCTGGGGGCGGTGCCGGTGAGCCCGGCCGGCGCCCCGGTGCTGCTGTCGGTGCTGGTGGCGCTCGGTCTGGGTCTGCTCGGCCGGGAACCAGCCGGCCGGGGACCGAACCGAGGGCGACGGTGAGCGCCGCCTGGGTGGCGGTGTTGGTGGCCGGGTTCGGCTGCTACGCCCTCAAGCTAGCGGGGCTCTCGGTGCCCGAACGGGTGCTGGAGCACCCGACCGTGCGACGGGTCGCCGAGCTGGTGCCGGTGGTGCTGCTGGCCGCGCTCGTCGCGGTGCAGACGTTCGCCGATGGTCAACGCCTGGTGGTCGACGCCCGCCTCGCGGGGCTGACTGCCGGCCTGGTCGCGCTGCTGCTGCGGGCGCCGTTCCTGGTCGTGGTCGCGGTGGCCGCCCTCACCGCCGCGTTGATCCGGCTGGTGTGAGCCACCCGGTACCGGTTCGCCCAGCGGCGAAGCTCGGCAGCAGGCGGCCCGTGCCACGAGCGGCACCGGCCGTATCGCATCCGATCGAGACAGCCGTACTCACCGACCCGCCCGCTCCGAGTGATGGCCGACGTCGTAACGTCGCAAACCGCATCTCCCACCAGCAGGAGCCATCCATGCAGAATCGCGTCCTCGGCAGCCAGGGTCTCGTCGTGTCCGAGCAGGGCCTCGGCTGCATGGGCATGAGCTTTGCGTACGGGGCCGGCGACGACGCCGAGTCAGTCGCCACGCTGCACCGGGCGCTCGAGCTCGGCGTCACCTTCCTGGACACCGCCGACATGTACGGGCCGTGGACCAACGAGCGACTGCTGGGCCGGGCACTGTCGGGCCGCCGCGAGCAGGCAGTCGTCGCCACCAAGTTCGGCAACGAGGTCGACGCCGACGGCAAGCCCACTGGCAAGGTCAACGGCCGACCCGACTACCTGCGCCAAGCCCTCGACGGGTCGCTGCAACGCCTCGGCACCGACTACGTCGACCTGTGGTACCAGCACCGCGTCGACCCCGACGTACCCGCGGAGGAGACGTTCGGCGCGATGGCCGAGCAGGTGCAGTCCGGCAAGGTCCGCTACCTCGGCATCTCCGAGGCGGCGCCGGACACCATCCGGCGGGCGCACGCCACCCACCCGCTGAGCGCGGTGCAGACCGAGTACTCGCTGTTCAGCCGCGACGTGCAGGACGACGGGGTGCTCGACACGGTGCGAGAGCTCGGCGTCGGGTTCGTGGCGTACAGCCCGCTGGGCCGAGGATTCCTCTCCGGTGAGATCCGCAGCGTCGACGACCTGGCGCAGGACGACTGGCGGCGCAACCACCCCCGCTGGCAGGGCGAGAACTTCGACGCCAACCTCGCCGTGGTCGACAAGGTACGGAAGCTCGCACACGACAAGGGCATCGAGGCCGCACAGCTGGCGCTCGCGTGGGTGTTGGCGCAAGGCGACGACATCGTGCCGATCCCGGGTACGAAGCGGCGCACCTACCTCGAGGTCAACGCCGGTGCCTCGGGGATCGCGCTGTCGCCCGACGAGCTGGCCGCGATCGACGAGGTCGCCCCCGCCGGTGTCGCCGCCGGCACCCGTTACCCCGAGGCAGCGATGGTTGCGGTACACCGCTGAGCCGGGCCGCATACACCCGGTGGGACAAGGCTTCCTACGGGCCGGTCACCGCGCAAGATCGGGACTCAGCCGTGCAGGCGGATCGCCGTGCGCATCGCCGAGCGGGCGCGCCGCCGATCACCCGCATCGTCGTAGGCGAGCCCGAGCCGAAACCATGCCCCCCAGTCGCGCGGGCCGGCCTCCACCTCGGCTCGGCGAGTGGCGAAGAGCGCGTCGGCCGCTTCGCGTACCGGACGACCGGACGGACGCAGCGGCAGCTCGTCATCCGGCCAACGGCCCTCCTCGGCGAGCTCGGCTGCCAGCCGCTCGGTCGCGGCGCCGAAGCGCAGCTCGGCCAGCACCACCCAGGCGCCGACGGCCAGCAGCGCCAGCATGGCCAGGCCGAGCACGACCCCCGCAGTCCCGCCGTCGCGGATCGCGCTCACACCCTTGACCGCGATGAAGGCCAGGTAGGCGGTCACGACGGCGACCAGCACCGCCACGACGAGCTTGGGGCGCACGGCTCAGCCGAGCCCCAGGACCCGGTGGAGGCCAACCGTGAGGCCGGGCGCTTCGGCCACGTGGCGTACGGCCGCGAGCACGCCCGGCATGAACGACGCGCGGTCATAGGAGTCGTGCCGGATCGTGAGGGTCTCGCCGACCGATCCGAACAGCACCTCCTGGTGCGCCACGAGTCCCCGCAGGCGTACGCCGTGCACCCGGATGCCGTCGACTTGGGCACCTCGCGCCCCGGGCAGCTCGTCGACCGTCGCATCGGGGATCGGCCCGCCGCCGGCCTCGGCGCGGGCCGACGCGACCACCTCGGCGGTCCACCGGGCGGTGCCCGAGGGGGCGTCGGCCTTGTCGGGGTGGTGCAGCTCCACGATCTCGACCGACTCGTAGAACGCGGCCGCCTGCGCGGCGAAGCCCATCATCAGCACCGCACCGACCGAGAAATTCGGGACGACCAGCACCGACACGTGCGGGGCGTCGGCCAGCCAGCCGCGCACCTGGGTGAGCCGCTCCGCGTCGAAACCGGACGTCCCCACCACCGCGTGCACGCCGTGCTCGACGCACCAGCGCAGGTTGCCCATGACGACGTCGGGGCGGGTGAAGTCGACCACCACGTCGGCGTCGGCGATGGGGTCGAGCGGGTCGTCGACGTCGACCCGGGCCACCAGCGCGAGCCCGTCGGCGGCCTCGATCGCGGCGCACGCGGTGGCGCCCATGCGGCCGCGCGCTCCCAGCACCGCCACGTCGAGCATGGGCAGGATCGTCTCACGCGGCGGGGGGCAGCCGCCCGTGCGGGCCGGGGCGGGGTCAGTGCCCGAGGCGGCGCCGAGGCAACAGCGTGCGCCGAGCGTCGGCTCCCTCCACCGCGCCGCCCCGCTTGGCCGCCGCGGCCGTCGAGGCCGCGAGCTCGTCGAGGTAGCGCAGACCTTGCGCGGTCACCGCGACCGTGGGGACGGCCAGGAAGGCACCCACCACGCCGAACAGCGTGCTGCCCGCGGTCACGGCGAGGATCACTACGACCGGGTGCAGGTTGAGGCTGCGCCCCTGCAGCAGGGGGGCGAGCACGTTTCCCTCCAGCTGTTGTACGACGACGATGAGCCCCAGCACGATCAGTGCGCTGGTCAGCCCCTGGGAGACCAAGGTCACCAGCACCGCGATGCCACCGGCGAAGAACGCCCCCACGATGGGGACGAACCCACCGAAGAACGTCAGCACGATCAGCGGCAGTGCCAGCGGCACGCCCAGCACGATCAGCCCGATGCCGATCAGCGTGGCGTCGATGAGGCTGACCACGAGCTGGGTCCGGATGAAGCTGCCCAGCGTCTCGTACATCCGTCGAAGCACGAGCACCAGGTGGCGACCGGCCGTCGCCCCGGTGACCGAGTCGAGCCAGGGGACGAAGCGACCGCCGTCCTTGAGCATGAAGAACGTGATGACGAGCACGAGTACGGTGGTGACCAGCGCCGACGAGGCCGCCCCGAGGCCCACGAAGATGCCCGAGGCGATCGTCGAGGCACTGCCGGTGAGCCGCTGTTGCGCCGCGTCGACCGCGGCCGAGAACTGGGAGTCACTCAAGTTGAGCGGCGGACCGGCCACCCAGTCCTGGATGCTCTGCAGGCCGCCGCTGACGCCCTCCGCGACGTTGGCGACCTGGTCGGCCACCGACGGCACGATCAAAGCAAAGACGCCGAACAACAGTCCCAACGCACCGAGCACCACCAAGAACGCGGCCACTCCAGCGGGCAGCGCGCGGCGCAGGAAGGCGGCCACCGGCGCCAGCACCGAGGTCAGCAGCAGGGCCAAGAACACCGGTAGCACGACGACCCACAGCGTGCCGACGACGTAGACCAGGCCATAGCCGGCCGCCGCCACCAGCAAGAGTCGAAGGCTCCACTCCGCCAGCCACATCAGCCCCCGGCCGATCAGGTCGGTACGTCCGGGCAGCCGCGGACGGCCGTTCTTGGCCAGGTCGACCGGTGGAGGCGGGGTGTGCGACCTTGCCCGCGCGACGATGCGTTCCGACGGATCCTTCGCCGGATCGTCCTCACGGACAGGTGGAGCGCTCGGCTCGTCGGCCGGGCGTTCCTGCTCGCGTTGCGACAACGGTCCTCCACGGGTTGGCTCGACATCCACGATCTCACGTCGCGGCGCGCTGGATGTGCACGATGGACCTTGTTCGAGGCTGACGCAGGGAGCGATCGTGCACATCCAGCGTCGGACGGACCGTGCGCGTACGGACCCGCTACGAGCTGACGAGCTGACCAGCCACGTATACGTACCCATCGTGCCTCGGCCTCATGCTCACCACCGGCCGCGGAGCTCGGGGAGGCAGACATCCGGTCTGCCGGTGGCAGCCCGCCCGCCGGGAGCGGCCGTGGCGTTGCCGCCCGCCCGCCGGTGGAGCCGCCGTCACGTCGCTTCGTCGGCGAGCGCGGCCAGACCGTCCCACACCTCGGTGTAGGAGGTGGTGAGCGGTGACATGCCCAGGCGGACGAGGTCGGGGTTGCGGAAGTCGGGCATCACCCCGCGCTCGATCAGCCGGCGCGTGACCGCGCCCGCGTCCGGTACGCGGACGGTCACGTGTCCCCCGCGTGCGGTCGCGTCGCGCGGGGAAGCGAGCTCGAGGCCGTACCGGTCGAGCAGGGCGGTCGCATAGGTGGTCAGGTCGCGGGCCTTGGCCTCGATGCGGTTGAGCCCCGCTTCCTCCACCAGGGCGACCCCGGAGTCGACCGCCACCAGCCCCGGTACGTGCGGCGTGCCGGTGAGCATGCGCCGGATGCCGGGGGCGGGTACGTACTCCTCCGCCATCGCGAACACGTCCGCGGCGCCGAACCAGCCCTCGAGCGGCTGGCGCACCCGGTCGAGGTGTCGCTGCGCGACGTACACGAAGGCGGGTGCCCCGGGGCCGGCGTTGAGGTACTTGTACGTGCAGCCGACGGCCAGGTCGGCGCCGGCGGCGTCAAGGTCGACCCGTAGGCATCCGGCGGAGTGGCTGAGGTCCCACACG
>JBBSMD010000102.1:0-7481 GCA_038233355.1 Propionibacteriales bacterium
GCCCTCGCGCTTCTTCGTCTCGTCGGTGTCCACGGCGTGAACACCCAGGGTAGGCCCCGCGAGCTGTCACCGCGTCGAGGCGCCCCAGCACCCGTACGCGGTGACAAGTCGCGGGTGCATCAGCCGAGCCGCCACCGGGCGATTAGCGTGCCGGTCGTGCCCGCCGACTGCCTGTTCTGCACGATCGTCGCCGGAGCCGCTCCGGCGCACCTGGTGCTGCGCCGCGAGCACGTCGTCGGCTTCCTCGACGTGCGGCCGGTGTTCAAGGGACACGTGCTGCTGGTGACCCGCGAGCACGTCGACACCATCGCCGAGCTGCCCCCGGTGCTGCTCGAGCCGTTCTTCGCCGCTGTACGCGAGGTGGCCGCGGCGATGCCGACCGCCCTGGCCGCGGACGGCACCTTCGTCGCCATGAACAACGTGGTCAGCCAGTCGGTGCCGCACCTGCACTGCCACGTGGTGCCCCGGCGCCGCAAGGACGGGCTGCGTGGGTTCTTCTGGCCGCGCACCACGTACGCCGACGATGCCGAGGCCGCCTCGTACGCCGAGCGGGTCACAACCGCGCTCGGTTGACGGGCCGCCCGGTGCCTATCGGAACGGGTTCTCGACCACCACGCCGTCGAAGTCCTGGCCGTGTCCGAGGTCCTCGGTGAGGAGAGTGCGGCACCCGAGTGCCCGAGCCGCCTCGACGATCGCCGCGTCCCAGTACGAGATGACGTACCGATGGCTGGTCGCCATCGCGGCCAGCACCAGGCCGACGCCGTGGCCCAGCACGGTGAAGCGGGTGAACGACTCGACCAGTCGAGCTGCCCGCTCGTGGCCGAGCGGGTCCTCCCGCCAGGCCCGGCTCGCCTGGACGTAGAACTCCTGCAGCACCTGAACCGAGAGCCCGAGGTCGCGCGACACCAAGATGTCGTTCGCCCGGGATGCCTTCGTCCGCTCCGCCGGGTCGGTGGACACGGCGTACAGCAGGACGTTGGTGTCAACGAAGCGCACGCTCGTGCACCTGGTCGCGAGACAGGCGGTCCCTGGCGCGGAGGTCGGTGATCTGCGCCTGGACCGCTCGCTGCTGCGCCTCCAGCCTGGCGAACTCACCCTCGCGGTCCACCAAGCCACGAAGGAACTCCGTGACGAGGGCGCTCACCGAGCTGTCCTGCTCGGCCGCGGCCACCCGAGCACGCTGGTAGACGTCATCGGGCACGGCAACGGTGATGTTCTTCACAGTTTCACAGTAGCAGTGCCAGGCCCCTCCTCGGGCGCACACAGACGCAGACCACCGCTACAGCAGGGCGCCCAGCATGGCCGCGGCGCGGGCGGCGCCGTCGGTCTCGACGGGCCGGTAGTCGACCTCCCGCTGGACCTCCTTGGCGATCGCCTCGGCCAGGCCGTCGGGGTCGCTCGCCTCGCGGTAGTCGAGGCAGCGACCGGCGCCATAACGGTCGAGCCGCGTGCGTACGTGCAGGTTCTGCTCGAAGTGGTGGCGCAGCGGTACGTAGACGAACGGGGTGCCGGCGGCGGTCAGCTCCATGCAGGTGGTCAGACCGCCCTGCACGACGGCGAGATCGGCGGCGGCGAGCACCCGGTGCAGGTCGGGAACGTAGCCGCGCAGTCGGGCACCGGTGCGCCTGGGCAGCGCCCCAGGGTCGATGCGGGGACCGGTCACCACCAGGAACCGCAGGTCGGGCACCATCCGCCGGGCCAGCGGTACGGCGTCCAGCACTCGCCTCAGCAGCGGCTGCCCGACCCCCGACCCGCCGACGGTCACCACGCACAGCAGCTGGTCGGGGCGGTAGCCGAGGCGGGCGCGCAGGGCTCGCGACTCCGCCGGCGTCGGGGGGTCGAACCCGGTGACGTACCCGGCGAAGTCGAAGTTCTCCTCTGTCCAGCCCCGGATCGACGGCAGGTCCGGCCCGAAGGTGCCGTCGACGATGTCGTCGGGGTTGCCGACGAACACCGACCGGTCGCGGACGGCCTTGAACCGCGCCCGCTGCTCGATCATCTCCGCGTTGTAGTCCGCGGTCAGCGCGGCCTCGCGGGGCTCGGCGTCCGGCATCGGCAGCCACCCGACGAAGTCGGTCATCCACGCGAAGGCGAACCGCTTCAGCTCGGGGTTCTCGTGCAAGAAGTAGTCCACGTCCCACGCCTCGTCGCCGATCACCAGGTCGTAGTGCTGCTCCTGCACGAGGTCGTGGAAGACCATGAAGTTGTTGACCAGGATCTCGTCCATCCGGCGGATCGTCGAGAAGGCGTGCAGGTCGTGCTCGCCGGCCTCGTGCTCGATGTGGCCCGACTCCGACAGCAGCGACGCCGATGCCGGGTGGACGCTTTCGCCGGCGGCCTCGAGCACGGTGGTGACCGGGTGCTGGGCGAGCCAGTCGACGTGCAGGTCGGGGTGCAGCCGCCGCAGCTCCTGGCCGATGGCGAGATCACGACGGGCGTGCCCGAGGCCGATGGGTGAGGACAGGTACAACGCCCGCTTCGGCCGGGCCGCCGCGCGCACCCGCCCGCCGGAGGGCACGCTCGGAGCGAGGCCGTCCACGAAGTCCTTGACCAGGCGGTTCACCAGCACCGGGTCCCGTCCCTGCGGCCCGTGGCCGCTCCCCTCCAACAGGATCAGGGTGCCGCCGGTGAGCTCGGCCAGCCGCTCGCCCTGGGCGACCGGGCTGATCCGGTCCTGAGTCCCGTGCACGACCAGCACGGGACACCGCACTCGCGCGCAGAGGTCGTCCAGCGGGACGCTGGTCGCGCCGTCCATCCCGAGCCGTCCGGCGGTCGTGTCGACCAGCGTCTGCGGGCTGGTCTGCAGCCCCCAGCCGACGCAGTCCTCGATCTGCTTGGTGGAGTGCGGCTCGGCGAACATCTGGCCGAAGAAGAACTCCAGGAAGTCTTGGTAGCCACCCTCGAGCCAGTGGTACCTGTTGTACTTCCCCCACCCCTGCGTGCTGTCCAGCCGCTCATGCCACGGCTTGTACTGGCGCGCGGCGTGCGCGGCGGGGAAGCCGCACGACGGCGCGAGCGCGACGAGTCCGTTCACCCGCCCGGGGCTCCCGGCGGCGACGTGCACCGACCAGGCCGCGCCGCACGACAGCGACACCAGGGTCGCCACGTCGGTGCCGGTGGCGTCGAGGACGGCGACGGCGTCCGCGGCGTACTGCGGATGCTCGTAGGCCGCCGCACCGGCCGGGCGGTCCGAGTCGCCCGATCCCCGCCCGTCGAACGTCACCACCCGGAAGTGCCGCGCGAGGTAGGGCACCTGCAGCTTCCAGAACCGGGACGGGATGATCGACCAGGTCGGCATCAGCAGGACGGTCGGCCGGTGCTCCTCCCCGTAGACGCGCCAGGCGAGTCGCACACCGGCGCGCTCGGCGTACCCCTCCCGGTCGGCCACCCGGGCAGGGCGCTGCTCGGCGTCCTCCGCGCCGAGGAGGGCCCCGGTCCCGCGCATGTCCGTCCCGCGCATGTCCGTCCCGCGCATGTCCACAGTGTGGCTCGTTCAGGGCTTGACTTCGAAGACCTGGTTGAACGGCGTCTGGGCCACCCGGGCGAAGCGGGTGAACCCGGCGGCGGTGACCACGTCGCGGATCCGGGCCGGCCCGGCCTGCGTGCCGAGGGCGAGGCCGACGTCCTGCGACAGCGACGACGGCGTGCACAGCAGCGTGGAGAAGCCGTAGTACGCCCGACCGACCGGGTTCAGGTTGTCCTCGACCTGGTCGCCGGCCATCGGCTCGACGATCATCCAGGTGCCGTCGGTTGCCAGCGCCTCCCGTACTCGGCGGGCCGCGCCGACCGGGTCGCCCATGTCGTGCAGGCAGTCGAAGGTCGTGACCAGGTCGAGGTCACGACCACTGAAGCTGTCCGCCGCGGCGACCTCGTACGTGACGCGCCCGTCGACGCCGGCGGCCTCGGTGTGGGCTCGTGCCGTCTCGATCCCCTCCCAGTGGTAGTCCGAGCCGGTGAACGTGGAGCTCGGGTACGCCTGGGCCATCAAGATGGTGGACGCCCCGTGCCCACACCCGACGTCGGCGACCCGCGCGCCTCGCTCCAGCTTCGCCACCACGCCCGCCAGCGCGGGCAGCCACTCGGCGATCAGGTGCGCGTGGTAGCTGGGCCGGAAGAACCGCTCGCAGCCGACGTGGACGTCGGCGTCGTGCTCGTGCCAGCCGAGCCCGGCGCCGTCACGCGCCGCGGACACGATCCTGGTCACGTCGTGGACGGTCCCGAGGGCGAGCTGGAAGAAGCCGGGCAGAAAGGCGGGGCTGTCGTCCTGGGTCAGGGCGACGGCCTGCTCGGGGGGCAGGGTGTAGCGGCCGGTGCCGGCCTCGTAGGTCACGAACCCGCCCGCGGCCTGGGCGTTGAGCCACTCCCGGGCGTAGGGCAGACCGGTGTCGCTGGCGGTCGCCAGGTCGGCGGCGGTCGTCGGGCCCCGGTCGGCGAGGATCCGGTAATAGCCGAGCTTGTCGCCCATGACGACCAGGGCCGTGTTGAGCGTGGCGCCGACCTCGTCGACCGCACGGAACACGAACTGCATGAGCTTGTCGGTGTCGAGCTCGACCGTCTGTTCGGTGGTAGTCATTCGGGTGCGCTCCTCGACGGGTGTGGTGGGTTGCTGCCGAACGTAGGGACGCAGCGACGCCTGTCGCATCAGGTGCCCCCCCTGGTTTCGGCCCTAGACTCGCTGCGTGCTGGGGCGCGAGTCCGAGACGCACGAGGTCGATCAGCTGGTCGCCGGCGCCAGGGTCGGGCGCAGCGCCCTGCTCCTGGTCAGCGGTGAGGCCGGCATCGGCAAGACCGCCCTGCTCGACTACGTCGCCGCGCGGGCCACCGGGATGCGGGTGCACTGGGCTAGGGGCAACGAGGCCGAGTCCGCCGTGCCGTTCGGCGGCCTGCTCCAGCTGCTGCGACCGGCCCTGCCCCTGCTCGACCGCATCCCGGCTCCCCAGCGCGAGGCTCTGTCAGCTGCGCTCGCGCTGCAACCGGCGGCCTCCGGCGACCGGTTCGCGGTGGGTGCGGCCACGCTGAGCCTGCTGTGCCGCTACGCCGAGGACGAGCCCCTCGCACTGCTCGTCGACGACATCCACCTGGTCGACCGGCCGTCGGTCGAGGCACTGCTCTTCGCCGGTCGACGGCTGGTGGCCGACCGGGTGCTCCTGTGCGCCGCGACCCGTTCCGGGGAGCTCGCCGGGACGGTCGACGACCTGCCGCAGGTGCGGTTGTCGGGTCTCCCCCCGACCGCGGCCCGCGACCTGGTCCGCGCACATGCACCGCACCTTGCCCGATCAGCGCTGGACCGCCTCTACTCCGCCACCGGCGGCAACCCGCTGGCGCTGCTCGAGCTGGCCGGCGACCTGCCTCGCTGGCAGGACCAGCCACCCGAGGCGCCGCTGCCTGTCCCGTCGGTCGTGGCGCACGCCTTCTCCCGCCGACTGGCGCGGCTCACCCCCTCGGCTCGCGCGACGCTGCTCGTCGCGGCGGTGGGCGGTGGTGACCTGCGGGTGATCGCCCGCGCGTGCGACCTGCTCGGCGCCGATGTCGCCAGCACGGCCGAGGCGGAGAGCGCCGGGCTGGTCCGGGTCGACGACGAGCGGGTCGAGTTCCGGCACCCGCTGCTGCGGTCCGCGGTGTACGGCGGGGCACCACCCCGAGAGCGTCGAGCCGCTCACCGGGCGGTGGCCCGAGCGCTGCCGGACGACGACGTCAGCCGCCGTGCCTGGCACCTGTCGGCGGCGGCGCTCGGCCCGGACGCCGACGTGGCCGCCCTGCTGGAGCGGGCCGGGTCGCTCGCCACGCAGCGGCACGCGCACGCGGTGGCGAGCACGTCGTACGAACGGGCGGCCCGGCACACCCCCGACCACCCGACGAGGTCGCGGCGGCTGGTCGAGGCGGCCGAGCAGGCCCGGCTCGCCGGCGCCGGGGCGCGGGCGGTGCGGCTGCTCGACGAGGCCGAGCCGGGCACCCGGTCGAGCGCGATCCGGGCCGCGGTGGCAGCACGCAGCGGATCGCTGACCGAGGCGCGGGACATCCTGGTCGCGGCGGCGGACGCCGAGCCGGACCCCGACCAGGCGGTGGTGCTGCTGGCCGAGGTCGTCTACGTGTGCCTGTACCTGGCCGACCTGAGCACGGCCTTACAGGCCGCACGGCAGCTGGACGGCCTGCTGCCGCGCGTGCACCCGGCGGGAGCCGTCGCGTTGGGCACGCTGGCCGCCGGGATGGCGCGGATCCTGGCCGGGGTCGGTGGCACCGAACAGGTACGCCACGCCGTGGCCCTGCTGACCTCGGACGAGGCCGCGCGGCTCGACGAACACCACCGCGGGTGGCTGCTGTTCGGGCCGTTGTGGCTGCGCGACGCCGGCACCGGCGAACAGCTGCGGCGCGCGGCCAACCACGCCCGGGAGCGCTCCGCCGTAGGCGAGCTGCCGTTCCTGCTGTGGCACCTGGGGCGCGACGAGGCGACCACGAACCGGTGGGCCCGTGCGGAGGCGACCTACACCGAGGCGATCCGGCTGGCCAAGGAGACCGGCCAGAGCACCGAGCTGGCGATGGCAGCGGCCGGTCTGTCCTGGTTGCAGGCTCGCCAGGGCAGAGCGCGGGACTGCCGGGTCAACGCCGGCGTCGCTCGCGAGATCGGCCGGTCCCGACAGGTGACCTTCGCCCTCGTCTGGGAGCGGCTCGCCCTCGCCGAGCTGGCGCTGGGCCTCGGTGACCCCGCCGCCGCGCTGCGCGGCTTTGCGGAGGTGGAGACGCTCATGGCCGGCGTCGGCCTCGCCGACGTGGACCTGTCACCGGCCCCCGAGACGGTGGACGCGCTGGAGCGGCTGGGGCGGCACGCCGAGGCCGCCGAGGTCGCGAGGAGCTTCGCCGAGCGGGCCGCGGCGAAGGGCCAGCCGTGGGCGTGTGCGCGGGCGGAGCGGTCGCTAGGCCTCGTCGGCACCGACGACGAGCTGGACACGCACTTCGGGGCTGCGCTGCACCAGCACGCGCAGACGCTGGATGCGTTCGAGACCGCCTGCACCCAGCTCGCCTACGGCGCCCGGCTGCGGCGCGCCCGCAGAAGGGTCGACGCGAGGCCCGTACTGCGGGCGGTCGTGGTGACCTTCCAGGAGCTCGGCGCCGAGCCCTGGGCCGAGCGGGCCGCCGTCGAGCTGGAGGCGACCGGCGAGGTGGCCCGGCGACGCGACCTGACCGCCACCGACCTGCTCACCCCGCAAGAGCTGCAGATCGCGCTGCTCCTGGTGGAGGGCCGCACCACCCGCGAGACGGCGGCCGCGATGTTCCTCAGTCCGAAGACGGTGGAGTACCACCTGCGCAAGGTCTACACGAAGCTGCGGATCGGGTCGCGGACTGAGCTTGCCGAGTCGATCAGCCAACGTCCGGGCTGACCGCGGAAGACGCCTCGCCGCAAGTCCATGACCAGTGGGTTCACCGACTGCGGCGCTCGGCGTGCGAGCATGCAAGAGCCGGCCCCGCGACCGAGGAGACGCCGC
>JBBSMD010000103.1:0-7468 GCA_038233355.1 Propionibacteriales bacterium
CCCAGCTCGCGCGCCGGGATGACCAGCCGCCCTGCCCGTACGTCCCCTTCCACCCCGACATGGTCCCAGCCGCCGCCCTGACGGCTCAGGTCGCCAGCCGACCCGTTGGTTGCCCGCGCTGGGAGTCGGCGCTGGGAGTCGACGCTGGGGCAGCCGCGTGCGTCGTCGGCCCGGTTGGCAAGATCGCGTACGGGTCGAGCGTGGCTGCCCTCAGCCGCGGTGATAAGAGGCTGTGATCAGCCGCTGTGCCGACTGGCGCAGCGGGCAGTGGGTACTAGACCCGGGTACGGACGGTGCCGGCCGGTGCCGCCGACGGTGCGCGGCCGAGCGGTCGCGACAAGGTGCAGGAGGCAGCATGAGCGAGACGAGTCCAGAGTCGCAGGAGGGTCCGGCCGACGCCGGAGCCGGTGGCACGCCCGGCGTGCAGGACGGCGGGGCTGACGGTGGGGCAGACAGCGGAGCCGACGGCGGGGCCGACAGCGGCGCCGACGGTCCCGCCGACGGTGGCGCGGACGGCACCGCCGGTGTCTCCGACGGTGGTGCCGACGGATCGGCCGGATGACCGCTTCTCTCACCGACCGGGCGCCCGGAGTCCTCTCCGGGCGCCCGGCCCTGGGGCGCCTGGTCGCCGAGGACCCCGCCGACTTCGCCGCGTACCGGTGGGGGCGCGAAGCCCTGCTGAGCCGGGCGCGTGACCTGCCGGCCGGCTTCGGCGACCTGCTCGACGAGGACGCGGTCGACGAGCTCGTCTCCCGGCGCGGGCTTCGTACGCCCTTCCTGCGGGTCGCCCGCGACGGGACCACCTTCGGGGACCGGATGTTCACCGCAGGGGGCGGAGTCGGTGCCGGTGTCACCGACCAGGTCAGCGACGACAAGCTCGTGGCCCTCTTCGCCGACGGCGCCACCTTGGTGCTGCAAGGCCTGCACCGGGTGTGGCCGCCGTTGCTGGACTTCGCCCAGCGGCTGGCCGCCGACCTCGGTCACCCGGTCCAGGTCAACGCCTACGTCACCCCGCCGCAGTCGCGCGGTTTCGACGACCACTACGACGTGCACGACGTCTTCGTCGTGCAGGTCGCCGGGCGCAAGCAGTGGCGCGTCCACGCGCCGGTGCACCACGCGCCGCTGCGCGACCAGCCGTGGACCGAGCATCGCGAAGCCGTCGCGGAGGCTGCCGCCCGCGCCCCGCTGCTCGAAGTCGAGCTCTCCCCGGGTGACTGCCTGTACCTGCCGCGTGGATTCCTGCACGCGGCGACGGCGCTCGGCGGAGCCAGCACTCACCTCACCCTCGGCGTGCACACGTGGACGCGCTTCGGCCTCGCCGAGCAGCTCGTCGCCGAAGCGATGACCTTGCTGGCAAGCGACCCGTCAGCGCGTCAGTCCCTCGAGCTGGGTACGGCGGTCGACGACCCGGACGCCACGGCAGGCGACCTCGAGCTGGTCCGTACGCGGCTCCTCCAGAGTCTCGCCTCGGTCTCTCCCGACGCCGTCGCACAGCGGATGGCGTCCCAGGCGCGCGCGGCTCAGCGGGCCGCCCCGATCGGACCGCTCGCGGCTGCGCGGGCCGCCGACGGGCTGCTACCCGGTGCGCCGCTGCACCTGCGGAGACACCTCGCCGCCACGCTGGCCGAGTGCGGTTCGGACGCGCCCGTGCTGCGCAGCCGGGCCGGGGACGTGACGCTCGCGCCGCCGGAGGTTCCGGCCGTCCGGGCGCTGCTGGCTGCCGGTCGCAGCACCGTCGACGAGCTCGGCCCGACGCTGGCCCGGCGGCTGCTGACCGCGGCGGTGCTGACGGGCGAGAACACACCCACGTGACGCCAGCACCCCGGCCGGAGCCGGCACGGGCCGCGCTCTGCTCGGTCACCGCACGGCAGCGGGCCGACCCCTTGGCGGCGAGTGCGGTGACCACCCGGCGATGGCTCCTGATCGAGCACCCGGGACCGTGGGCGTTCGACGCGTTGAGCGGTTCGGGCATCGACCCGCTCGTGCGCGCGAAGCTGGTCGCGGCCGTACGCGCCACCAGCGCCCGGCTGCTGCTCATCCGCCGGCACGGCCGCCCGCGCGAACGCCCGGCCCGCTCCTGGGCCGTCGCGGACACCAACGTCGACGTGCCGACCCAGTGGGGCACCTGGCAACGCGACGACGACCTGGTCGAGGCGGCGCAGCGCCTTGCCGGAGTGGGGGCACCGCCTCGCTCGAGGCCCGCGGACGAGCCGCCGCTGCTGTTGGTCTGCGCGCACGGACGGCACGACACCTGTTGCGCGATGCGCGGGCGGCCCGTGGCTGCTGCGTTGCGGGCGCGCTGGCCGGAGCAGACGTGGGAGTGCTCCCACGTCGGCGGTGACCGGTTCGCGGCAAACCTGGTCGTCCTACCCGACGGTGCCTACTACGGCGACGTCGAGCCGACCGAGGCCGTCGACGTCGTGGAGCAGCACCTGCGCGGCACCATGTCGGTGCGTCACCTGCGCGGGCTGAGCACCCAGCCGCCGGTGGTGCAAGCGGCCGTGCGCGCCGCGCACGAGACCTTCGGCCCGGCCGGTCCGCGCGACGCGACGTGCACCGAGTTGACCCGCATCGGAGAGGACAGCTGGCGGGTCGAGCTCAGCGGCACCGGACCGCTGCCGGCCACGATGACCGCCAGCGTGACCCGCACCCGCCGGACCGCGGCTCTACTCACCTGCCGCGCGCACCAGCCCTCGCCGAGCTGGGAGTGGCACGTGCCCCGGCTGGAACCGGACCGGCCGGCCTGACCTCAGGTCGCCTCGGCGAGCCGACGACGAAACGCCGCAGCCGTGGCGTCGTCCCCGGTTATCCCGAGCGTGGCGGCGCCGGCACGGCCCCACAGCCACAGGTAGAGGTCGCTGGGGCGGCCGGTCACCTCGACGGCGACATCACCGTCGGCCGAGCGGTCGACCGTGACCGCTCGGGCGTCAAGCACCACCGTCCACGACCGACCGGCGCTCGTGACCCGCACCGTCTCGTCGACCGGTTCGGCCGTGCCGTGCTGAGCCCACTCGTCGCCGGCGAGCATGAGGACGAGCAGCTCGTCGATGCCGTCGAGGGCGAGATCGGCGTCCACCGGAGTGGGGCCGCCGAGGGCGAGCTCCACGTCGACCCGGTGGACGGCGGTCTCTAGCGCCATGCGGCGCATCCAGAACCCGACACTCTTGTCCGGTGGCCACCAGGTGTGGCTGGGATCGTCGGGCTCGTGGGTCGCGAAGACGTCGAGCAGCTGGTCGTACCCCTCCCGGAAGACCGCCGCCGGCTTCTGGTCGGCCAGCTCCTCCGGTGGCCACGGGTCGGGAGCGCGGCCCAGTCGGGTGCAGGCCACCTTGTGCAGGTAGACGTGTCCGACGTGCTCGAGCACGTCGGACACCTGCCAGCCGGGGCAGCTGGGCACCGCCGCGTCGAGCTCGTCGCCGGCAACCTCCCACAGCCGCACCGCGTTGGCCTTGAGCTGGGCGACGTAGGTGTCGAACGGCAGCCAGCCGAAGCGGTCCCGTGGCCGCTCCCAGGGGCGCGCGCCGGTGAAGGTGTCCGTCATGGCCGCATTCTGCTGCTTCGTTGGCTGCCTTGTTGGCTGCTTCGCAGCAGAGCCATCCGCTGGGGTTGCGCCGTCCTCACGACAGGCATGGTGACACGTGCGGGGGACCTCCGGCGAGAGCCGGACGACCCGGGCGGTCCCAGAGTGCCTCAGTCGGCCGTCACCGGATCGCCCGAGGTGTGCGCGTACGGCGACGCATCGTCGGTCGAGGGCGGCTTCGGCGCAGAGCGGCGACCGAGCTCGATCACCGCCGTCGAGGTGGCCGCACCCATCCCGAGTGCCGCGAGCGCCCACCCGAGTCCACGCCGCTCACGACCGAGTGCCGCATCGAGCGAGAAGGGGCCGGGACCCTCCTCGGCGAGCACGGTCAGCGCGGCGATCAGCACCAGGTTGTACTCGTAGCCGCCGTTCGCCGACCACGGCCCGTTGGACAGGTGCACCTTGCGGATGGCCGTCACCATCGTCCCGATCAGGGACGCGCTGGCCAGGGGTGTGGCGAGACCCGCGGTCAGCAGTGCCCCGCCGGTGGTCTCGGTGACACCCGCTGCCAGCGAGTTGCGTCGCGGCGGATGCATGTCGAGCGACGCCATCATCGCGTCGGTGCCCGCCAGCCCGGGGCCGCCGAACCACCCCTTCAGCTTCTGGGTGCCGTGACCGATGAAGAGACCGCCGACAAGGGCGCGGGCTGCCAGTCGCGCAATGTTCATGAACGTGCTCGCTCTCGTACGTAGGGTTGTCTCGAGCTACTTGAGAGTTCAACTTACACGCGGACGTGGCGGGGTCAGTGCCGGGACCAGCGCAGCGGCACGAACGCGCACGCGGTCAGCCGCTCGATCTCGACGTCGCCCGTCGGGCCAACCCGACGGACCCGCAGCATGCGGCCGGCCACCGGGATCACCATCACCCCGTCCGGCTTGAGCTGCTCGACGAGCGGCTCGGGCAACGAGCGCGCGCCGGCGGACACCAGGATCCGGTCGTACGGGGACTCCTCCGGCCAGCCGAGCCGGTCGGGGTCGGCCTGGTGGACGCGCACCCACGGCATCTGCTGAGCGTCGACGTTGCCGGCTCCCCACCGCGCCAGCTCGGGCTCGAGCTCGACGCCGACCACCTGGCCGTTCGACCCGACGAGGACCCCGAGGAGTGCCGCGGTCCATCCGGACCCCGACCCGACGTCGAGCACGCGCTGGGCGGGCTCGACCTCCAACAGCTCGAGCATGTAGCGCACGGTGCTCGGCTGGGAGTTGGTCTGACCGAAGCCGATCGACAGCGGTCGGTCGACGTGCGCCGACGCCCGCTGGCCGGCCGGCAGGAAGCGGGTGCGGGGCATCGCGTCGAGCGCGGCCTGGACCTGCGGTGAAGCGGGCGGCCGAGTGCGGGCCATCGCTCCAGTATGCCCGCGGAGGTGTTCGGGGACCGGCTTTCCCCGTAGCCCTGGACTTCGCTCGCTGGAGGGCTACCGTGGAGGCCTGCGGCCGCTTCCCGTGCGGCGAACTTGGCGCCAGCCATGGCGCAAGGTCCGGTGTCGTCCTCCGACGGCCCTCACAGCGCACCTTCGCAACCTCCTAGGTGACGACGACCTGCATGACCGAGGCGAGCGGCTGACGCCTCGGTGTGCCCGACCATGAGGTTGCGGCTGATGAAACACCATCTCCCGACCGACGCGTCTCACGCATTCGCCGAGCTCGGTCGCATCGACTTCGCCGAGCACGACCTCGAGGCCGTCCTCGACCGTGTCTGCCGCTTCGTCCAGGCCGCGATCCCCGGTGCCGCCGAGGTCTCGGTCAGCCTGCTGCGGTGCGGCCAGTCCAGCACGGCCGCCTTTACCGGTGAGCTGGCGCTGAAGCTCGACGAGCGGCAGTACGAGGTGGGTTCCGGGCCGTGTGTCGAGGCCGCCGCCACGGGCATGACACTGAAGGTCGACGACATGTCCAGCGAGGAGCGCTGGCCGGCGTACTCCAAGGTGGCGGCCGCGGAAGGCGCATGCAGCACGTTGTCGGTGGGGATGCCCTTCCAGCACGCCCTCACCGGGGCGATCAACATCTACGCCCGTGACGCGCATGCCTTCGACGACACGTCGGTCGAGGTGGCCGAAACGTTCGCCGGCTACGCAGCCGTCGCCGTGACCAACGTCCACCTCTACGAGAGCACGGCCACGCTGGCGAGCCAGATGCAGGAGGCCATGGACAGCCGGGCCGTCATCGAGCAGGCCAAGGGCATCCTGGTCGCACAGCGTGGTGGTACGCCGGAAGACGCGTTCACCCTGCTCAGCATGGCCTCCCAGCACCGCAACAAGAAGCTGCGCGACATCGCCGCCGCGATCGTCGAGCGGGCCGCGCACGCTCGACCCACGAAGTGAGCCGGCTCCCGGGAGCCCTGGCTGCCCGGTGTCGCGCCGCGCGGGTCGGACTCTAGCGTCGGACGGGTGCCACCCAACCGCACCGACCGGGTCGCCCGCGCGGGCGACGCATGGCGTCCCCGCTTCCACATCACCGGTGAGCGCAACTGGATCAACGACCCCAACGGCTTGGTGCACTGGGACGGGATCTACCACGTGTTCTTCCAGGCGAACCCGCAGGCACCGGTGTGGGGGCCGCCCCGCTGGGGCCACGTCAGCTCGCCGGACCTGGTCGACTGGCGGCGGCACCCGCTGGCGCTCGTACCCGAGCCGGGCGGACCGGACGCCGACGGGTGCTGGTCGGGTTGCCTGCGGGTGGTCGACGGGCAGCCGGCGCTCTACTACACCGGCGTCGTCGGTGCCGACGACGCGAACCGCGTCGAGTCGGTGTGCCGGGCCTGGGGTTCCACCGATCTGACGACCTGGCGCAAGGACCGGGCCAACCCGCTCGTGGCAGGCCCGCCGGCCGATCATGCCACCGGGTATCACCGCGACCCGTTCCTGTGGCGCGACGGCGACCTGCACCGGATGCTGATCGGCAGCGGCAGCGGTGGCAGCGACGCGCACGGCCAGGTGTTGAGGTACGACTCCACCGACGGTGGCGGCTGGACGTACCGGGGGGTGTTCTTCGAAGCACCGAGGCGGCTCGAGGGGATGAATCTCGGGCAGAACTGGGAGTGCCCGCAGCTCCTGGTGGACGGAGATCGGGCTGCCCTGATCGTGAGCTGTTCCGACTTCTCGGCCGAGCATCCGCTCATGTACGTCGTGTGGTTCGTGGGCAAGCTGGTCGACGGCCGCTTCACCGGGTCGTACGGCGGGCGCCTCGACCACGGTGACGTCTTCTACGCGCCGGCCGTGACGACCGATGACCTCGGGCGCACCCTCGTGTGGGGGTGGGTGCAGGAGCGTCTGCCGGCCGACGTGCAGGCGAGTGTCGGCCACGCCGGTGCCCTTTCCTTGCCCCGGGTGCTGCGCTTCGACGGCCACGGCTTGACGACGGCTCCGGCGCCGGAGCTGGCCGGGCTCCGCGTAGCCGAAGTCGAGCCGGACGAGCTCGGCGAACAGCTCGAGCTGTCGGTCACCGTGGAGGGCGGCGAGGGCCGGGCTGGCTGGCAGCTCCGCGACGGAGACGCCGGCCTCGACGTATACGTCGAGGCCGATCACGTGGTCGTCGAGCGGCGCGGTGCGGCCCGGCTGCGGGCGCCGCTCACATCTGCGCGCCCGGTGACGCTGCGGGTGGTGCGGGACGGTTCGCTGTTGGAGGTGTTCGCCGCGGGGGTGTCCCTGACCACGCGCTGGTACGCCACGTCGGTTGGCCCTGCTGGGGTACGACCGGTCGCGAGCGGTGGGGCCCGTACGCGGGATCGGCGGGCCTGGTTGCTGCGCGACGACGCGATCGCGTGAGGCGCATCGTGAGAAAGATCGGCGTCTGTTGTGGAAGGCCGGCGGCAGAGGGCGGTTGCGTCAGACCCTGTCCCTAGCGTGCAGATATGGAGGAGAGGTTGCCAGGCGCCGATGGCGACGGCCACGAG
>JBBSMD010000104.1:0-7386 GCA_038233355.1 Propionibacteriales bacterium
CACCGTCGACGAGGTTGCCGGCGTAGTGGGCGTGCGCGTAGGAGACGTAGGCACGGTGCGTGACGCTGACGCCCAGCCGGGGGTCACTCATGTCGTGGACCCCGAGGCGACGGGCTGACCGGCGCCGCGACGACGTGCCGGCGCACGCCGAGCCGCCACCGGGGCGCGGCCCTTCGTGACGAGCTCGTGCACCAGGTAGCTTGCCACCTCCCCGGGCGTGGTCCCGCGTCCGAAGATGCGGTCGACGCCGAGCTCGCTGGTCATCGACTCGTCGAAACGAGGACCGCCGACGACGAGCAGGGGCCGCGCCTGCGGCGGGTAGGCCTCCCGGAAGGCCGCAGACATCTCCCGGGTGTTGAGCACGTGCGCGTCGCGCTGGGTGACCACCTGCGAGACGAGCACGGCATCGGCTGCCTCCGCGCTCGCCTTGGCTACCAGGTCCGGTACGGACACCTGGGCCCCGAGGTTGACCACCCTCAGCTCGCGGTAGTACTCCAGGCCCTTCTCCCCCGCGAAGCCCTTGATGTTGAGGATCGCGTCGATGCCGACCGTGTGGGCATCGGTGCCGATGCACCCGCCGACCACCGTGAGCCGGCGGCGCAGGCCCTTGCGGACGGCCAAGTTGGCCTCCTTCGGCGCCAGCAGCGGGTAGTCGCGCTCGACCACCCGCACCGCGGAGGCGTCCACCAGGTGCGTCACCTGGCCGTAGACAACGAAGAACGTGTGCTCGGGGCCGATGGCCTTGGCGTGCACGACCAGTGCCGGGTCGAGGCCCATCTTGGCGGCAAGCTGCGCGGCCGCGCCCTCGGCGGTCTTGGAGGCTGGCAGCGGCAAGGTGAAGGACAGCTGCACCATGCCATCGCCCTTCGTGTCGCCGTAGGGGCGCACGATCGGACCGCTCGTACCGACCGGCTGGTCGCTCACCTGGTCACCTCGAGCAGTTCCGAGGCCGGGTTGAGGTACCCCTCGGCCTTGCCGACGACCCCGTCGAGACCACGCCCACCGTCGGCGCGGCGCCGCATCAAGCCGAACGTGCCGTCGGCGATGGCATCGAGAAGACCGGACCGGTGGTCGAGGATCCGTTCGAACAGGTCGATGCTCTCGGCGAGGACCTGCCGGGCCCGGGTGGCGACGAAGCCGTCCGGCGCGGGGCGGAAGTCCTCGTGCAGGTTGCCGCAGGCGTTCATGACGTAGCGGACGTTCTGGAGTGCCAGGTCCCGGTCGGAGAGCCAAGGCGTGACGACCGCCTCGGTCATCATCCCGACGAGGAGGATGGACTGCCCGGTCAGGGCGCCCGCCAGGTTGAAGAAGCCGTCGAGCAGGTAGCCCATGAACACGTCGCCGGTCATGTGCCGGGTCGGTGGCATCCACTTCAGGGGAGCATCGGGGAACAGCTCACGGGCGAGCATCGCGTGCGCGAGCTCGAGCCGGAAGCTGTCCGGCACCTGCGGGTCGATCTCGAAGGCGTGGCCCAGACCGAGCTGCCAGTCGGCCAGCCCCGCCTCCTTGGCGAAGAACTCGTTGAGCAGCTGGCTGACCGTCACCGTGTGCGCCTCATCCACCGCGTCGGCGGTGGTGAGGTAGTTGTCCTCCCCGGTGTTGATGATGATGCCGGCGCGGGCGTGGACCTGGCGGCTGAAGCGCTGGTCGACGAAGGTGCGGACCGGGTTGATGTCGCGGAACAGGATCCCGTACATCGAGTCGTTGAGCATCATGTCGAGCCGCTCGAGACCGGCCAACGCCGCGATCTCGGGCATGCAGAGGCCCGACGCGTAGTTGGTGAGCCGCACGTACCGGCCGAGCTCGGCGCTGACGTCGTCGAGGGCCCGACGCATCAAGGCGAAGTTGTCCTGCGTGGCGTACGTGCCGGCGAACCCTTCTCGCGTCGGCCCCTCCGGGACGTAGTCGAGCAGCGACTGCCCGGTCGAGCGGATCACCGCGATGACGTCGGCACCGGCGCGTGCGGCGGCCTGCGCTTGTGGCATGTCCTCGTAGATGTCACCGGTGGCCACGATCAGGTAGATCCACGGCGTGCTCGGCGCATCACCCCAGCGCCTGACCAACCGCTCGCGCTCTCTCCGTCGGGCGTCGATGCGCCTGACGCCGGCGCCGACGGCCTTGCGGCCCGCCGAGCGTGCGCTGACGCGCGCCCTCCCGGTCGGCAGTCGAAATCGCACCGAACCGACCGCGGCCTTCGCGGCGAGCTCGGTCAGGTCCGCAGCGTCGCCACGCACCAACGCGTCCCACACCGGCAACGCCACCCCGTGCTCGAGCCCGACATCGCCGCGGACGGCGTCGACGAGGCGGTTCACCCACGGAGTGCCCTCGGGATCGGCGCCGGCCAGGCCAGCCAGCCGCAGCGTCGCTCGCTCGACCGACACGGTGGTGTGCTGCCGGGCGAGCTCGACGATGGGGTGCCCGACCTGTGCGGCGAGCCGTCGAGCCGTCGCCACCGCAGCCGGGTCGAGGTCGAGGCTGGCACGCGCAGGCATGTCCGCAATCTAGCAGCCGGTCATCCGGGCAGCCCTCTTCCTTGCTGGAAAGACTGCCGCACGGCCGGCACCAGACCGGACAGTCTCCGGCATGCCGTCGAGTTCACCGGATGACCTTCGGTCTGCGCTACCCGCCACTCCCCCAGTGATGCGGTGCAGGGGCCCACCCCGCTGCCATGAACACGATGCGCATTGGTCTGATCACTCTATGTGCTAACTGGGCCTTTTCGTCCTGTGCGTCTAGTCACGGTCCGATCACTGGCATACCTTTCGTCACATCCCGCCCACTTGGTCGGAACTCGGATGAAAGGGGCCCCCTATGCGGGCTAGGCGTTTCTCTCCACGAACGGCAGCGTTGGCAACCGCCACCGCGCTGCTGGTCACCACCCTCGGGGCGACTACCGTCGCCCAAGCAGACCAGTCACCGCGCGGCAGCAAGCCCGCGGTGGCCGGCAACCGGTCACAGGCGACGGTGCCCTTGAAACGCATGGGTCAGCGCAACCTCGGCCAGCTGGCGCGGGCTGCCCAGGCGGCTGCGAAGCCGTCGTCGGCCACCGCCGACCCGAGCACGGAGATCGGTCCGCAGCTACCACGGGAGGAAGCAGAGAGCGAGGTCGCACGTCGAGGTCCCACCGTGACCCCGCGGCGGCTGGTCTTCCGGCCGAACGAGTCGCTGCACTTCGAGGCCCTCACCGCGCTGGACAGCCGCTACGCCGACAACGGCAACCAGTTCACCAACGAGCCACCCGACCAGGCCCTCTGCGTCGGCAACGGTTTCACCATGGAAGGCGTCAACACCGCGATCGCGGTGTTCGACCGCACCGGGGCACAGCTGGCCGGCACGGTCGGCATCAACGAGTTCTTCGGGCTCGCGCCGCCGATCGACCGTACCCGTGCGCAGTTCACGTTCGGTCCGTCGGCGTTCGATCCGGTCTGCCTCTACGACCAGGAGGTCAACCGCTGGTTCTTCCTCGTCACCGAGCTTGACGTCGGCCCCTTCTCCGGTGCCCTCACCGGTGGGTCGCACATCTACTTCGCGGTGAGCCAGACCGGCAACCCGCTGGGCGACTACACCTTCTACTCGATCACCACCACCAACGGTGACTCGACGGACTCCGGCTGCCCGTGCTTCGACGACTTCCCGCACATCGGGGCCGGCCCCAACGGCTTCTACATCACCGCCAACCGGTTCCCGCTCTTCGTCAACGGCTTCAACGGCGCCCAGATCTACGCGATCTCCAAGCGTGGACTCGCCGCCAACGCCGTCGGGGCCGCCGGAGCGCCGACCGTGGTCAGCATGAACGCCGGGCCGATCGACGGCGACCCGTCGTTCACCATCCAGCCGGCCACCACGCCACCGGGCGGCGACTTCGCCAGGAACCGTGAGTACTTCTTGAACACCACCGACTTCGACACCCGGCGGGAAAGCAAGATCGGCATCTGGGCGCTGTCCAACACCGACACCCTCGACGACCAGAACCCCAACGTCCGGCTGACTCGGCGCACCATCCCGAGCCTGACCTACGCGCTGGAGCCGAAGGCGGAGCAGAAGCGGGGAGCCGCCCACCCGCTGGCGGACCAGGTGAACGAGCCGTTGAACGCCCTCGACAGCGGCAGCGACATGACCGAGGTCAAGTACGCGGCCGGCAGGCTGTGGGGAGCGATCGGTACCGCGGTCGGCAAGGGTGACAACAAGCGCGACGGCGTGCTGTACGTGCAGGTCCGGCCGAAGTTCACCAACGGCCGGGTCGACGGCACCGTCGTCGAGCAGGGATACGTCGCCATCCCGGAGAACAACCTCATGTACCCCGCCATCGGCGTCAACGCCGACGGTGTGGGCGCGATGGTGATGAGCGCGACGGGTCGCAGCCTCTTCCCGAGCCCCACCTACGTCAAGATGAACCTTGACGGGGCGTACGGAGCGGTCCGGTCCAACGAGTTCGGCACCCGAGCAGACGACGGGTTCACCTGCTACGCCGCGTTCGTGGGCAGCCGCGACCGTGGGTGCCGGTGGGGGGACTACTCCTCCGCTGCCGCCGATGAGCAGGGGCGGATCTGGATGGCCACCGAGTTCATCTCGTCCGGCCCCCGGATCCCGTTCGCCAACTGGAGCACGCAGATCATCCGCTACGTGCCGAAGGGCTGAGCCAACCGGCTAGCAACGACGGGCCGTCGCTGCGGGTCCTGCGGGACCTCGGCGGCGGCCCGTCGGCGGCTCGGCCGACCCGTCCCGCGGGCCGCCGACGCACCGACCACGGACGGTTGCCCTCGCCGGACCGGTGGCGCGGCTGGACAGCTACCGGCGCTCCGGCAGGCTCACCGACCGGTCGCCCAGCCCGACAGCTGGGCGACGAAATCCTTCAGGTCGTCCAGCAGGGCCAGGATGCCGTCGACCATGCGTTGACGGAGGCACGGCTCAGCTCTGGAACACCGCTATGCCGTCGACCAGCGTGCGACGGCAGGTCGGCCGGGGCGCACCGGGTGAGACGTCGGGCAAGACCGGGGTGCCTGAGCGTGGGTCGGTCGACCAGGCGCTGAGCCGGTCGTCGGGCACCTGCACGACCAGCTCGGTGACGTCCCACACCGCCAAGGTGGCGGGGGCGCCCGGGGCCAGCACGCCGCCGGTGTCGTGGCCGGCGGCCCGGTGGCCGCCACGAGTGGCCGAGGTGAACGCCGCCCGGGCGCTCAGGCGGTGCTCCGGGTTGTGGTGGAACGCGGCAGCCCGTACCCACCCCCACGGGTCGAACGGCGTCACCGGGCTGTCCGAGCCGAGCGCCAACGGCACACCGGCTCTGGCCAACGACGCGAGCGGGTTCATGGCAAGCGCCCGCTCGACCCCCAGGCGTTCGGCGTACATCCCGTCCGAGCCGCCCCACGCCGCGTCGAACGCTGGCTGTACCGATGCGGTGAGGCCCAGCTGTGCCAGCCGCGCCACGGCTTCGCTGTCCACCAGCTCGACGTGCTCGAGCCGGTGTCGTGCCCGTCGCAGGGCGGACAGCCCGACCACGTCGGCCGCCGACTCGAGGCCGGCCAGCACGACGTCGAGGGCTCCGTCGCCGATGACGTGCATGCCACCCTGCAGACCGGCGCGGGTGCAGGCGACCAGGTGGTCACCGACCTGCTGCGCGGTCAGGTACACGTGTCCACGAGCGCTCGGGCCCGCGGAGTCCAGGTCGGCGTACGGCGAGCGCAGGCCGCACGTGTGGGAACCGACCGAGCCGTCTGCGCACAGGTCACCGGCCAGCCCGACGAGCCCGCGCGGCAGCTCGGCTACGACGCGCTCCAGCTCTGCGGCGTCGGTGACCAATGTGCCGCGATAGGGCACCACCGTGGGTAGCGGATCGGAGGCCGCCAGCTCGGCGAGTCCGACCAGATCGTCGGTGGGGGCGATGTGGGGCGCGGACATCTCGTGCACCGTGCCGATGCCGGCGGCCGCGGCGGCATGCAGAGCTCGACGCTGCAGCTCCTGGCGCCGGCTGGCGCTCAGCGTCTCCCGGGTCAGCCGGCGGGCGGCGTGGTGGGCGTCGCGCTCGACCCGGCCGTCGACCGACCAGCCCGCCTTGTCGGGCAGGCCGAAGCGTTCGGCCAGTGCGGTGGACACCACCGCCGAGTGCACGTCGACCCGGGCGAGGTAGACAGCGACGCCTGAACCGGCCCGGTCGAGCTCCGAGCGCGTGGGTGGACGCTGCTCTGGCCAGTGCCGCTCATCCCACCCGTGGCCGAGGACGGGGTCCTGCGCGCGCTGGGCGGCCTGCGCGACCCGGTCGAGCACGTCGGTGACGCTGCGGGCCTGCGTCAGGTCGACGCCGGTCAGCGCCAGACCCGTCTCGGTGACGTGGGCGTGCGCGTCGACGAAAGCGGGCGTGACCAGACCGCCGTCGAGCTCGACCACCTCGTCGGCGGCGTCGGCGTACGCGCCGGCCGCCTCGTCCGAACCCACCCAGACGACCTCGGCGCCAACGGTCAACATCGCCTGGGCGGCGGGATGGGCAGGCGAGTACACCGCTCCCCCGCGGTACAGCGTCGTGCCGCTGCGTACGTCGTCACGGCCGGCCTGCACGGCCGCAGGTTAGCCGCCCGGTCCAGCGGCAGACGTCGGGACCGGGGTAGCCCCGGTACGACTCGGGGTTGGTTCGGGGTGCCCCGGTCCAATAGGTAGGTATCGGGGCCACCCCGATCTCACGTGGAGGGCGCCCCACCGGTGGGGGCGGGGCGGGCTAGAGCCGGGCGCGGAACAGCCGCTCGACCCCGTCGTACGAGCGCAGCAGCCGCAGGGCCATGTCGGCGTGGCCGGGGGCGTACCCGTTGCCGACCAGCATGGTGACGTCGGCGGCCAGACCCTCCGCGCCGAGCGCGGCCGCGCTGAACGAGGTGGCCATGGAGAAGAAGACGACGGTGCCCCGCTCAGCGGTGGAGAGGATGGCTCCGCCCTCGCAACCGGGGACGTCGACGCACACCACTGTGACGTCGGCCGGGCCGCCTGCAGCGGTCACCGCAGCCGACAGGGCCACCGGGTCGCGAGCGTCGGCCAGCACTACCTCGTCGACCAGGTCGGCAGCCCGCAGTCGGGCCGCCTCGACCTCGGCTGGGACTACGCCGACGACCCGACCGGCTCCCGCGTCCCGGGCGGCCGCGCAGGCCAGCGACCCGCTCTTGCCGGCCGCGCCGATGACGGCGACCGTCGGACGGTCGTACGCGTCGAGCACCCGGGCGGTCAGCGCCGGAGCCCCGCACACGTCCAACACCGCCAGGCAAAGCTCGGGTGGAAGGTCGTCAGGGAGTCGTGCCGCGATGCTGCGACCGAAGAGGATGGCGTAGCCGGCGCAGGGCACCTGCTCGCTGCGACCGTCCCAGGCGGCGAGGCCGTCGGTCAGCACCAGCGGGGTCAGCGTCA
>JBBSMD010000105.1:0-7370 GCA_038233355.1 Propionibacteriales bacterium
ACGTGGTAAACGGGCGCGTCCCTCAGGCGTCGAGCACCACCGGCACGATCATCGGCTTGCGCCGGTGCTTGCTCGACACCCACCGCCCGGTCGTACGCCGGATCACCTGCTGCAGCTGGTAGGTGTCGGTGACCCCGTCGCGAAGCGCGGCGTTGAGTGCGTCCACCAGCCCCGGCCGCACCTGGGCGAACACGGACTCGTCCTCGGCGAAGCCGCGGGCGTGGATGTCGGGTCCCGAGGAGATGGTGCGGCTCGCCGAGTCGATGACCACGACCACCGAGATGAAGCCCTCCTCGCCGAGGATGCGCCGGTCCTTCAGCTCCGACTCGGTGATGTCACCGACCGACGAGCCGTCCACGAACACGTAACCGGCCTCGACGCGCCCCACGACGCCGGCCTTGCCGTCGGCGAGGTCGACGACGTGTCCGTCCTCGACCACCAGCACCCGGTCGGCCGCCACCCCGGTCGCCCGGGCGAGCGCGGCGTTGGCGTGCAGGTGGCGCACCTCACCGTGCACCGGCAGGACGTTGCGCGGGCGCACGAGGTTGTAGCAGAACACGAGCTCGCCGGCGCTGGCGTGGCCGCTGACGTGGACGAGCGCGTTGCCCTTGTGGACCACGCGGGCACCGAGCCGGGTCAGCCCGTTGATCACGCGGAACACCGAGTTCTCGTTGCCGGGGATCAGCGAGCTGGCCAGCACCACCGTGTCGCCCTCCACCACCTGCACCCGGTCGTGCGCATTGGCCGCGATCCGCGACAGCGCCGACATCGGCTCCCCCTGCGAGCCGGTGGAGATCAGCACCACGTCCTCGGGTCGGTGGTCACCGATGTCGCGGTGGTCGACCAGCACCCCCTCGGGTACGTCGAGGTAGCCGAGCTCGCGGGCGATCCCCATGTTGCGGACCATCGAGCGACCGATGTAGGCGACCAGGCGCTCGTGCTCGACGGCGGCGTCCAGCACCTGCTGCACCCGGTGCACGTGGGAGGCGAAGCAGGCCACGATGATCCGCTGCCCGCTGCTGCCGAAGACCTGGTCGAGCACCGGGGTGATGTCGCGTTCGGCGGTGGTGAAACCCGGCACCTCGGCGTTGGTCGAGTCGACCATGAACAGGTCGACGCCCTCCTCGCCCAGCCGGGCGAAGCTGCGCAGGTCGGTGATGCGCCCGTCGAGCGGCAGCTGGTCCATCTTGAAGTCGCCGGTGTGCAGCACCAGGCCCGCCGGCGTACGGATCGCCACCGCCAGTGCGTCGGGGATCGAGTGGTTGACCGCGACGAACTCGAGGTCGTACGGGCCGAAGGTGACCCGCTGCCCCTCGGCCACGACATGTGTGGGCGCGTCGCGCAGCCGGTGCTCGCGCAGCTTGGCGTCGAGCAGCGCCAGGGTCAGCCGCGACCCGACCAAGGGCACGTTGCCACGCTCGCGCAGCAGGTACGGCACGCCGCCGATGTGGTCCTCGTGCCCGTGCGTGAGCACGACGGCGACCACGTCGTCGAGCCGACCGCGCAGCACCTCGAAGTCGGGGAGGATCAGGTCGACGCCGGGCTGGTGGTCCTCGGGGAACAGCACGCCGCAGTCGACGACGAGCAGCTTGCCGGCGTACTCGAACACGGTCATGTTGCGCCCGATGTCGCGCAGACCGCCGAGCGGGATCACCCGTAGCGCGCCACGGGCGAGCGGGCCAGGGGCAGAGAGTCGGTCGGAGAGCATGCGGCTCCTGTGGTCGACGGTCGGACCGGCGCAGGTCAGGCCGGCAGCAGCCCCGCGGTGACGAGGTCGGCACGCACGGCGGCGACGAGGTCGGCGTCGGGCTGTGGCAGTGGTCCACGCACCCTCGGGTGGTCGAGCACCCCGAGCAGGTGCAACGCGACCTTGGCGGCGATGGCGCCCTGGGTGTGGCCCATCAGCCCCCGGACCACCGGCGCGGCCTGGTGGTACGCGCGCAGCGCCCCCGGCAGGTCGGAGGACTCGACCGCGCGCACCATCGTCGCGTACGTGGCAGCCGCGGCGTGCCCGGCGACCGACACGACGCCGGTGGCGCCGTGGGTCAGCCACGCGAGGTTGAGCGCGTCGTCGCCGGAATAGAAGGCCAGACCGGTGCCGGCCATCAGCCCGGCGCCGCGGGAGAGGTCGCCGGTGGCGTCCTTGACCGCGACGACCAGCTCGTGCCCGGCCAGCGTCGCGATCGTGGCGGCACTCATGCCCTGGCCGGTCCGACCAGGGATGTCGTAGAGCATCACCGGCAGCCCGCCGGCGTCGGCGACGGCGTGGACGTGCTCGACGATGCCGGCCTGCGGCGGCTTGGAGTAGTACGGGGTGACGAGCAGGGTGCCGTGGGCGCCAGCCTTGGCCGCCTGCTCGGCCAGGTGCACCGAGTGGGCGGTGTCGGCGGTGCCGACCCCGCTCAGCACGTACGCGCGGTCGCCGACCGCCTCGAGCACCGCAGCGATCAGGCGCGACTTCTCCTCGTCGCCGGTGGTCGGGCTCTCGCCGGTCGTACCGCTCAGCACGAGCCCGTCGTTGCCCTGGTCGACCAGGTGGGTGGCGACTCGTTGCGCTGCGTCGGTGTCGAGGGCACCGTCGGCGGTGAACGGTGTCACCATCGCGGTCAGCACGCGGCCGAACGGAGCCGCACGCGTGTCGTCGGTCATGGGCAGCACGCTACCGCCGCGCTCGGGTGGCGGGCTCGAGCGACAGGCACCCAGACGTCGGATCGACCGACGACGAGACCGCCGGGGCTGCTCTGTGATAGCCGTCACAGGCAGACGGCGGTAGTGTCCTGCCGGTCGCGGACCGCGACCGCTCACTGGCTCGTCGACGAGCCCGAACGCGGAGGTACCCGGTGTCGACTGCGAAGCCCGCCCCGCCCCCGAGAAGGCGTCGACCACGCCCACCCTTACCGACCACCACCAAGATCCTGCTCGCGGCGCTGCTGGCGGTGCCGATCGTGGTGCCGCTGGTGGTGCCGCTGTACGACCGGGAGTCCCCCGAGCTGGGTGGCGTGCCGTTCTTCTTCTGGTTCCAGTTCGCGCTCATCCCGGTGGCGGCGATCATGACGTCGGCGGCCTACCTGGTCGTGACGCGGCACGAGAAGAAGAGCCGGTGAACGGCATCGACGGCGTCGCACTGGGCGTCTTCTTGTTCTTCTTCCTGCTGGTGACGGTGCTCGGCTTCGTCGCGGCCCGCTGGCACTCGGCGCACACCTTGGACAACCTCGACGAGTGGGGCTTGGGCGGACGCGGTTTCGGCACCTTCGTCGCGTGGTTCCTGATCGGCGGCGACCTCTACACCGCCTACACCTTCATCGCGGTCCCGGCAGCGTTGTACGCCGGCAACGCGATCGGTTTCTTCGCGGTGCCGTACACGATCGTGGTCTACCCGATCATCTTCATCTTCCTGCCCCGGCTGTGGTCGGTCTCGCACCGGCACCGCTACGTCACCCCGGCCGACTTCGTGCAGGGCCGCTACGGCTCGCGCGGCCTGTCGCTGGCCGTCGCCCTCACCGGCATCCTCGCCACGCTGCCCTACATCGCGCTGCAGCTGGTGGGGATCCAGGTGGTGCTCGAGGTGATGGGTCTGGGGGGCGGGGAGGACGCGTCGCTGATCGAGCGGGACCTGCCGCTGCTGCTGGCGTTTGCCATTCTCGCGGCCTACACCTACACCTCCGGTCTGCGGGCGCCCGCCCTCATCGCGTTCGTCAAGGACGCGCTGATCTACGTGGTGATCCTGGTGGCGGTGATCTACCTGCCGATCCACTTCGGCGGCTGGGGTGAGATCTTCTCCGCCGCCGGTGACAAGGTCGAGGCCGCCAACGAGGCGGCCGGCCGGCCGGTCGCCGGGTTGATGCCGTCGGAGCTGGCGCACTGGGCGTACGCCTCGCTAGCTCTCGGCTCGGCCCTGGCGCTGTTCATGTACCCGCACTCGATCACCGCCGTGCTCTCCACCGGCAACCGCAACGTGATCCGGCGCAACGCCGCGCTGCTGCCGGCGTACTCCTTCCTGCTGGGGCTGCTGGCCCTGCTCGGGTACGTCGCCATCGCCGCCAACGTCGACGTCGACAACGCCCAGCTGGCCATCCCGCAATTGTTCGAGAACGAGTTCCCGAGCTGGTTCGCCGGGGTCGCGTTCGCCGCGATCGGCATCGGCGCCCTCGTGCCGGCCGCGATCATGTCGATCGCCGCGGCCAACCTGTGGACCCGCAACATCTACAAGGCGTTCCTCAAACCCGACGCCACCCCCAGGCAGGAGGCGCAGCAGGCCAAGCTGATGTCGCTGGTGGTCAAGCTGGGTGCAGTGTTCTTCGTGCTCGTCCTGCCCGGTGAGCTGGCGATCAACCTCCAGCTGCTCGGCGGCATCTGGATCCTGCAGACACTGCCGGCCATCGTGATCGGCCTCTACACCCGCTGGCTGCACCGGTGGGCCCTGCTCGCCGGCTGGGCCGCCGGTATGGCGTACGGCACGTGGCTTGCCTACCAGCAGCCGAGCCCGACCAATCCCGACATCACCCACTTCGGGTCGTCGCTGGCGCTGCCGCCCTTCGTGGACGACTACAAGCTCTACATCGCGTTGATCGCCCTCGTGCTCAACCTGCTGGTGGCGGGCGTGCTGACTGTCGGGCTGCGTGCGGGTGGCGTCGACCCCGGCGTGGACCAGACCCGCCCCGAGGACTACCGCGCCGACGCCGGCGACGTGGGCGTCGAGGAGGACCTCGACGCGGCCGAGGTCCCGACCAGCGGCTGAGGTGGCGACGTTGCCGGCGCACGCAGACATCGAGTGTCGGCAATCCCACCTGCTCGGCGCGCCAGGAGATGGGTTTGCCGACACTCGGTGACGGGCGTGGAGTCAGGCGGGCACCAGCTCGTTGGGGTCGCGTATGAGGCGCCGCGTCAGGTGGGCAGCAGCTCGACGAGGTCGAAGCCCTCGTACGGCGTGCGGGAGACCTCACGCCAGCGGTCCGGGTCGGCGTCGGGCAGTGGCTCGCCGCGCTCCGCGCCCGGCCACCACGTGTCGCCGTCGGGGGCCCCGTGCACGCGGCTGAGCAGGAGCATGTCGGCGACCCCCAGCGTGTCGGCGTAGATGCCGGCGCCCCCGGCGACGTACACCTCGCCGAGCCCGCGGGCCAGCTCGAGTGCCTCGCCGACGCCGTGTGCTACCAGCACCCCGTCGGCGGTCCAGCCGCGGTCGCGCGTGACGACCACGGTGGTGCGCCCCGGCAGGGGGCGACCGATCGACTCGTACGTCCGCCGGCCCATCACCAGGACGCCGCCCATCGTGCGCTCCTTGAACAGCCGCCAGTCCTGCGGCAGGTGCCACGGGACGTCGCCGCCGCGGCCGATCACGCCGTTGTCGGCGACGGCGGCGATCAGCGTGACGGGCACGGCAGTGCCTCTCCTCGGTGCGACGCACGGCGCGACGCACGGCTCGCCAACGTCGCCACGCTCAAACCGCGATCGGTGCCTTGATGGCCGGGTGCGGGTCGTACCCCTCGACCCGGATCGAGTCGAGCGTCCAGTCGTCGATCGAGCGCACGTCGGGGTCGAGCAGCAGACTCGGCAACGCCCGGGGTGCGCGGGTGAGCTGCTCGCGGGCCTGGTCGAGATGGTTCACGTAGAGGTGCGCGTCACCGAGGGTGTGCACGAAGTCGCCCGGCCGCAGACCGGTCACCTGGGCGACCAGATGCGTCAGCAGCGCGTAGGAGGCGATGTTGAACGGCACGCCGAGGAAGACGTCGGCCGAGCGCTGGTAGAGCTGGCACGACAGCCGACCGTCGGCGACGTAGAACTGGAAAAGCGTGTGGCACGGTGCCAGCGCCATCGCGGGGACGTCGGCGACGTTCCAGGCGCTCACCACGTGTCGGCGCGAGTCGGGGTCGCGTCGGATCTGCTCGACCACCTGGGCCAGCTGGTCGACATGCTCACCGCTCGGAGTGGGCCACGAGCGCCACTGGTAGCCGTAGACGGGGCCGAGCTCGCCGGCGGCGTCGGCCCACTCGTCCCAGATCGTCACCCCGTGCTCGTGCAGCCAGGCGACGTTGGTGTCGCCGCGCAGGAACCACAGCAGCTCGCCCACCACCGAGCGCACGTGCACCTTCTTGGTGGTGACCAGCGGGAACCCGTCGGCGAGGTCGAAGCGCATCTGGTGACCGAACACACTGCGGGTGCCGGTCCCCGTGCGGTCGTCCTTCGCGGCACCCTCGTCGAGGACGCGCTGCAGAAGATCGAGGTACGCCCGCACGGCCGCGACATTACCAACGCCGACCGACAAGTCCTGCCGCCCACGCCGGGCCGGCTGTGGCCGCACCCGCGGTCAGCTCATCCGTGCCCCGGCCGCCACCGGCCAGGAGTGGCAGCCTCCTCGACAACCCGGGTCTCCAACAGCGCTGCCGTCTGCGGTTCGCCGCCCAGCAGGACCCGGGTCATCGCGTTGCGGGTGTCGAGCAGATCGTCGAGGGCCTCGACCAGCTCGTCGGCCGAGACCCGCAGGGTGGCCCCGGACTCTTCCGTCCGGGAAGCACTCAGCAACGCCGCCCGGCGCAGCAGCTCCTTCAGGAACGAGGCCGTGACCCCCTCGGTGCGGTCGATCACGGTGGCCACGGCTGACTCGTCCACCTCGAGCGAGCTCTGGTAGAGGGCGAACAGCCGCCGGCGGCCGTCCGCGTCGGGCAGCGTCAGCTCGACCGCCTGGTCGACTCGCCCCGGACGCGCGGCGAGGGCCGGCTCGAGCAGGTCGGCGCGGTTGGTCGTCAGCAGGAACACCACGTCGGCGTCCTCGGCGAGGCCGTCCATCTCGTTGAGCAGTGAGAACAGCAGCGGGTGCTGCCCGCCCCGCCGCACGCGCTCCTCGGCGATGAGGTCGACGTCCTCGACGATTACCATGGCCGGCTGCAAGGACCGGGCCACCGAACACGCCTCGGCCACCAGACCCAGCGAGTCACCGCTGAGCGACAGCACCGTGGTGCCGGTCAGCTCACCGATCAGGTGGCGCACCGTGTGCGTCTTGCCGACCCCCGGCGGCCCGTGCAGCAGGAGGCCACGCTTGAGGTGCTGACCGGCATCGAGCAGCTGTTGCTTGTGGCGGGCGACGCCGACCACCTGGCGACGGATCGCGGCCAGAGTGGCCGGAGACAGGATGAGCGACTCCGGCGGCAGCGCGGTGCGGGGGTGGAAGTGCAGCAGCGTCGCGTCGTCGCCGAAGACGTCCCGGCTGAACGACAGCACCTGGCCCCGGAAGACGTTGTGCTCGTCGGCCAGAGCGCGCACCTGGTTGGTCGTCTCCGCGGCGTATCCGGCCTCCGAGGCCGCGACCTGGATCGCGATCCGCGGCTGGCCCATGTCGTTCTCGGCGCCGCGCAGCAGGACGGCCGCACGGCAGG
>JBBSMD010000106.1:0-7338 GCA_038233355.1 Propionibacteriales bacterium
CAGCTGGCGCGGTTCGTCGACGACCCGGACAACCACGGCCAGGTGATGGACCGGGGCCTGTGGCGCTACACCCGGCATCCCAACTACTTCGGTGACGCCTGCGTGTGGTGGGGCATCTGGCTCGTCGCCGCGTCGTCGTGGCCGGGCCTGGCCGCGGTCGCCTGTCCACTGCTCATGACGTACCTGCTGGTCGGTGGCACGGGCAAGGCGACGTTGGAGAAGGACATGCACTCGCGCCGACCGGGCTACCGGCAGTACGCCGAGCGCACGAGCGGCTTCGTACCGATGGCGCCGCGCGGGGGTCGAACGGCTGAGCGAGACCCCGACGAGTAGGCACTCCTGGCCCGACGCCGCCCGTCGCGGGTCCCCCGGTCCTAGCGTTGTGCGGTGCGCACCCTTCCGACCACTCAGCGTCACCTACTGAGCCGGTTCTCGTACGGGGTGACCCCCGAGCTGGTCGCGCAGAGCCAGCGTGCCGGCGGCGCGTCGGCGTGGTTCGAGCACCAGCTGCACCCCGGGCGCATCCGGGACGACGCCGCGGCCCGGGTCACCAACTGGTTCCCCAGCGTGCGCCGCGCACCCGGCGAACTGGCCCGGACCGCCGAGCGGGGGGGCCAGGAAGGCTGGGAGGTCTCCGCCGACCTTGCCCGCTGGACACTGATGCGCCGGCTGCTCAGCCAGCGTCAGCTGCACGAGACCATGACCGACTTCTGGTCCAACCTGCTGCACGTCCCGGCCCCAGAGCGCAAGTCCTGGCCGTGGCGGGCGCGCTACGACCAGGTGGTGCGCGCCCACGCCCTCGGTCGCTTCGACGACCTGCTGGTCGCGTGCGTCCTGCACCCGGCCATGGGCTGTTATCTCGACAACGCCCGGTCCACCGCCGCCAAGCCCAACGAGAACCTCGGCCGCGAGCTGCTCGAGCTGCACACCGTGGGGGTGGACCTCGACTACTCCGAGCAGGAGGTGCGTGACTCCGCCTTGATCCTCACCGGCTGGCTGGTCGACGTCTTCGGCAGCTACCACGCCGCCTACTCCCCGCTAGACCACTGGGTCGGTCGGGTGCGGGTGCTCGACTTTGGCGACGCCAACTCCGGCCGCGACGGTCGCGCCCTCGCCCGCCGATACGTGCGGTACCTGGCGCACCATCCCGCGACCGCGCGGCGGGTGGCCCACCGACTGGCGGTCCGCTTCGTGGCCGACGAGCCTCCCGCCAGCCTGGTGACCGACCTGGCCAAGGTGTTCACGGTGTCCGGCACCGACATCAAGGCGACCCTGCGCGCGCTCGTCCAGCACCCGGCCTTCGGCGACTCGGTGGGTGCGAAGGTACGTACGCCAGCCGAGGACGCCGTCGCAACCTGGCGAGTGCTCGGCGTACAACCGCGGCCACCGGCCCGGCGGGACAGCTTCGCCAGAGCGGCGCTCGGCCAGACGACGGCCATGGGTCAGCGCCCCTTCGACTGGGGCCGGCCCGACGGCTTCCCCGACGTGGCGCGGGCCTGGACCGGTGTCAGCCGGGTGCTCAACTCCTTCGACGTGCACAAGAACATCGCGGGCGGGTTCTACCCCACGCACGACGTGGGTTACCGCCCACCCACGTCGTGGTTGCCCCGACTGCCGGCTCGACTCGGTGAGGTCGTCGACGCGGTGGCGGTGCAGGTGCTGGCGCGACCGGCGACGAAAACGCTGAAGGAGGCGGTCTCGGCCCGCCTGGAACTGCCGCTGGGCTACCGAGTGCGGCACGAGGACGACCTCCCGGACTGGCGGATGGTGCCCCTGCTCGCGACGGTGCTCGACAGCCCTGCCCACATGACCCGGTAGTGGGAGACACCCCAATGACCGATGAGATGACCGACTCGATGACTGACGCGACGACTGACGAGATGACCGACGCGCCGTCGGCACCGGCCGAAGCGGCGCCTTGCGGATGTCGCGACTTCGCCGTGTCGAGACGGCGGCTGCTCGGTGGCATGGCCGGCGCCGCCGGGGCCGGAGTGCTGAGCAGCGTGCTCGGCGACGTGCACCGGCAGGTCGCCTTCGGTGCCACCGGCCACCGCAACGTCGTGGTGCTGCTGAGCCTGCGCGGTGGCGCCGACGGGCTCAGCCTGGTGGTGCCGCACGGGGAGGAGCGGCTCGATACCTTGCGACCACGCATCGGGGTGCCGAACGGCAGGCTGCTGGCCAAGGACGCGATGTTCGGCTTGCACCCGGGCTTTGCGCCGCTGCTGCCCATGTGGCGCCAACGGTCCTTCGCGGCCGTGCACGCGGTGGGGCTGCCCCAACCGAACCGTAGCCACTTTCAGGCGATGGAGGCGATCGAGGACGCCGACCCCGGCACGTCGGAACGGCGCGGTTGGATCAACCGCCTGGTGGGGCTCGGTGCTCTGCACGACCCGGCCGAGGCTGTCCAGCTCGGTGGCACGATCGTACCGACGTCGCTCTACGGACCGGCACCGGTCCTCGGTCTCAGGTCGTTGCACGACCTGTCCCTCGCCAGCCATGACGCGAAGTCACGCCGTCGCCAGCGGGGGGCGCTGCACCGCACGTGGGACCGCGCGGGAGGACCCCTCGGACAGGGGGTGCGAACCGCGCTCGCGACCACGCAGCGGCTGGACTCCCTCGCCGCGCCGGCCCGACCGCGGCACGGTGCGGTGTACCCAAAGGGTGACCTGGGCGCGACGATGGCGCAGACCGCCACGTTGATCCGCGCCGACGTGGGCACCCGGGTGGTGACGGTGGACTGTGGCAGCTGGGACATGCACACCCAGCTCGGGACCCTGGAGTGGGGCGCCATGCGCACGATGGTCTCGGAGCTCGCCAGGTCGCTCGCGGCGTTCTTCACCGACCTGGGCGGCCTGGCCGACCGGGTGACCGTCGTCACGGTGAGCGAGTTCGGGCGCCGGGTCGCCGAGAACGGCGCCGGCGGGCTCGACCACGGCTACGGCAACTGCATGCTGCTGCTCGGTGCCGGCGTGCGCGGCGGACGGGTGCACGGGCCGTGGCCCGGCTTGGGACCAAAGCAGGTCGTCGCCGGCGACCTGGCCGTCACCCGCGACTACCGCAGCGTGCTCACCGAGGTGGTGCGCAGCCGGTTCCCCGACCTCGACTCGACCCGCGTCTTCCCCGACTTCCGCCCCGAACCGGTGGGCGCGATGGGGTGAGGCCGGACCCGCCGGCGTCCGGTCCTACGGTACGCCTATCGGCAGCTCGTCACGCTGATGCTCGATATGTTGCATCATGATGCTATCATGCTCGTATGCGTACAACGGTCACCCTCGACTCGGACGTGGCTGCGGCGGTTGCCCAGACGCGGCGGGAAAGCGGCATCGGGCTGAGCCAGGCGCTCAACCAACTGGCCCGAGCCGGGCTCGCTGCCCAGCCCAGCCGCCCACGCTTCCAGCAGCGGACCGTCGACATGAACCTGTCGGTGGACGTGGGCAACGTTGGTGAGGCCTTGGAGATCGCCGAGGGTCCAGCTCACCGCTGATGCTGATCGATGCGAACCTCCTGATCTACGCCGCTGACGCGACCAGTCCCTTCCACCGCCGAACCCGCGCCTGGCTGACCGACCAGCTCAACGGAGTACGACGGGTTGGCATGCCCTGGGAGTCACTCACCGCGTTTCTGCGCCTGACCACGAACGCCCGAGTACTCCCCCGGCCACTGGCCGTCGAACAAGCGTGGAGCCTTGTCCAAGACTGGCTGGACAGCCCGCTCGTCTGGGTCCCGATGCCCACGCCGACCCATGGCAGCGTCCTTCGAGACCTCCTGGTCGGCCACCACGTTCGCGCCGGACTCGTGCATGACGCTCACTTGGCAGCGCTCGCGCTGCAGCACGGCTTGACCATCTGTTCGGCGGACACGGACTTTGCCAGGTTCACCGAAATCTCCTGGCACAACCCGCTCGCCTCCCGAGAGTGACAGGCACACCTGACTGTGGCGCCGAACGAATCGCCTCGGTGCCGTCGAGCCAGGCGAGCCAACCCTGCACCCGTCGCCGCGGGCGCGCCCCGAGCTCCTCGATGCGCCTGTTGGTGAGGGCAAGGACGGGGTGGTGGATCAGCCCGGCGCGCCCGCGACGGCCGCCAGCGCCGTGACGAACAGGTGCGCCGCGACCGACTCGTCGATCTCGGCGCTCTCCCCGCCGGCGGCCACCACCACGCCCCCGGGGCCGCGCGAGACGGCCACGTCCTCGCCCGGAAGGGCACCCACCCTGCGCAGGGCCGACATGACCACCTGGTCGGTCTGCACCGGCTCGGAAATGCGCTGGACCTGCACGGTGACCGGACGCGCACCGAGCACCTCGGTCATCGGCACGACCCCGTCGAGGAACTCCTCCTCCGGGCCGGGCTCGCCCAGCTCGTCGAGCCCGGGGATCGGGTTGCCGTACGGCGAGCGGGTGGGGTGGTCGAGGAGGGCGAGCAGGCGCCGCTCGACGGTCTCGCTCATCACGTGCTCCCAGCGGCACGCCTCCTCGTGCACCAGCTCGAGGTCGAGCCCGATGACGTCGGTGAGCAGCGTCTCGGCCAGTCGGTGCTTGCGCATGACCCGCACCGCGAGTCGGCGACCATGCGGGGAGAGCTCCAGGTGGCGGTCACCCTCGACGCTGACCAGCCCGTCACGCTCCATCCGCGCCACCGTCTGGCTGACCGTAGGCCCGCTGTGGTGCAGCCGTTCGGCGATGCGGGCGCGCAACGGAAGGATGCCCTCCTCCTCTAGCTCGTAGATCGTCCGCAGGTACATCTCCGTGGTGTCGATCAGGTCGCTCACCCGGTCATTCTTGCCCATCCTGCGGCCCAGTCGGCTCTCGACGAGCGCCGAGGCGGCCCCTCGGCCACGATGAACCGGTGGGCACCTCGGTCATGTGGTTTCGCCGCGACCTGCGCCTCGCCGACAACCCGGCGCTGCGCGCCGCCGTCGACGCCGGTCGCGACGGCGTCGTGCCGCTCTTCGTCCTCGACCCCGCGTTGTGGGACCCGGCCGGGCCGTCGCGCCGGGCGTACCTCATGGCCAGCCTCGCCGATCTGGGCGAGCGGATGGGTGGGTGGCAGCTGCGCTCCGGTGACCCGGTCCGCGAGGTGGTGGCCGTCGCGCGGGCCGCGGGAGCGAGCAGCGTGCACGTCGCCGCCGACTTCGGTCCGTACGGCCGCGAGCGTGACCGGCGGGTCGCGCGAGCCCTCGCCGGGCACGGCGTCGAGCTGGTCCGCACCGGCAGTCCCTACGCGGTCGCACCGGGTCGGGTGGTGAAGGGTGACGGCACGCCGTACCAGGTCTACACGCCCTTCGCGCGCGGCTGGGCCGAGCACGGCTGGCGTCGCCCCCCGCACTCCCCGCGTGCCGTGCCGTGGCGGCGACCGCTCGACTCGGTCGACCTGCCGCGCGTCGACCTGCCCGACGGGCTACGACTGCCGACGGCCGGTGAGGCCGCCGCCCGTCGCGACTGGCGGCGGTGGTTCGAGTCGGGTGTCGAGGGGTACGCCGACGACCGCAACCGACCCGACCTCGACGCCACCTCGCACATGTCGGTGCGGCTGAAGTGGGGCGAGCTCCACCCGCGTACGCTGCTGGCCGACCTGACCGGCCGGGGCAAGGGTGTGCAGGCGTACCGCCGAGAGATCGCGTTCCGAGAGTTCTACGCCGACGTGGTGTGGCACCGACCGGACTCGGCCCGTGCGCACTACCGGCCCGCGTTCGACGCGATCCGCTACGACGAGCCGGGGTCGGAGCTGGCCGCCTGGCGCGAGGGGCGTACCGGCTTCCCGATCGTCGACGCGGCCATGCGCCAGCTGCGGGCCGAGGGCTGGATGCACAACCGCATGCGCATGCTGGTGGCGAGCTTCCTGGTCAAGGACTTGCACCTGGCCTGGCAGGTGGGCGCTCGCCACTTCATGCGCTGGCTGGTCGACGGCGACCTCGCGTCCAACATGCACGGCTGGCAGTGGACGGCCGGCTCCGGCACCGACGCCGCCCCCTACTTCCGCGTCTTCAATCCGGTCACCCAGGGCCGCACGTACGACCCGAACGGTGACTACGTGCGCCGCTACGTCCCTGAGCTGGTCGGCATCGGGGGGCCGGCGGTGCACGAGCCGTGGCGGCTCGGCGCCGACGCGCCGCCGGACTATCCGGCGCCGATCGTGGACCACGCGCAGGAGCGGCGTGAAGCCCTCGAACGCTACGCCGAGGTCTCCCGCTGAAGTCTCCCGGTGAGGGCCGCCGGTGGGGGCTGCCGCCGAGGTCTGCCGGTGAGGTCTGCGGTGAGCCGACCCGGCCGTGAACCGGACGGCTAGGCTCGCTCGGCGTGAGCGACGAGCAGCGCCCCGGCGCGCAGCGCTGGGTCCTGCCCGGCGCCGGGCTCGACCAGCTGCGGGCGGCCGCCACCCAGTGCGAGGGCTGCGAGCTCTACCGTCCGGCGACGCAAGTCGTCTTCTCCGCCGGGTCGGCCAGCGCCCGGCTCGCGCTGGTCGGTGAGCAGCCCGGTGATGCCGAGGACCGGGCCGGTGCACCGTTCGTCGGCCCGGCCGGTCGGCTGCTCGACCGGGCTCTCGACGCGGCGGGCATCGACCGCGAGGACACCTACGTGACCAACGCGGTCAAGCACTTCCGGTTCACCCCGACACCCAGGCGGCGCCTGCACCAGACCCCCGAACTGGCCCACTTGAACGCATGCCGCCCCTGGCTGAGCGCCGAGCTCGCCGTGGTCGACCCCGAGGTCGTGGTGTGCCTCGGCGCCAGCGCGGGGCGGTCGCTGCTGGGCCCCTCGTTTCGGGTGACGCGGCAGCGCGGTCAGCTCATTCCCCGCCAGCCACAGGTCGAGGACGACACCGCGACGGTGCGCGCCGGCTGGCTGATGGGGACCGTGCACCCGTCGGCGGTCCTGCGGACGCCGCGAGGTGAGGCGCACGACGCCGCGTACGCCGCCTTCGTCGCCGATCTGCGGGTCGCGGCGCAGGCCCTGGCCGCCTGACGCGGTCGTCGTGCGACAGACTGACGCCGCCCCGCCAACCTGCGTGCTGCCGCCTGCCGGCCAGCTCCGCCAACCTGCGTGCTGCCGCCTGCCCGCCAGCTCCGCCAACCCTGAAGGCCACCCATGCCCGCGCCCCCCTCCCCGCAGCCGACCGACGCACCGTGGTGGCGCTCCGCGGTCTGCTACCAGATCTACGTCCGCAGCTTCGCCGACTCCGACGGCGACGGCATCGGTGACATCGCCGGCATCACCTCGCGCCTGCCGTACCTCGCCGACCTGAGCGTCGACGCCATCTGGCTGACGCCGTTCTACCTCTCCCCGCAGGCCGACCACGGCTACGACGTGACCGACTACCGCCAGGTCGACCCGATGTACGG
>JBBSMD010000107.1:0-7299 GCA_038233355.1 Propionibacteriales bacterium
ACCCGGTCTCCGACCGTGAGGTCGGCTGGGACGGACCCGGACGGGACGTCGAGGGGCAGTTGAGCGACGCTGTCGTCGGTCTCGGCCCGCAGGTCGGCCGACGCGAGCAGCTGGCCCGGCGCAAGATCGCGGGCGACCACCCCGTCCGCCGGCAAGGGCTGGTCGGCCACCCGGTAGGCCGCCTGTGCCTCGGGGTCGTCGAAGCGCACGGAGACCGGTCGCACGTCCAGAGCAGCGACGGGGCTGCCCGCGCTGGCCGCGGCCTGCACCTGCCAGACCATCGTGCTGTCGTCCAGAGCGCTGAGGACCCGGCTGCCGAGCACCACGGCCGCGGTCACCAGCAGCACCCCGATGACGAGGCGTGGTTGCCGCCACCGCGAGCGGGAGAGCCGTTCGGCGGGCGTCGACGGCGCGACCGCGCCGGTTGCGCCCCGCGGGCGGGAAGCCGGGCTGTGTCGCGTACGAGTGAGTGCGGGCATCTGCCCAGTGTGGGGAGATACGGCCCGGCGTCCAGATGTTGTCCACAGCCGGCACCCGTCCCCAGCGGTCGCCACAGCTGGCTGCGGGACGGTCGCCCGCCGGTGCCGCACTGGCAGACTTGGTGCATGCCGTTGGGGTCCGAGGAGCCGCGCTTCATGACGCTGACCGATGTCGCCGAGGTGCTCGCGGTGTCTGTGTCCCAGGCGTACGCGATGGTCCGCCGCAAGGAGCTGCGGGCCATCCAGATCGGCGGACGCGGCCAGTGGCGGGTCGAGCGCACTGAGCTCGAGGCCTACATCGAGCGGCAGTACGCGGCGACCGAGCACTACATCAGCAGCCACCCGTTTCGGGAGAGTGACGACACCGCCGACGCTCCGTGATGCGCGGGGAGCGTGCAGGTCGTCCCGGGTCATGCTGCGCCGGTCTGCAGCGCGACCGCGGCGACCGCCCGGAACGGGACGACGGTCGAGCGACGGGCCGCCCGTGCCGGGGGCGGCCCGGGCGTCTCCTCGTCGAGCCGCCACATCTCCACGAAGTCGCGACCCACCCGCGCCGGAAGGCCACGCACGCTGGTGCCGTCGACACGGTAGACCACCACCAGCTCACGGTCGCGCGACAACACTCGAAAGGCACTCGACCACGTGGTGCGCGTGGCCACCGACCGGGCCGACTCGCCCGGAGCGGCTGCGCTCGTCAACCCCTCCACACCAGTGAGCGCGTCGACCGAGACGGCCCAGCCGTGCCGCCCGTCGGCGTCCAGCAGAAGCCACGTCGGTGTCAACCGGCGCAGTCGCCCCTCGAGCCGGCCGACACCGAGCACCTGCAGGATCACCGCGTCCCCGACACCCGCCCGCAACCTGTCGAGCACACCGATCGCCGCCAGCTCGGCTCGCGTCCGCTCGGCGATCTCGGCATCCCGGTCGCGTAGCGCCAACCCCTCGGCGTCCGTCTCGAGGTCGTTGAAGAGCTCCTCCCACCGCATCCGCGCAAGGTACGGCGTCTTTGCGCAGGGCACAGCCGAATGCGGCAGGGCGCGACAACAGAGCCTTAGCAAGCCCCGTGAGCGCACCAGGAGGCTCCTGGCCGAGGCCCGGAGCCGGCCATCTTCGTTGTGGATCAACGCTTGTCAAAGTGCATCTGAGCAGCGTACAACTAGCAAAGACAGCCAAAGGCTATCAAAAGGGTCGGTGAGCGGTAGTGACAGCCAAGCCGACACCGCGACCGACCTCACTCGTCAGCCCGGTACTCGGCCACGACCGACGTCGTTGGTCGGTTTGGCCGGGTGTGCTGGCGTTGTCTGCTGGTGCCGCGGTCGCGACGGTGACGGCCACACGCTCGCTCGCCGCCGGCATGAGAAGTCTCGTGGTGGCCGCCGACGCCCCGGTCGCGACGCTTGCCGTCGTCGCCCTGGCACAAGTGCTGGGCGCGGGGTGCGTGATCTGGCTGCTCGTCGGCGCGATCGTCACGCTCCTCGGTGAGCTGCGGTGGGTCGGTCGGGACGCGACCCGCCGGCTGGCCGGCCTGTGCGCGCCGCGGTGCTGGCGTACGACCGTGCTGGCCCTGGCCGGCGTTGGTGTGCTGGCTGCACCGGCGGTGGCCGTGTCCGGTGACGCCTGCGGCTCACCAGAGCACCCGCGCAGTGCCGTGTCCGCTGCCACAGCCGCACCGGCGATACGTCCGGCCGCAGATCCCGGCGTTGGTCCGGCCGGGGGCCAGGCGGTTGGTCCGCCCGGGGGTCAGGCGGTTGGTCCGCCCGGTGGTCGTGCCGGTCCTGCCGTCCAGGTTCTCGACGGCCTCAGGCTCCCCGACCGCCCGAGCGGCGGCTGGCATCGGCGAGCCGACCCGAGCGTCCAGGTGCGACCTGGCGACACGCTGTGGGCGTTCGCCGTGGCCTCGCTGCCGGCGGACGCCGACCCGGCCCGGGTCGCGCGCGTCTGCGCCCGCTGGTACCGCGTCAACCAGACGACCATCGGCGCCGACCCCGACCTGCTGATCCCGGGAACCTGGCTGCGGCCACCGCCGGGCACCACCGTCCGTCCCCTCGACCGGCGCCCTTGAGGGGTCTGCCGGCATGTCCCGCCCGCCCAGCCACCAGGAGACGCGATGACCACACCGGTTCCGGACCTCGACCTGCGACGACTCGGCCAGCCCGGCCTCAGCACCGACGGCAGCAGCGCGCTGGCACTCGCGGCGTGGCACTCGCACGGCCACCACACGACCGCTGTCACCGACACGCCGGCGAGGCTGGTGCTGGTTCCGCTCCCGGGAGAGCACACCCACTGCGCTGAGCCGCAGCAGCCCTCGTTGGAGGCCGTACGCGCCCAGGCCTGCGGCCTGGCCCAGGCGCTCGTGGAGATCGTCGCCGGCGACCGCTCACTGACCCAGCTCGTGCGCTGGACCACCGCGGAGGTCTACGAGCAGCTGCACCACCGAGTGCTCGCGCTCCACGGCTGCCAGCCAGCCGCAGAGCCGGGTGGGGCCGCGGCGGCACCGGCGCGGCGACGTCGGGCCAAGGTCGCCACCGTGCACCTGAGCCAACCGGCCGACGGCGTCGTGGAGGTGGCCGCCCGCGTCAGTCACGGTCCCCGTTCGACCGCGCTCGCCCTGCGTCTCGAGCGGCGGGTCGGCGCAAGGCGGGTGCACACCGGCGGGGTCCTGCAGCGAGTCCCCGACGAGCGCTGGGTCGCCGCCGCGGTCACCTGGTCCTGACCTTGGCCGGCAGTACCGACCCTACGGGTGGCACGGTGCCGGGGTCGCTGCGGAGGTGGTGCCGGTCACACCGAGCCACGAGCCGCGCGCGCTGCGGCGTCGCCGTGGCAGCGCTTGTACTTGCGTCCCGAGCCGCATGGGCACGGGTCGTTGCGGCTGACGCCGGAGTACTCGTCGGCCGCGTCGTCGAGCACGGCGTGCTGACCCTCCTCGCCGTCGAGGCTGGGTGCGGCGTAGGACAGCCGCTGCGGACGCTTGGGCACATCGAGCCCCTTGGCGCGCACCCGCGGAGCCGGCGGCTCGGCGCCTTCGGTCACGGCCGGCTCCACGACCTCGTCGGCGCTGGGCTCGCCGACCCCCGCGAGCCCCTCCGACGCGGCTCCGGACGACTCGTCACCGACCGCGCCGGCCTGGCTCCGGTCGACCATCGACTCCGAGCCGTCGGCAGCGACCGCCGCCCCGCCGACGGCACCCGCGGCGGCTCCGGCGCCCACCGTGCTGGTGGCTCCGGCGGCTGCCGGAGCACCGAGCAGGCTCACCGCCTGGACCCCGAGTCCCTCGGCGCTGGCGGCCAGCTGGGCGTCCCGCGGCGCCGGCTCCTCCACCTGCACCTCGACGTTGAACAGATAGCCGACCGACTCCTCCTTGATGGCGTCCATCATCGCGGTGAACAGCTCGAAGCCCTCGCGCTGGTACTCCACCAGCGGGTCGCGCTGGGAGTAGGCGCGCAGCCCGATGCCCTCGCGCAGGTAGTCCATCTCGTACAGGTGCTCGCGCCACCTGCGGTCCAGCACGCTGAGCAGCACGCGCCGCTCCAGCTCGCGCATCACCTCGCTGCCGAGCTGCTCCTCGCGCCGCTCGTAGGAGGCGAGCGCGTCGGCGACGACCTGCTCTGCCAGCTCGTCGCGTTCCAGCCCGTCGACGCCTCCGGCGCCGTCGATGACCTGGTCGCGGTCGAGACCGACCGGGTACAACGTGCCCAGCGCGGTCCAGAGCTGGTCGAGGTCCCACTCCTCCGCGAACCCGTCGGTGGCGGCGTGCACATAGGCCGCGGTGACGTCGCGGACCATGTCGGTCACCTGACCGTGCAGGTCCTGACCCGCCAGCACCAGCCGACGCTCGGCGTAGATGACCTCGCGCTGACGGCTCATCACGTCGTCGTACTTCAGGATGTTCTTGCGCATGTCGAAGTTCTGCGCCTCGACCTGCCCCTGCGCAGAGGCGATCGCGTTGGTGACCCGCTTGTTCTCGATCGGCACGTCGTCGGGGATCTTCATCGTGGTGAGAACCCAGTCGACCCAGTCGGACTTGAACAGCCGCATCAGGTCGTCCTCGAGCGAGAGGTAGAACTGGCTGACCCCTGGGTCGCCCTGGCGGCCGGACCGGCCGCGCAGCTGGTTGTCGATGCGCCGCGATTCGTGGCGCTCGGTGCCGATCACGGCGAGTCCACCCAGCTTGCTCACCTCGTCGTGCTCCAGGGCCACCTGCCCCTCGATGGAGGCCAGCGTCCGCGGCCAGGCCGCCTCGTACGCCTCGGAGTCCTCGAGCGGGTCCAGACCCTGTTTGCGCAGCTCAGCGTCGGCGAGGAACTCCACGCTGCCACCCAGCATGATGTCGGTCCCGCGACCGGCCATGTTCGTGGCGACCGTCACCGCACCCTTGTGGCCGGCCATCGCCACGACGGAGGCCTCGCGTTCGTGCTGCTTGGCGTTGAGCACTTCGTGCGCGACTCCGCGGCGGGTGAGCATGCCGGACAGCAGCTCGGACTTCTCCACGCTCGTGGTGCCCACCAGCACCGGCTGACCGGCTTCGTGCCGCTCGGTGATGTCGTCGACCACCGCGCCGAACTTCGACTCCTCGGTGCGGTAGACCAGGTCGGCCTGGTCGTCGCGGATCATCGGCTTGTTGGTGGGGATCTCGACGACACCGAGCCTGTAGATCTTGTCGAACTCGCTGGATTCGGTCATGGCGGTGCCGGTCATGCCGGCGAGCTTGTCGTAGAGCCGGAAGTAGTTCTGCAAGGTGATGGTGGCCAGGGTCTGGTACTCCTCGCGGATGCGGACCCGCTCCTTGGCCTCGATGGCCTGGTGCAGGCCCTCGTTGTAGCGACGCCCCTCCAGCATGCGGCCGGTGTGCTCGTCGACGATGAGCACCTCCCCGTTCATCACGACGTAGTCCTTGTCGTTTCGGAACAGCTCCTTGGCCTTGATGGCGTTGTTGAGGAAGCTGATGAGCGGGGTGTTCACCGAGTCGTACAGGTTGTCGATGCCGAGGTGGTCCTCGACCTGCTCGATGCCCGGCTCGAGCACCGCGACCGTGCGCTTCTTCTCGTCGACCTCGTAGTCGGTCTCTCGCTGCAGCCGTGCGACGATGGCGGCAAACTCGCCGTACCACTTGACCTCGTCCTGCGTGGGCCCGGAGATGATCAGCGGGGTGCGGGCCTCGTCGATGAGGATCGAGTCGACCTCGTCGACGATGGCGTACGCATGTCCGCGCTGCACGCACTCCTCCAGCGAGGTGGCCATGTTGTCGCGCAGGTAGTCGAAACCGAACTCGTTGTTGGTGCCGTAGGTGACGTCGGCGGCGTAGGCCTCCCGGCGCTGGGCGGGGGACATGCCGGCCAGGATGCAGCCGACGCTCAGGTCCAAGAAGTGGTAGACCCGGCCCATCCACTCGGCGTGGTAGCGGGCCAGGTAGTCGTTGACGGTGACCACGTGCACGCCCTTGCCGGTCAGGGCGTTGAGGTAGGTCGGCATCGTCGCGACCAGCGTCTTGCCCTCGCCGGTGCGCATCTCGGCGATGTTGCCCAGGTGCAGCGCCGCACCGCCCATCACCTGCACGTCGAAGTGCCGTTGCCCCAGCACCCGGCGGGCCGCCTCCCGCACCGTGGCGAAGGCCTCCGGCATGAGGTCGTCGAGGCTCTCCTCGCCGGCGATCCGCTCCTTGAACTCGTCGGTCAGTCCGCGCAGCTCGGCATCACTCAACGAGGTGTACTCGTCTTCCAGCGCGTTGACCTGGTCGGCCACCGTCTGCAAGGAGCGCAGGATCTTGCCCTCGCCCATGCGCAGGATCTTGTCGAGCAGTGCCACGGTGACGGACTCCCAGGGTTCGCTGACGAAGGTGCACACGCTCGGCGCAGCCGGTGGCGTGCCTGTCCATCGTAGACATCGACTCCGGCTGGGCGGTGGTCTTGTCCGCCTACCTCCGCGCGGCTACTGCGCGACCGTCGGCGCCAGTTGCCGTGCGGCTCGATGACGTACAGGATGACGGGCTGCAGGAGCCAGCCGGCCTGTTCCGGTCGCCGGCGCGCCGGCTCGGCGGTGGTGTCGCGGGCCGCATCGGGTTCGACGTGCGACCCGAGCACCCGCGGTGGGCCGTCGAAGTGTCACGACGCGCGGCGGGTTGCACACGTCCCGGTACTCCGCGTGCGAGAGGCCCCGATAGCCAGGGGGGTCCCACTGGGTGGCGTAGGTGCCGCGACCCGTTGGATCGGGGTGGCCCCGGTGCGGTCCTATTGGACCGGGGCCACCCCGGTCTCACCGCCGCGCCACCGTCGGCGGTCGTGGCGCCGCCCGCACCGTCACCCGCCGCCCTCACTGCCGGCGCAGCGCCGCGCGCAGCTCGGCCGCCAGCTGCGGTGCCAGCCGACCACGCGGCTCGACGACCACGTCGTCGAGCCGCTGCCAGGTAGCGGTTCGGACGAGCTCGGCCGCCAGCTCGGCCGCGACGGCTGGTGGCGCGTCGGACTCGGCGTGCGCGGCTCGGACCAGCAACTGCCGGCTCGGCCGGTCGGCCTTGAGGTCGACGCGGGCCACCAGCTGGTCGCCCAGCAAGAACGGCAGCACGTAGTAGCCGTGCACTCGCTGGTGCTGGGGCACGTAGATCTCCAGCCGGTACCGGAAACCGAACAGCGCGTGCGTACGGACCCGCTCGAAGACCAAAGGGTCGAAGGGGCTGAGCAGGGTACGGGCGGCCACCCGCCGCGGCGTCCGAGCCTGCGCGTGCAGGTATGCCGGCCGGTCCCACCCCTGCACCTGCGCTGGCAGCAGCTCACCGACCTCGACGAGCTCCTGCACGGCTCGGCTCGTCTCGGCGGCTCCGAGGCGGAAG
>JBBSMD010000108.1:0-7269 GCA_038233355.1 Propionibacteriales bacterium
AAGGTACTCGTCCAGACCAAGAAGCTCACCGGCATCGCGGACGTCAAGAACCTCACCGACCACGCCCACGGCCTGCGGCTCGTGATCGAGGTCAAGAGTGGCTTCCACCCCGAAGCCCTGCTCGAGCAGTTGTTCCGCCAGACGCCGCTGGAGGAGTCGTTCGGCGTCAACGCCGTCGCGCTGGTCGACGGCCAGCCCCGCACGCTCGGACTGCGCGAGCTGTTGCAGGTCTACCGCGACCACCGCATCGAGGTGGTGCGCCGGCGCAGCAGCCATCGGCGCGGCCGGGCCGCGGACCGGCTGCACCTGGTCGCCGGCCTGCTCGTGGCCCTGCTCGGCATCGACGAGGTGGTGCAGCTGATCCGCTCCAGCGACGATGCCGAGACCGCTCGCGGCCGCCTGGTGCAGGTCTTCGACCTCTCCCGTGAGCAGGCCACGTACATCCTCGACATGCCGTTGCGGCGGCTGACCCGGCTGTCCCGGCTGGAGCTGGAGCGCGAGCGTGACGACCTCGGCGAGCGCATCCGCGACCTGGACGGGATCCTCGCCGACCACGATCGGCTGCGGGCGCTCGTGTCCGACGAGCTGGCTCAGGTGGCCCGAGAACACGGCACGCCCCGCCGCACGGTGCTGCTCGAGTCGGCCGGGCAGCCCGTCTCCGCGAGGGAACCGCTCGAGGTCACCGACCACCCCTGCCTGGTGCTGCTCAGCTCTGCCGGTCTGTTGGCCCGGTCGGGGGTCGCGCCCCGCACGACCGGTGGAGCCCGCGCTCGGCACGACCTCGTGATCTCCGCCGTCCGCGCCACCGCGCGTGGTCAGGTGGGTGTGCTTACCAGCCTCGGCCGAGTGCACCGGCTTGTGGTGCTCGATCTGCCCGCACTGCCCGACACCGCCGTGGCGCCGCACCTGCAAGGCGGCGCGCCGGTCACGGAGTTCCTCGCCCTCGCGCCCGGTGAAAAGGTCCGGTGCCTCACCGGTCTCGACCAGGACGGTCCCGGCCTCGTCCTCGGTACCGCCACCGGGGTCGTCAAGCGCGTGCAGCCGGACCACCCGAGCAACAAGGACACCTGGGAGGTCGTCCGGCTGGCCGACGACGACACCGTCGTCGGTGCCCAGGAGGTAGGCGCCGACGAGACAGAGCTGTGCTTTGTGACCAGCGACGCGCAGCTGCTGCACTTCGACGTCTCGGCGGTGCGTGCGCAGGGCCGCGCCGGGGGCGGCGTGGCGGGGGCCAAGGTGTCGCCGCAGGCGCACGTCGTCTTCTTCGGAGCACTGCGACCAGGCGACGACGCCGTCGTCGTCACCGTCGCCGGTTCCGGGGCGGCCCTGCCCGGCACCGAGCCGGGCACGGTGAAGGTGACCCCGTTCGCGGAGTATCCCGGCAAGGGCCGCGCCACCGGCGGGGTGCGGTGTCACCGGTTCCTGCGCGACGAGTCTGTGCTCCAGTTGGCCTGGGCCGGCCAGTCCCCGCCCCTGGCCGCCGCCAGCAGCGGGGCACCGGTGGAGCTCCCGACCACTCAAGGACGCCGGGACGGGTCGGGTACTCCGCTCGAGCAGCCCGTGGTCGCGCTGGGTGGGCCGGTGCGCACCGAGGGCCCGATAGTCTGACTGTCGTGCACCCGTCCCCCACGCGCGGTCCGTTGCTGCGGACGGTGCTCAGCCTGTCGCCCGGTTTGTCGCCCGGTTTGTCGCCCGGTCTGTTGCCCGGACGGTTGCTCCGCCTGTTGCTGAGCCTGCTGATCGGGGCGGTGGCGCTCACCGCGTGCAGCGACGACCCCGCCGAGCCCGACCGCACCGTGCAGGATCGCCTGGACACCGCCAAGACCGCCCTCGACGAGGCGGCCAGCATCAACATCGACCTCTCGACCGACCAGCTGCCCTCCGGCACCACCGGTCTGGTGTCGGCCACCGGCGTGGGCACCCATGCGCCCTCCTTCGACGGAGACGTGACCGTCTCGGTCCAGGGCCAGAACCAAGACGCCGAGGTGGTCTCGACCGGCGGCCAGCTGAGGGCGAAGCTGGGCTTCGTCCCCGGGTTCATCCCCTTCGACCCGGCGACGGTCGGTGCCCCCGACCCGGCCGACTTCTTCGACCCCAACACCGGGGTGTCCGGCTTCCTCACCTCGACCGTCGATCCCGTCGAGGGCGAGCAGACCCGGGACGGCTCGGCGGTGCTGACCCAGGTGAGCGGCACTCTGCCGGGTGCCGCGGTGCAGACGGTGGTACCGACCGCGGATGAGCAGGCCAGCTTCGACGTGACCTACGAGCTGACCGACGGTGACGTGCTGCGCAGCGCGACCATCACCGGCCCGTTCTACCCCGGTGGTGCCGACGTCACGTACGACCTGCGAGTCGACGCGTCCGACGAGCCCGTGGACATCCAGCTGCCGTGACCGGGCCGGGCACGGTCCAGAGCGCGGCCGCGCCACGTTCGCCTCGGCTGCTGCTCGCGCTGGCGGCCACGGCGGTGGCCTTCGCCGCCGCCGACACCTACGTGGTGGTCCTGGCCCTGCCGGACATGATGGCCGGGGCAGGTCTCGCCTCCAACGAGCTGCAGCGTGCGGCACCGATCGTGTCCGGCTTCCTGCTCGGCTACGTGGCGGTGCTACCGCTGGTCGGGCGCATCGCCGACGTGCGCGGCCGCGTGCCGGTGCTCGTGGGATCCCTGCTCGTCTTCGCAAGCGGCTCCCTGGTCACCGCCGCGGCGTACGACCTCACCTCGATGGTCGTCGGCCGGTTCGTGCAGGGCGTGGGTGGCGGCGGCCTGGTGCCGGCGACGCTGGCCCTGGTCGCCGACCTCTGGCCGGTGCACAGACGTGGTGTCCCGCTCGGCGTGGTGGGTGCGGTGCAGGAGCTGGGCAGCGTCCTGGGACCCTTGCTGGGGGCGGTGGTGCTCGCACTGGGTTCGTGGCGCGACATCTTCTGGCTCAACCTGGTCGGCGGTCTGCTGCTCGCGGCCGGCATCGGGCGGCTGCGCACGCGCGACCGCGGCCGGTCCGCGCCCGGACGGCCGGACCTGATCGGGGGCGCACTCCTCGTGCTGGTCGCGGTGTGTGTGGGGCTGGTAATGCTGCAGCCGGACGCACTCGTGCGGGACGTGACCTACGGACTGGCGTTCCTGCCTGTCGCCGGCACCACCCGCTGGTCGAGCCCGGTGGCCCTGGTCGGGGCGCTCGCGCTGCTCCTGCTCCTGCTGCGGCTGGCCACGGCGGCCCGGCCCCTGGTCGACTGGCGCAGCTGGCCGGGCACGCTGCGCGAGACCGACCCGTTGGGTGCCGCCCTCCTCGGGGTGGCCCTGGGGGGGGTCGTGCTCGCGTTCGCCAGCGCCGACCCGCAGGTGCAGGTCCTCTCCTCCGCGGGACCGTGGCTGCTCGCGCTGGCCGCCGTGGCGGCGGCCGGGTTCGGACTACGGCAGCGGCGAGCCGTCCACCCCCTCGTGCCGGGGGCCACGGTGGCGGCCCGACCGGCCTGGGGCGGTCTTGCCGTGTCGTTCCTGGTGGGCTCCTCGCTCATCGCGGCCCTCGTCGACATCCCGTTCTTCGCCCGGATCACCGTCCATGCCGACTCCCAGCTGGACGCCGCCCTGGTGCTGGTGCGCTTCCTCGTGGCGTTGCCCGCGGGCGCGGTGCTGGGCGGGTGGGCGGTCCGGCGGGTGTCGCCGGGCGTGCTCACCGCCGGGGGCATGCTGCTGGCCGCCGCCGGCTTCACGTGGATGGCGACCTGGGACGAGCAGTCGCTGGTCGGGGCCGCGGCGTCCGTACCGCTGGTCATGGCCGGGCTGGGGTTCGGCCTCGCCATCGCCCCGGTCAACGCGGCGGTGCTGGCCGCGACCCCGCCAGACGTGCACGGCATCGCCAGCGCCCTGGTCGTGGTCGCGCGCATGGTCGGCATGCTGGTCGGCATCTCCGCGCTCACCACGATCGGTCTTCGCACGTTCTACGACCGGGCCCGGCAGATCCCTGCGGTCGAGCAGCTGTGCCCCGAGTCACCCCAGGACTGCCCGGCGTACGGCGAGGCGTTGCGGCAGGCTGGCATCGCCGAGCTGCACGTCATCTTCGTGGGCGCCGCGGTGTCGGCGCTGCTGGCAGCGGCTGTCGCGCTGTTGTTGCTCCGCCTTGCGCCCGCGCGGGAGGCTCGAGACGTACAGGAGGTGATCAGGTGAGCTTCGACGACCTGCTGGCCGCCAACCGGGCGTACGCCGAGCGGTTCGAGCTCGCCGGCTTCGACGGTGTCGCGCACGCCGGTGTGGCCATGGTGACCTGCATGGACTCGCGCATCGATCCGCTGGCCATGATCGGCTTGCAACCCGGTGACGCGAAGATCCTGCGCAATCCCGGTGGGCGGGTCACCGGGCGGGCACTGGTCGCGCTGGTGCTGAGCGTGACCCTCCTGCGGGTGGAGCGGGTGCTCGTCGTGCCGCACACCCGCTGCGCGATGGCGTCGGCCAGCGAGGCGGAGCTGCGCCGGCAGATCAGCGCGGCCACTGGTCAAGACGCCAGCTGGACCGAGGTCGGCGCGGTGGCCGACCAGGAGGCCGCGCTGCACGAGGACGTCGCCAAGGTGCGCAGCCACCCGCTCATCGGCGACCACGTCGAGGTGGGCGGCTTCCTCTACGACGTCGACACCGGCCTGCTCCACCGGCACGTGTAAGCGCCCGCCCGACTCGTCCCTCCGCACAGCGCTCTGGCATCGCCACGCAGGGACACCCGACCAGCAGGCGGGTGACATACCTGCATCTCCCGCGTATGCTCAGATGCATGCGTACGACGATCCGGCTGCCCGACGAGCTCTACACTCGGGTGCGGGTGAGCGCGGCGACCGAAGGCGGCACCGTCACGGCGTTCATCGAGGACGCGTTGCGGATGGCGCTGGAGCGCCGAGACGCGATCCCTGCTCACGCGCCCTACCGGGTCTCGCCCTTTCACGGTGACGGAGTGCAGGCCGGGATCGATCTCGACGACTCTGCGGCGCTGCAGGACGTCATGGACGTCGATGCTGGCTCTTGACGTCAACGTCATCGTCTCGGCTCTCCGCGCCGATGCCCCCGACCACGGGGAGCTCAGGCGATGGCTCGAGGATGCCGTCAACGCGCCAGAGGTCGTCGGGGTGAGCGACGCGGTCCTCGCGGGGGTGGTGCGCGTGGTGACCCACGTCCGTGTCTTCGCGAAGCCGACTCCCTTACCGCAGGCACTCGGCGAGACGACGCGGCTGCGCGAGCAGGTCGGTGTCACCACGCTGTCACCGGGTCCACGGCACTGGCAGATCTTCGCTGAGCTGTGCCGTGCGGCCGGTGCGCGGGGCAATCTGGTCGCGGACGCACAGCACGCCGCGGTCGCCGTCGAGCACGGCGCGACGTGGATCAGCAAGGACCGCGACTTCGCGCGATTCGTCGGGCTCCGGTGGCGGCACCCGCTCGACAGATGAGCGATCGAGGGCCGACCGAGGGCAGGTGCGGCGGCTCCGTGTCGGTGAGTCTCGTGCCGGCATCCAGGCCGCAGGCAAGCAGCCCAACGGCTGGGGGGACCACCGCGAGTGGCCCGGTCTGGTCGTCGCCAAGCCCGGGCCGCAACCATGCCGGGCCACTCGGCGTGGGGGCACCGGCGTGCACCGGCGTGAGCGGTAGGCCCGACTCCCGACCCGGTTCGTCCCTGGCGCCCGACGCGCCGCATTCCCGGGCCGGCGGCTCAGATGTCGAGGTCGTCCTCGCTGAGCTGGCCACCGTTGCTGACGATGAACTCCTTGCGGGGGGCGACATCGTTGCCCATCAGCAGCTCGAACACCTCGTCGGCGATCGCGACGTCGTCCACGGTGAGCCTGCGCAACGTACGCTGACGCGGGTTCATCGTGGTCTCGGCCAGCTGGTTGGCGTCCATCTCGCCGAGCCCCTTGTAGCGCTGCACCGGCTCCTTCCAGCGGACGCCTCGCCGGCTCAGCTCGGCCAGCCGCCGCTGCAGCTCGGTGTCGGAGTAGGTGTAGGCGTAGCGGTGCATTCCCTTCTTCGGGTTGGTCAGCTCGACTCGGTGCAAGGGAGGCACGGCGGTGAACACGCGGCCCGCCTCGACCAGCGGGCGCATGTAGCGGAAGAACAGCGTGGCCAGCAGGCAACGGATGTGGGAGCCGTCGGAGTCGGCGTCGGCCATGAAGATGATGCGCCCGTACCGCACTGCGTCGACGTCGAAGGTGCGGCCGGAGCCGGCGCCGACCACTTGGATGATCGAGGCGCACTCGGCGTTCTTCAGCATGTCGGCGACCGACGCCTTCTGGACGTTGAGGATCTTGCCGCGGATCGGTAGCAGCGCCTGGTACTCGGCGTCGCGGGCCGACTTGGCGGTGCCGAGCGCGGAGTCGCCCTCCACGATGAACAGCTCGGTGCGGTCGACGTCGTTGCTGCGGCAGTCCGACAGCTTGGCTGGCAGCGCGCTGGACTCCAGCGCGGTCTTGCGGCGCTGGTTGTCCCGCTGCTGCCGGGCCAGCACCCGCGTGCGGGCAGCGGCGGCGACCTTGTCGAGCAGCGCCTTGGCACGCGCGCGCTGCGCCGGCTTGCCGCCGGTGAGGTAGTCCTCGAGCCGGGTGGACACCACCTTGGCCACGATGCGGCTCACCGCCGGGGTCCCCAGCACCTCCTTGGTCTGACCTTCGAACTGCGGTTCGGCCAGCCGTACGGTCACCACCGCGGTGAGACCTTCCAGCACGTCGTCCTTGATCACGTCGGCATCGCCGGCGCGCAACCGCTTGGTGTCTCGCAGCACCTGGTTGACCGTGCGGGTCAGGGCCCGCTCGAAGCCGGCCACGTGGGTGCCACCTTTGGGAGTGGCGATGATGTTGACGAACGAGCGCAGCTCGGTGTCGTAGCCAGTGCCCCACCGCAGCGCGATGTCGACCGCGAGGTCACGCTCGACGTCGCGCGGCGTCAGGTGGCCGGCGTCGTCGAGCAACGGCACGGTCTCGGTGAACCGGTCGGTGCCCTGTAGGCGTACGACCTCGGTCACCCCGGCGTCAGGAGCCAGGAACTCGCAGAACTCGGCGATGCCCCCGCCGTGACAGAAGCTCTCCTGCACCGGCTCGGCGCCCCGCTCGTCGCGCAGGACCAGCTCGAGCCCGGGCACCAGGAACGACGTCTGCCGAGCCCGCGTGACCAGCTCGTCGTAGGAGAACCCGGCACCCTTGACGAAGATCTGCGGGTCGGACCAAAAGCGCACGCGGGTGCCGGTCACCCCCTTCTTGACCCGCCCGCTCTTGCGCAGTGTGCCGCTGGGCTCGAAGGCCGCG
>JBBSMD010000109.1:0-7247 GCA_038233355.1 Propionibacteriales bacterium
CGGCCCGAACCGGTCCTCGGCACGGCCCACCTGCACGCGCCGGCGGTCAGCGTGCGCGAGCAGGCGCAGGTGGTGGTCGACCGGTTGCGCCGGCAGGGGAGCGCGACCTTCCGCGCACTGAGCGCCGACGCCCCCGACACGCTCACCACCGTCGCCCGCTTCCTCGCGCTGCTGCAGCTGTTCGGCGACGGCGTCGTCGCGTTCGAGCAGGCCGCAGCCCTCGGTGAGCTGCACGTGCGCTGGACCGGGCCCGACGACCTCGCCGAGGTCGACGTCGGTGCGGAGTTCGACGCGAGCACCGAACCAGCCCGCGACGAGACCGTGTCCGAGGCAGCAACGTCCGCGACACCGACGCCGGAGACCCACGCATGAGCGACGCACCAGCCCCCGAGCTCGACCTGCGGCCCGCACTGGAGGCGGTGCTGATGGTCGCCGACCAGCCGCTCGACCCTCCGACGCTCGCCCAGGCCGTCGGTCACCCCACCGCGGATGTCGAGACGGCGCTGGGCGAGCTGGCAGCCGCGTACGAGCGGGAGCGGCGGGGTTTTGAGCTGCGCTACGTCGCCGGCGGCTGGCGCTACTACACCCGGGAGGAGTACGCCCCCGCCGTCGAGCGCTTCGTGCTGGAGGGCCGGCAGGCCCGGTTGACCCTGGCCGCCCTCGAGACGCTGGCCGTCATCGCGTACCGCCAGCCGGTGAGCCGCTCGCGGATCTCGGCGATCCGGGGCGTCAACGTCGACGGCGTGGTCCGCACCCTGCTCTCGCGCGGCCTGGCCGAGGAGGCTGGCACCGAGGAGAGCTCCGGGGCGGTTCTCTACCGCACCACCGCCTACTTCTGCGAGCGGATAGGGCTGGCAAGCCTCGACGACCTGCCCGACATCGCCCCGTTGCTGCCCGAGGGCGCCGAGGCCGCCGAGCTCGCCGGCGACGAGACGGAGTTGAGCGACGACCCCGGCGAACCTTCGTGACCACCGCCGACGACTCCGGCCTCATCCGGCTGCAGCGGCTGCTGGCGCAGTCGGGGGTGGCGAGTCGGCGGCACTGCGAGGAGCTGATGCTCGCCGGCCGGGTCCAGGTGGACGGAGCCGTCGTCACCCGGTTGGGCACCAAGGTCGACCCGCACACGGCCGTCGTGCGCGTCGACGGTGCTCGGCTTCCGCCGGTCAGCGAGCACGTCTACCTGGCCCTGCACAAGCCGCGGGGGGTGGTGAGCACGATGCGCGACCCCGCCGGCCGGCGATGCCTCGCCGACCTCGTCGCCAACCGGCCCGAACGGCTCTTCCACGTCGGCCGGCTCGACACCGACACCGACGGTCTGATCCTGCTCACCAACGACGGGGAGCTCGCGCACCGGCTCGCTCACCCGGCGCACACGGTCCCCAAGACGTACGTCGCAGAGGTCACCGGTCGGATACGCCCGGCCACCGCCCGGCGGCTGCGCGAGGGCGTCGAGCTCGACGACGGGCCCGCCCGCGCCGACCGGGTGAGCGTCGACCAGGCGGAGGGCGACCGCTCGCTCGTGACGATCGAGCTGCACGAGGGACGCAACCGCATCGTGCGCCGCATGCTGGACGAGGTCGGCCACCCCGTACGCCGCCTCACCCGCACCGGTGTCGGTCCCGTGCGGCTGGCCGGTCTGCGCTCAGGGCAGGTACGCGAGCTCTCGGCCGCCGAGCTGGGACCGCTCCTGGACGCGGCGGGCCGCTGAGATCGCCGACCCGCCACGTCGACCACGGGGCACAGTGAACCGCCGATCAACGACAAGGTGCAACAGGAGGCTCGGTCGCGCCGGGGGCACCCTCGCTAGGCTGACGGCCGCACGCGGGCCGGTGGGGCCTGTCGAGGCCAGGGCGGTAACCGTGGCGGTCCGGGCGATCCGGGGAGCGACCCAGCTCGACGCCGACGAGCGCGACCACCTGCTCGACCGCACCTGCGAGCTGGTCCGCACCGTCCTGGCCGACAACTGTCTGGCCGCCGACGACCTGATCAGCATCATGTTCACGGCCACCGGAGACGTGCACTCGGAGTTCCCGGCGTACGCGGCACGCGAGCTGGGCCTGGTCGACGTACCGCTGATCTGCACCCGTGAGCTGGAGATCGAGGGTGGCATGCCACGAGTGGTCCGGCTGCTGGCGCACGTCGAGACGGACCTGTCGCGCGCCGAGATCACCCATGTCTACCTGCACGGGGCCGCGAGCCTGCGTCGCGACCTGGCCCGGGTGTCGTCGCTGGCCGCCACCGAGCAGCCGCCGTCGGCGCCGTGACCAGCGTCGACCTGCGCGGCCCGGTGCTGGTCGTGGGCGCCGGACTCGTGGGCGCCTCGGTGGGGCTCGCCCTCACCCGGGCCGGACACCGGGTGCACCTGGCCGACCGTTCGCCGGCCCATCTCGACACGGCGGTGCGGCTGGGCGCGGGCACCGGCGACGCGCCAGGCGACGTGGGCGTCGTGGTGGTGGCGGTGCCCCCGGCCGCGCTGGCCGCGGTGGCGGCCGAGCAGCTGGCCCGCTGGCCGCGCGCGGTCGTCACCGACGTCGGCAGTGTCAAGGGGGCGCCGCTGGCCGGGCTGCTGCGCGTCGGGGCCGACGTGACCCGCTACGTCGGCAGCCACCCCATGGCTGGCAGCGAGCTGTCCGGGCCGGACACCGCCACCGCCGACCTCTTCGACGGACGGGCCTGGGCCGTCACCCCGCACCCCGCTGCCTCGACCGCCGCGGTCGCGCAGGCCACCGCGCTGGCGCGCGCCTGCGGAGCCGGGGTCGTCGAGCTCAGCGTGCCCGAGCACGATGCGGCCGTGGCCCGCGTCTCGCACCTGCCGCACCTGATGTCGGTGCTGACCGCGGCTCAGCTGGCCGGCAGCCCGACCCGCTACCTCGCGTTGTCGGGCCAAGGCCTGCGCGACGTCACCCGGGTGGCCGCCGGCGACCCGGCGCTGTGGCACCAGATCGTCTCCGCGAACGCGGCCGAGATCACCGCCCTGCTGACGGCCGTGCGAGACGACCTCGACGGGCTGCTCGACGCCCTCGACGACACCGGCGGCGTCCTCGAGGAGACGTTGCAGCGCGGCAACGCCGGGCGGCGGCTGATCCCGGGCAAGCACGGCCGGCCGGCCGCCGACGAGGCGGGGGTGTACGTCCAGGTGCCCGACCGGCCGGGGGAGCTCGCCCGCCTGTTCGCCGATGCGGGACAATCGGGGGTCAACGTCGAGGACCTGCACATCGACCACGACCCCGCCCGGCCGGTCGGGCTCGTCGAGCTCGTCGTACGGGCCGACGCGGCCGCCCACCTCGAGCACGCCTTGGAGGAGCGGGGATGGGTCGCGTACCGCTGAGCTCTCGCCCCGCACCGAGGAGACCCGTGACCGACCGTTCGAGCCCCGCCGACCTGGTGGTCGCCGTCGACGGTCCCTCCGGCTCGGGCAAGTCCAGCACCGCGCGCGGCGTCGCCACTCGGCTGGGACTGCGCTACCTCGACACCGGGGCGATGTACCGGGCGGTGACGTGGTGGATGCTCCAGCACGGGGTCGACGTCGACGACGCAGCGGCCGTCGCCGCAAACGCCCCGCAGGTTGCACTCGAGGTCGGCACCGATCCCCAGGCACCCAGCATCGCCGTCGACGGCACCGACGTGGCCGGGCCGATCCGCGGACCAGAGGTGACCGCGGCCGTTAGTGCGGTCAGCGCGGTGCCGGCGGTGCGTACGCTGCTGGCGCGGCGGCAGCGCGCGGAGATCGGCGCCGGCGGCATCGTGGTGGAGGGGCGCGACATCGGCTCGGTGGTGGCTCCCGATGCGGACGTGAAGGTGCACCTCGTGGCCGATGTACGCACCCGCGCGGCCCGGCGCGCTGCCGAGCATGGGGTCGAGGTGGCCGACGCGTCGCGTACCCAGACCGACCTGGCCCGCCGCGACACCCTCGACTCCACGCGGGCGGCATCTCCCCTGCGGCAGGCCGACGACGCCGTCGTGATCGACGGCACCGCAGCCAGCCTCGACGAGGTCGTCGACCGGGTGTGCGCGCTGGCGCTCGCAGCGAGGCACGCGTGAGAGCCGTCGCCGCGCACACCGGGCTGCCCTCGACCGACGACATCGCCCCGCCGGGCGAACGGGGGTTGCGCGCTCTGCGGGTGCCGGCGCGCTGGTGGCTGCGGTGGCGCTACGACGTGCGGGTGCACGACCCGGAGTGGGTGCCGCGCCACGGGCCGGTGCTGCTCGCCTGCAACCACACCGGCTGGCTCGACGGCCCGCTGCTGGTGGCGGTGACCCGACGGCCCACGCACGCCCTGAGCAAGGACGAGCTGTTCCGCGGGCGTACCGGTCTCCTGCTGCGGGCGGTCGGCCAGGTGCCGCTGGCGCGCCACGTCGTCGATCCGCTCGCGGTGCGTACCACGCTCGCGGTCCTCCGGGGCGGGGGAGTGGTGGCCGTCTTCCCCGAGGGAGAGCGCGGCGTCGGGGACGTCAGCCGGGTCAAGCGCGGGCTGGCCTACCTCGCGATGGTGACCGGGGCACCCGTGGTGCCGGTCGCGGTGCTCGGCACCCGCTGCGGGCGCGAGTCGGTCGACGCGCGACCGCCACAAGGCCGCCGGCTGGACGTGGTCTACGGGGAACCTGTCCTCGTCGGCGCACAGGACTGGCCGCGCCGACAGGCCGACGTGCTGACCACCACTCGCGTCTTGCAGGACGGGCTGGCCGACCACGTGCGAGCCGCCTGCGTACGCACCGGCCAGCCGCTGCCGCAGCGAGCACCCGATCAGGTGGCACCCGACCGGGACAGCGTCCGCCGGGACGCGCCGGTCATCGAGGAGGCGTCGTGACCGAGTCGGAGGCGCAGGACGTCCAGGACGTCAGCGGGCCGCTGCCGGTGCTGGCGGTGGTCGGCCGGCCCAACGTCGGCAAGTCGACCCTGGTCAACCGCATGCTGGGCCGCCGGGAGGCCGTCGTCGAGGACGTTCCCGGTGTCACCCGGGACCGGGTGCCCTACGACACGACGTGGAACGGTCGTACGTTCACCGTCGTCGACACCGGGGGCTGGGACCCCGAGGCGCGTGGTCTCGCCGAGCGCATCGCCGCCCAGGCCCAGATGGCCGTCGGGCTGGCCGACGCGGTGCTGTTCGTGGTCGACGCCACCGTCGGTGCCACCGACGCCGACGAGGCGGTGGTCCGGGTGCTGCGCCGCTCCGGCAAGCCGGTGGTGCTCGCGGCCAACAAGGTCGACGACCTGCGCGGCGAGGCGGAGGCGGCCGCGCTCTGGGGTCTCGGGCTGGGCGAGCCGCTGGCCGTGTCGGCCCTGCACGGTCGCGGCAGCGGCGACCTGCTCGACGCGGTGCTCGACGCCTTGCCGGAGGCACCGCCGGAGTCATTCGACCCCCCGGCCGGCCCACGTCGGGTCGCGATCGTCGGCAAGCCGAACGTCGGCAAGTCCTCCATGCTCAACCGCCTGGCCCGCGAGGACCGCGTCGTCGTCGACGAGGTCGCCGGCACCACCGTCGACCCGGTCGACGAGCTGGTCGAGCTGGGCGGTCGTACGTGGCGGTTCATCGACACCGCCGGTCTGCGCCGGCGCGTCAAGGAGGCGTCGGGGCACGAGTTCTACGCCTCGCTGCGCACGGCCGCGGCGATCGAGCGGGCGGAGGTCTGTGTCGTCGTGCTCGACGCCGCCGAGCCGTTGAGCGAGCAGGACCAGCGCATCATCACCTCGGTGGCCGACGCCGGGCGCGCGCTGGTCGTCGCCTTCAACAAGTGGGACCTGGTCGACTCCGACCGCCGCTACTACCTCGACCGGGAGGTGTCGCGCGATCTCGCCCGGGTGGCGTGGGCGCCGCGCGTCAACATCACCGCGCGCACCGGCTGGCACGTCGACCGGCTCGTCCCCGCGCTCGACCAGGCGCTCGCCGGCTGGGAGACTCGGGTGACGACCAGCGCGCTGAACACCCTGCTCGGTCGGCTGGTCGCCGAGCACCCGCACCCCGTACGAAGCGGCAAGCAGCCCAAGATCATGTTCGGCACCCAGGCCTCGGCGGCACCGCCGACGTTCGTGCTGTTCACGTCCGGGCAGCTGGAGGCGTCGTACCTGCGGTACGTGGAGCGCCGGCTGCGCGAGGAGTACGGGTTCGCCGGTACGCCGGTGCATCTGACGCAGCGGGTGCGCTCGCGTCGACGCTGAGAGGCCTCGGCCCTGGCCGTTCACCTCGTGGTGCCCCAGCGTGGTCTGATGTGGCTGGAGGGGGGATTGCGGCTGCGCATGGGCACCTGGCGTCATTCCAGACGGGGCGAGCCGTGCCCGTCGACGCGGTACATGCGGTCGCCGCCTCCGGCCCGGGTGAACTTGCGTTTGCGATAGGGTCAGGGCCGCTCGGTGCTCCGTCGCGGCCGAGCTTCGGGCTGTGGCGCAGTTTGGTAGCGCACGTGACTGGGGGTCACGGGGTCGCAGGTTCAAATCCTGTCAGCCCGACCGAAGAAACCGGCTCTGACCAGCGAAGACGCTGAGTCAGAGCCGGTTCTGCATTTGAACCTGAAGGTCCTATTCCCCACTTATTCCCGAAGTATTCGGATCACCGGCGGCATCGGGCTCGGCCAACTCCGCCAGGACATCAGCCACATCGGCGGCGATCGCTGGCTTGGAGATGTAGAACTCGCGGGTGATGGCGGGGGAGGAGTGGCCGAGCTGCTGGGAGGCGGTCTCGGCACCGACCCGCTCCGAGATCAGCGTCGCCCGCTTGCGTCCGACTTCGGACCTTGTTTTCGGTAGGTGCCTCTGCCGGGCTCGGTCTTGATGGTGCCGTTGATGGTGAGATTCGGGCGCGCGGCATCGAGGGCGACGTCGACCCAGCGAAGTGCGAGGACCTCACCGATGCGTGCCCCGGTCGCCAGCATCAGGTCGATGATGTCGGCCATGTCGCTGGAGGCTCTGGGTCCGGGCCGTTGTTTGACCGTCCACGCGCGGAGCGCCTTTCGGACGGTGTCGAGGTCCTCGAGCGTCAGCGACCTGGTCTCGGACTTCTCCCGGTGGATGCGTGACGTCTGCTGGACCGGGTTCACGGTGAGGGCGTCGTGACGCACTGCCAATCCGAGCAATGCACCCATCACCACCTTCGTCTTCCGCTGACGACTCGCGAGCAATAGTCAAGACTTGTGGATCGGCGTGTCACGCGACTTGTTGATCGCCTCCTGATTCGTTGGGTCGTTCGATGAGCTTGCCCTTCTCGAACCTGGCGCCGGCGCGGACCAGGGCGACGAGGTGGGGGGCGTTGACG
>JBBSMD010000110.1:0-7135 GCA_038233355.1 Propionibacteriales bacterium
CCGGCTCGACCCAGTCGCCGGCGTGCACCACGACGTCGGCGGCATCCACCGCGTCCCACAGCTCGCCGGGCAGGTCCTTGGCTCGCTTCGGCACGTGCGTGTCGGCCGTGAGTACGAGGCGTACGAGGTCGGTCGCCACCGGCGCGGTCGTCCTCTCCGTGGCTGCTCTTCGTCGCCGGTCGTCATCACCGGCCTGCGAGCCGGCCCGCGTGGCCGGTCTGCGTGACCGGTCGTCGCCGATCGTCGCGGCACTCTTCCTTCTCGGCGCCCAGGCCATGGTCGCTCGCGCTGGAGCACTCATCTCGGGCAATTCGCGCGGCAGCACAGCCACGGCAGACAGCATGTCACCACGTGGACAGCGGTAACCGCAGAGGCCGCACCAACCGCTGACGGTGTGGGGCACACTCGAAGGATGTCAAGGGTGCTCGTCGTCCTTTTCGAGCTGCTGCCGCTGCTGCTCGTGCTTGCCGTCGTGCTGGGCGTGGCGATGATCGTGCGCGACAGCAGGCCTCAACCGGTACGGCCCCGGCCGATCGAGCCCGAGGAGATGGCGGCCGTGCAGCGCACAATCGAGGAGGACATCACCGTCTTCGGCGAGGACCTGCAACGGCTGGACACCGAGGTCTCTGGCGCGTTGCTGGACGAGGGTGCCCGCGCGGACTACCAGCGGGCGCTGGACGCCTACGACGCGGCCAAGAAGTCGAGCGAACACATCGAGGTGCCCACCGACGCCCGGCACGTGGCCGAGATCCTCGACGAGGGCCGCTACGCCATCGCCTGCGTCTCGGCGCGCGTCTCCGACCAGCCCCCGCCTGCGCGCCGTCCGGCCTGCTTTTTCGACCCGCGCCACGGCCAGTCGGTGGCGACGGTGACCTGGGCTCCCCCGGGAGGCACGCCACGCGACGTGCCGGTGTGCAATCTCGACGCCGAACGAGTGCGGGCAGGAGCCGATCCGGCGATCCGTCACGTCATGGTCGGGCCACGGCGGATGCCCTACTACCAGGCCGGTCCTGCGTTCGCGCCGATGACGTTCGGGTATTTCGGCGGCTTCGGCGTCTTGTCCACGCTCTTCGCCGGCACCGCGCTCGGCTCGGCCATCGGCGACCCCGGCCAGCTCGGCGACGGCGCGCCCCCCGACGGCAACCCTCCCGGTTGACCGGCCCACCAACGGCGCCCATTAGCTGCAGTCCCCGGGGGGACGTCGGTGGCACGCGGACGACTAGGGCGGCGAGAACACGGACCGGTGGCGTATACCAGCCTCCCCGCGAGCGCTCAGGGACGCTCGGCCGGCTCCGGCGCTTCCTCATCTCGCACCCGGGTCGCGTACAGGCTGGTGGCCGTCACCACGGCCAGCACGACCACGATCACACCCAGCGAGAGCAGGGTGGGGATCTCGGGGACGCCGGCCCACACCTCGTGCGCCCAGTGCAGCACCAGCTTGACCCCGATGAACGCCAGGATCACGCCGAGGCCGTACGCCAGGTGCACGAGCCGCGACAACAACCCCTCGAGCACGAAGTAGAGCGCCCTCAGACCCAGCAGGGCGAACGCGTTCGTCGCGAAAACGAGGAACGGGTCCTCGGTGATGCCGTACACCGCCGGCACGGAGTCGACCGCGAAGACGATGTCGGTGGCGAACACCGCGACGACGACGAGGGCGAACGGCGTGAGCGTGCGCTGACCGGCCCGCTGCACGGTCAGGCGTGGCCCGGCCCAGTCGTCGGTTACCGGCATCACCTTGCGCAGCAGCCGTACCGAGCGCATCGAGTCGATGTCGATCTCGGTATCGCTCCCGCGCAGATGGTCGTACACGATCTTCACCGCGGTGACCAGCAGGATCAGCCCGAAGAGCAAGAACGCGAAGTCGAGTGCCTGCAAGGCTGCGGCGCCGATGGCGATGAAGATGCCGCGTAGCACCAGGGCTCCGACGATGCCGTAGAGCAGGACCCGCTGGCGCAGCTCGTCGGGTACCGCGAACGCTCCGAGCAGCAGCATGAACACGAAGAGGTTGTCGATGGACAGCGACTTCTCGACCAGGTAGCCGGTGAGGTACTCGAGCCCCTGAGCCTGCGAGTACGTCACCCAGATGGCGGCCCCGAAGGCCAGCGGCAGCGCGATGTAGAACACCGACCACCCGACGGCCTCCTTCATCGACACCTCGTGCGGTTTACGGGTGAGGATGAAGTCGAGGACGAGCAGCGCGACCACGCCGCCGATGGTCGCCGCCCACAGCAGCGGCGTTCCGATGGAGCTGCCGTCGCTCGACTCGGCAGCGGCAGCCACGAGGGTACGAGGGCTCACGGGGTGTCCTTGTCGGTCCGTGAGGTCTCCTTCGCCCGCAAGAGCGGGCCCACCGCCCGAGGACGTCGGGCGACATCCGTACTGACCGGGCGGGTGTTGGGAAGTACTCCCCTCGAAGCCAACGGTACGGCACGCACCGGCCGGGGGCGAGGTAGCGACCACGGGCAAGGCATCCTCTGGTCGCCAGTCGGCTCACGGACGGTTCGATGCGAAACGCTTCGCTTCGCATCAGTGGAGAGATATACTGGCGGGGTGACCCGGGCCATCACCGTCCGCCTCGACGAGACCGACTACGCCTCGCTGGAGAAGCAGGCGCACAAGGTTGGCGTACGGCCGGGCACCTTGGCGCGCATCCTGGTGCACGCGGGGCTCAACGGGAACGCGGCCGAGCCGGACGGCCGCGCCGCGCTCGAGCGGCTGGTACGCCGCTCTCGCCGGCTGAGCTCGGCCGACGCGGTGGCCTTGGTAGCAGATGCTCGCGCCGCGTTCGAGCCCGATCGGTGAGCATCGTGGTGGACGCCAGCCTGGTCGTCGCCTTGGTAGTGACCGACGAGCGGCAGCCGGCCGTACGAACCCGCTGGGCGGCCTGGCTCGACGCCGGTGAAGAGTTGCATGCGCCAGGCGTGCTGCCCTACGAGGTTGCCAACGTGCTCGCCCGCCTGGTCTTCGACGGGGCGCTCACGAGCAACGACGTCACCGAGATCTGGCACGACCTGGCCGACCTGAGCCTGGTGCTGCACCCATTCGAGTTGACCCGCGACGGTCCCGAGGTCGCGGCGCTCACCTCCCGCCTGCACCGACGCCACGCCACCGACTCGAGCTACGTCTGTTTGGCCCAGCGGCTCGAGACGGCGATCTGGACCCTCGATGGAGCACTCGCCCGCAACGCCGCTGACATCGGGCTACGCGTCGAGCTCGTGACCTGAGGAGGCAACCGGGTCCCACCGGCCCCGCCCCACGAGGGACCCGGGCCGGTGCGCGACACTGCGCGCATGAGTTACGACCTCGAGCGGGTCCGTGCGGCGTTCCCCGCCCTGTCCAGCGGCACGGCGTACTTCGACGGGCCCGGTGGTTCCCAGACACCGAGCAGCGTCGCCGCCGCCGTGGCCGGTGCGATGACCGCGGGGCTGGCCAACCGGGGACGTGTCACCGCCGCCGAACGCCGAGCCGACGACATCGTGACCCACGCCCGCCAAGCGGTGGCCGATCTGGTCGGGGGGCAACCCGGCGGCGTCGTGTTCGGCCGCTCGATGACCTCGCTCACCTACGATCTCGCCCGCACCCTCGCGCAACGATGGTCACCCGGTGACGAGGTGGTCGTGAGCCGGCTGGACCACGACGCAAACATCTCGCCCTGGGTGCACGCCGCCGAGCTGGCCGGCGCCACCGTGCGCTGGGCCGACTTCGACGCCGTCACGGGAGAGCTGCCCGCCGAAGCGGTCAGCCACCTCGTCAACGAGCGCACCCGGCTGGTGGCGGTGACCGGCGCCTCCAACCTCATCGGCACCCGACCCGACCTGCCGGCAATCGCCGCGGCCACCCACGACGCCGGCGCGTTGCTCTGCGTCGACGGCGTCCACCTCACTGCGCACGCGCCGATCGACATCGCCTCGATGGGCGCGGACTTCTACGCCTGCTCGCCGTACAAGTTCTTCGGCCCGCACCACGGCATGCTCGTCGCGGAACCGGCGCTGCTGGACACATTGCACCCGGCCAAGCTGACGCCGTCGACGGACGAGGTGCCCGAGCGCTTCGAACAAGGCACCCTGCCGTACGAGCTGCTCGCCGGCACCACTACTGCCGTTGACTTCATCGCTGACCTGGCGTCAGATGCCGGCTCGCGACGCGACCGGGTGCTCGCGTCGATGACAGCCGTCGAACGGTATGAGGACGCGCTGTTCGAGCGGTTGCTCGACGGCCTCGGGCGCCTCGACGGCGTCACCCGGCACGCCGCCCCCACACACTCGACCCCCACCGTGCTGTTCGCGGTCGCCGGCCACACCCCACGCGAAGTGCACGAGCACCTGGCGAAGCACGACGTCAATGCGCCCGGCGGCAGCTTCTACGCGCTGGAGGCGTCGCGTCACCTCGGGCTCGGCGACACCGGAGGCACCCGCGCCGGACTGGCGCCCTACACCGACGCCGACGACGTCGACCGGATGCTCGCCGGAGTCGCTGAGCTGGTCGCATGAAGGTCCTGGTAACCGGCGGCTCCCGCGGCATCGGCCGGGCAGTTGCAAAGGCCTTCGCCGCGCGGGGCGACCGGGTGGCCGTCCACTACAACAGCTCGGTACGCGAGGCCCGCCGCACCCTGGACGCGCTCACCGGGGGTGGACACACGATCGTGCCCGCCGAGCTGGCCGACGCAGCAGACGTACGCGAGGCCGTCGACCGGGCCGCCCAGCAGCTCGGTGGTCTCGACGTGCTGGTCAACAACGCCGGCGTCTTCACGCCCCACCCGATCGACGACACCGACTACGCCGCTTGGCAGGAGGCCTGGAGCCGCACCATCGCCGTCAACCTCGTGGGGGCCGCCAACGCCACGTTCTGCGCGGTGCCGCACCTGGTGGCCGCCGGGGGCGGCGCGATCGTAAACGTGTCGAGCCGGGGCGCGTTCCGCGGTGAGCCGGACTGCCCGGCGTACGGCGCCGCCAAGGCGGGCCTGAACGCGTTCGGTCAGTCCATGGCGCTGGCGCTCGCGCCGCAGAACATCAGCGTGGCGACCGTTGCGCCGGGCTTCGTGGAGACCGACATGGCGTCACGGGTGCTCGACGGCCCTGACGGTGACGACGTACGTGCGCAGTCTCCGTTCGGCCGCGTGGCCAGACCCGAGGAGGTGGCCGACGCGGTGGTGTGGCTGGCGTCGCCCGCGGCCCGCTTCGCCAGCGGCACGATCGTGGACGTCAACGGGGCGTCCTACCTGCGCAGCTGAGCGCACGGCCGCTCGGCCGTGCGCTGCCGGAGGCCGTGGCCTTGCCTGCCGTCCGGGACGTGCCGCATCTCACGGTTGCGGTGGTCGGGTGATCACCGCCGGGGCACTAGGCTGGCGTTGCAGCCCGCATCGACGTCTTGCTGCGTCACACTTCCCCCACGTCGGCCCCCCGAGCGGCGGACTCCTGTCCGCGCCGGGTGCGGAGACCAGGCGCGTGAGCGCCACCTGCTACGTCACCGGAGATACTCATGGCCGATAGCGGCCAACGTACGACCCTGCCCACGTTCGCCGAGCTCGGCGTCCCCCTCCCCCTCGTCGAGACCCTGACCGGGCTCGGTATCCAGACTCCCTTCCCGATCCAGGCCGCCACGCTGCCCGACTCGCTGGCCGGGCGCGACGTGCTCGGTCGTGGCCGCACGGGCTCGGGCAAGACGTACGCCTTCACCATCCCGCTCGTCGCCCGGCTCGCCGCCTCGGGCACCAAGCGCACCCCGCGGCGGCCGCGGGCTCTGGTGCTGGCACCCACGCGCGAGCTGGCCACCCAGATCGCGGCCAACCTCGAGCCCCTGGCCGCGAGCCTGGGCCTGCGCCTGGTCACCGTCTTCGGCGGTGTCAAGCCAGGCAAGCAGGTCGAGGCCCTGCGTCGCGGGGTTGACGTGGTCGTTGCCTGCCCCGGCCGGCTCGCGGACCTGATGAACCAGGGCCACGCCGACCTCGGCGGTGTGGAGGTGACCGTGCTCGACGAAGCCGACCACATGGCCGACCTCGGGTTCCTACCGACAGTGCGGCGCCTGATGGACAAGACGCCGCGCAGTGGTCAGCGGCTGCTCTTCTCTGCCACCCTCGACAAGGACGTCGACGTGCTGGTCACCCGCTTCCTGCACCACCCGGTGACCCACTCGGTGGACTCCGCGCAGTCACCGGTCGCCACGATGCGCCACCATGTGCTGCACGTGCGCGGCGCGGACCGCCTACCGGTGCTGCTGGACCTGACCGCGGCACCGGGGCGCACGCTGGTATTCACCCGGACCAAGCACGGCGCCAAACGGCTGGCCAAGCAGCTCAACGCCGGTGGCGTACCGGCCGTCGAGCTCCACGGCAACCTCGCCCAGAACGCCCGCACCCGCAACCTCGCTGCCTTCTCCGACGGCTCCGCGCGCACCATGGTCGCCACCGACATCGCCGCCCGGGGAATCCACGTCGACGGGATCACGCTGGTCGTGCACTCCGAGCCGCCGGTCGAGCACAAGGCTTACCTGCACCGCTCCGGTCGCACCGCCCGGGCGGAGGAGTCGGGCACGGTGGTCACCCTGGCCACCGACGAGCAGGCGCGCGACGTGCGGGACCTGACCCGCAAGGCGGGTGTGCACCCGCGGACCACCAGGGCGACCCCCGGTGACACGGTGCTGCACGAGCTGGCACCGGGCGAGCGCTCGTACGTCGACTCCGCCTCGTCGGTGCTGGCCGCGAGCACACATCCCGCCGACCGGCGGCACGATGGCCGCCGTGGCTCCGCCCCGGCCGGGGGTCGGACGGGTTCGCGCCGACGCACCGGCAACGGTGACTCCGCGGCGCGACCAGCGGGCTCAGGTGGCCGCTCGGGTGGCCAGGCCAGGCCTCGCAACCGATCGACCGGGTCAGCTCCGGCGTACTCCACCTCGTCGAGCGGCGCCGCCGCCTTCTCGAGGGGAATGCGCGGCCGCTGAGTCGCCGCCCGATCCGTGCCGACATTCGCCGCCTGGGTGAGTGTGGTCCCGCGTAGAGTCCCCCTAGGGGCGGTGAGCGGGCCGTCCGCGGCCGGGGCAGGATGGAGCGGTGACCGACCAGAGCCGTCCAGGCCCCCACGTCCTTGTCCTCTTCGGCGCTACCGGCGCCCTGGCCAAGCGCAAGCTGTTCCCCGGC
>JBBSMD010000111.1:0-7078 GCA_038233355.1 Propionibacteriales bacterium
GACTGCGGTGCCCCGCCAGGCGTACGCGGGGGATCGGGCCTCAGCGACGATTCCTGCCGACGATCGGGCGTCGGTTGCGCTCAGACGCGGGTCGCGAAGTTCGGCGGGATCCAGTAGTACATCGACACCAGCTCGACCGGGACACCCGTGCGCGGTGCGTGCACGATCATGCCGTCGCCGACGTAGAGCGCCACGTGGTGGATCGAGCCGGGATCGCTGGTGGTGCCCCAGAACAACAGGTCGCCCGGCTGCAGGGCGCTCATCGGGATCGGCGTGGTGGCCTCGTACTGCGCCACGCTGTAGTGCGGCAGGTAGACCCCCGCCGCTCCCCAGGCGCCGGCGGTCAGCCCCGAGCAGTCCCACGCGTCCGGACCGGCGGCCCCCCAGACGTACGGCTCGCCGAGCTGGGCTCGGGCGAAGCTGATCGCGGCTGCGGCCCCACCGCTGCCGGACGGGTTCCCGGTGGGAGCCGGCGCGGGCGACGGGACGGCTGCGGTCGTCGCCGCGGGCGTGGTAGCCGCTGCCTGGCGAGCCGCTCGGGCCTCTCGCCTGGCCTGGCGCGCCTCCTGACGTGCCTGCTTCGCGGCCAGCTCGGCTTCCTGCGCGGCCTCCTGGGCCGCCTGCTCCGCGGCTGCGGCGTCGGCCTCGGCTTGTGCTTGGGCCTCCGCTTGTGCTTGGGCTTCCGCCTCGGCTTGGGCTTCCGCCTCGGCTTGGGCTTCCGCCTGGGCTGCGGCCTGCTCGGCGGTCCGCTGTTGGCGCTGCTGCTGAGCGTGGGCCGTCCTCTGGACCGCCGCCTCCTGAGCTGCTGCGTCCTCGGCTGCCTGGACGGCCTGCGCCCTGGCCCGTCGGCGCTCCTGCGCGGCGGCCGCGGCCTCGCGGGCACGCTGACGGGACGCCTCTGCTTGCGCCTGTGCCGCCGCCTCGGCCTGCGCCCGCTCCCTGGCCCGGGCTTGCGCTCGCGCCCGGGCCTCGGCGCGGGCCTGAGCGGCCTCGGCCAGGGCGGTCTGGCGCTGCTGCGCCAGCTGCACCGAGACGCCCTGTGCACGCGCCAGCTCGGCGACCAGGCGGTCCTTCTCGCTGGTGACCGCGCTGACCGCCGCCTGCGCCTGCGCCGTGGCGGCCACGGCCGCCTCCTTCGCCCGTGCGGCCTCGTCCTCGGCCGCGGCGCGCCGGTCCAGCGCCGAGTCGGCCTGCTGCTCGAGCACGTCGGCGACACTGCGTGCCGCCTCGTACCTGTCGTACCGCGTCTGCAGGGCCGCGGCGGTCGAGGTATAGGCGCTGACCTCGTGCAGGAACTCCTCCGGGCTGCCGCCGGCGACGAGCGTGCCGACCCGGTCGAGGTCGCTGCCGCCTTGGAAGGTGGACACGGTGACGCCGGCGACCCGGTCCCGCTGCCGGGCTACGTCGCGCAGGGCGGCGTCGGCGCGCTGTCGGGCGCTGCGCGCGTCGGCCCGGGCCTGCTCGAGTGCGTACCGTGCTCCGTTCCACGCCTCGACCGCCTGCTCGGCCTGCAGCGAGACCGCCTGCAGCCGCTGGTCGACCTGCGCCAGCTGGGCCTTGATCGCACCAACGCTGACCGCGACGTCGTCGGCGCGGGCGCGGGCGGCGTCGACCTCGGCCTGGGACGGGAACGACGGCCCGGGATCAGGACCCGGATCTGCCGAGGCGATCGACAGTCCGGGACCCACGGTGAGGGCGCAGACGAGCCCGGCAGCGACCACACCTCGGACCGCGGCACCGCCCCGACTGCTCGACCGGTTGACCGGCCTGCCCTGCTTGCTCGTCTCGCCCACTCATCGACCCCTCGGTCGCCGGCGGCGGCCGAGCCCGTTCCCCGTCGGGCTCACCCGTACCGCCGCTAGCTGCCCCGCGCGCACCTGGTGGTGGCCGGGGACGCGGGATCCAGTCCGTCCTCGGGAAGGGCGCCTGCAGACCCGCGTAGCGCTCGACCGTAGAGCCTTTTCGTCACTCTGGAAACATGAAGCCCAAAAACAACATGAGTAACACGGCGTGGCGACTTGTGAATGCCAACGATGTAGTTTCGCCCGCCTCCCGCCCGGGCCTCTGCGCTCCTTGGTCGGTTTGGGTAATTCCACGACCCTGAGAACAGCCGCAATCGACCAAACCAGCGCAGCGGTCTGGTCAGCCCGCAGCGACGAACCGGACGCTCTGACCGGGCCGCAGCTGTGCGAGGGCGTCGACGTCGCGCACCACCGCGACTACCGGGTAGCCGCCGGTGACAGGATGATCGGCGAGGAAGAGCACCGGCTGTCCACCAGGAGGCACCTGCACGGCGCCGGGTAGCAGACCCTCGCTCGCCAGGGGCTCGTCGGCCGTGGGCAGCGGCTCGCCCTCGAGCCGTAGCCCGACGCGGTCGCTGTCCGCGGCGACCCGCCAGCGCTGCGCCCACAGCGGTGCTTCGTCCACCAGCCGGTCGAGACGGGGGCCCGGTGACGCGGTGAGCGTGACCACGCCGTTGGCGTGCTCGGTGTCCGGCGCCGCGTACGGGGCCGCGTACGGGGCCGCGTCGACCAGCGGCCACTCCGGCGGTGGCCCACCGATCCCGAGCAGGTCACCGTCACGAACCTCCTCCGGCCCGAGCCCGGTGAGCACGTCGGTGCTGCACGAGCCGAGAACCGGTGCCACGGCGAGGCCGCCCCGCACGGCGACGTAGCTGCGCAGCCCCGACGGTGGCGTGCCCAATCGCAGCTCTTGACCCGCGGACAGGGCAACTGGCGCGGCGAGCGCCACCGGACGGGCGTCGACGGTGACCGGCACCGGTGCACCGGTGACCACGATCAGCAGGTCGCGGTGGGCGCGCAGCCTCAGTCCGCCCAGCACCACCTCGAGCCCGGCGGCGCCCTCGTCGTTGGCGACGAGGCGCTGGGCCAGCGCGTGCGCGCCACGGTCGGCCGCGCCGGACCGGCTCACGCCCAGGTGGGCCAGTCGCGCGCGTCCGAGGTCCTGCACGAGGGTGCGCGGTCCTGCGGCCACCACCTCGAGCGCCGGCTCCTCGCCGCGCTCGGACGGCTGGGTGGCCGGCTGGGTGGCTCTGGTGCCTACCCGGGTTGGCTCGGGGTGGCCCCGGTCCAATAGGTGGGCACCGGGGCCACCCCGGTCCAACGGGGGGTCGCCAGCGGCGGGGACGAAGCGGACGCGTGCGCCCGGGCCCAGCAGCGCGGGCGGGTCGCGGTCGGGGTCCCACAGCACGGCGTCGGTGCGCCCGATGAGCTGCCACCCGCCCGGGGACTCGCGCGGGTACACCCCGCTGTAGGAGCCGGCGAGCCCTACCGAGCCGGCCGGCACCCGGGCCCGCGGGTTGTCCCGCCGCGGCACCTGGAGCCGCTCGTCGCCACCGACGAGGTACGCGAAGCCGGGCACGAAGCCGCCGAAGGCGACCCGCCACGGCGTGGCGGTGTGGGCGCGCACCACCTCCGCGCGTGACATCCCGGTCAGCCGGGCCACGTCGTCGAGGTCGTCGCCGTCGTAGCGCACGGGCAGCTCGACCACCTCACCCTCCACCGGAACGGCGGGGGCGCCGGCGGGATCTAGCGACGACAGCCGGAGCCGCAGGCCGGCCAGGTCGCCGGCCGTGGTGACGAGCACGGTCCGCTCGGCGGGCACCACGTCGACCACGTCCGGCAGGCCGGCCGACCGCACGGCGGCGACGTAGGCCAGCGTCTCGTCCAGGTCGGCCAGCTCGACGAGCACCGCGTGCCCGCCGTACGGCAGCAGCCGCATCAACCCGGTACGAACGCCGCGATTGACACCCCGGCCGCCTCCAGCCGCTCGCGCACCGCCCGCGCCATCGCGACCGCACCCGGGGTGTCACCGTGCACGCACACCGAGTCGGCGTGCACCGCCACCTGGCTGCCGTCCTCGGCAGTGACCACCCCGTCCATCACCAGCCGCACCACCCGCTCGGCCACCTCGCCGGGATCGTCGAGCACCGCCCCCGGCTGCCCACGCGACACCAGCGTCCCCTGCTGGGTGTACGCCCGGTCGGCGAACGCCTCGGTCACCACCGGCAGACCGGCCGCCCCGGCCGCGACCAGCAGGGCAGAGCCGGGCAGCCCCAGCACCGGCATCGAGGGGTCGTACGCAGCGACCGCCCCGACCACGGCGCCGGCCTGCACCTCGTGCTCGACCACGGCCGAGTACAAGGCCCCGTGTGGCTTGACGTAGCGCACCTGGGTGCCTGCCACGCGGCACATCGCCTCCAGCGCACCGAGCTGGTACAGCACGTCGGCGGCCAGGTCGGCCGGGGACACGTCGACGAACCGGCGGCCGAAGCCGGCCAGGTCGCGGTACGACACCTGCGCGCCGACCATGACGCCCCGCTCGGCGGCGGCGGCGCACGTACGACGCAGGGTCGTCGGGTCGCCGGCGTGGAATCCGCAGGCGACGTTGGCGCTGGTCACCACGTCGAGCAGCGCCTCGTCGTCACCGAGCCGCCAGCGGCCGAACGACTCACCCACGTCGGCATTGAGGTCCATACCTGTCCACGCCTAACCTGTCCACGACTATCCCAGCGCCGCCGCCACCACGTCGCGCGCGGCCCGCTGGACCTGCTCGAGGTGCTCGGTCCCGCGGAAGCTCTCGGCGTAGATCTTGTAGACGTCCTCGGTGCCCGACGGGCGGGCGGCGAACCACGCCTGGTCGGTGGTCACCTTCAGCCCGCCGAGCGGCGCGTCGTTGCCCGGAGCGCGGGTGAGGGTGGCGGTGATCGGGTCGCCGGCCAGCTCGGTGGCGGTGACGTCGTCGGCACTCAGCGCGGCCAACGCCGCCTTCTGCTCTCGATCGGCCGGGGCGTCGGTGCGGGCGTAGGCGGAGTCGCCGTACTGCTCGACCAGGCCGGCGTGCAGCTGGGAGGGCGAACGTCCGGTGACAGCCTGGATCTCGGCGGACAGCAGGGACAACACGATGCCGTCCTTGTCGGTGGTCCACACCGTGCCGTCGTGGCGCAGGAACGACGCGCCGGCGCTCTCCTCGCCGCCGAAGCCGATGCTGCCGTCGAGCAGCCCGTCGACGAACCACTTGAAGCCGACCGGCACCTCCAGCAGCCGCCGACCCAGAGCCGCCACCACCCGGTCGATCAGGCTGGAGGACACCAGTGTCTTGCCGATCGCCACGTCGGCGCCCCAGTCGCGGTGCTCGACCAGGTGGGCGATCGCGACGGCGAGGTAGTGGTTGGGATTCATCAGCCCGGCGTCGGGAGTGACGATGCCGTGCCGGTCGGCGTCAGCGTCGTTGCCAACGGCGACGTCGAACTGGTCGCGCTGCGCGACCAACGACGCCATCGCGTGCGGTGAGGAGCAGTCCATCCGGATCTTGCCGTCGTGGTCGAGGGTCATGAACGCCCAGCGCGGATCGACCCGGTCGTTGACCACGGTGAGGTCGAGCTTGTACCGCTCGGCGATCTCTCCCCAGTACGCCACCGCCGCCCCGCCCAGCGGGTCTGCCCCGATCCGCACCCCGGCCTCCCGCACCGCCGCGAGGTCGAGCACCGAGCCCAGGTCGTCGACGTACGAGCCGAGAAAGTCGAAGCCTTCGCACGCCGCCCGCGCCCGGTCGTACGGCACCTTGCGCACCTGGTCGACGCCGCTGCGCAGCAGCTCGTTGGCCCGGTCGGCGACGGCACCGGTGATGTCGCTGCCGGCCGGGCCACCGTGCGGCGGGTTGTACTTGAAGCCGCCGTCGCGCGGCGGGTTGTGCGACGGCGTCACCACGATCCCGTCGACCTGCCCGCGGCTCCCCTCCCGGTTGAGCCGCAGGATCGCGTGCGATAGCGCCGGGGTGGGGGTGAAGCCGTCGCGGTCGTCGACCAGCACCTGCACGTCGTGTCCGACCAGCACCTCCAGCGCAGTCCGCCACGCCGGCTCGGACAGGCCGTGAGTGTCGCGGGCGAGCAGCAGCGGACCGCTGATGCCCTGAGCAGATCGGTGCTCGACGATGGCCTGCGTGATGGCCACGATGTGGGCTTCGTTGAAGGCGCCGTCGAGGCTCGACCCCCGGTGCCCGGACGTGCCGAACACGACCTGCTGCGCCGGGTCGTCCGGCTCGGGCCGCACGTCGCCGTACGCGGCGAGCAGCGCGTCGAGGTCGACGAGGTCCTCGGGGCGGGCGGGCTGACCTGCGCGGTCGTGCATGCGATCCCTCCAGGGTGTGCGTTGCTTCGACCCTAGTGAGCGGTGTCGCGTCCGGGCCAGGGCAGCTCGGTGTCGATGGTGCTCGGCGGCGGCTCGGCCGCCTCCACGTCGGGCACTGATCCGACCGCCTCGACGGCCCGCGGATCGGTCAGGTCGGTGCGCTGGTCCACGAGCTCGGCATGGCTGGCCTCTTGCCGGAAGCGCTCGAGCGCGCGCTGAGCGGCCCACTGTGAGGCGAAGCCGACGGCCGAGACCGCGACCACCTGGCCGGCGCGGCTCAGCAGCCGCCACCGCCAGCCGCCGTGCCGGTCGGGCACCACCTCGGTCGGAGCGGCCGACGCCACGACCCGCACCCGCAACACCTCCCACGTCGCCTCGACGACCGTCGGTGCCGTGGTGGCGGCCCCGGCGACGATTGTCCCGCGTCCCGGTTGCGGGGACTGGGTCGGCGGGTGACCACGCAGCAGCCAGCGCCAGCCGCCGCGACCGGCCGGCCGCACCAGGTACGCCGGCACCCGCCGCACGCTCGGGGCTGCCGCAGCCAACGCCGTGGTGGCGAGGCCGGCTCGGCGGCGCAAGGCCGCGCTGGAGCGATCGACCGGCTGAGGCATGCGGGCCGGGGGGCGCTGGGTCACGTGGCTCCCCGTTCGCTCGAAGGTGGGAGTGCGGCCAAGCCTGCCGGTCTGATGTGACGCGCACCTCGGTCACGGCGGGTGGCACCAGAGCCCGACGGTACATCCACAGGGGTGAAGCTACGTCGGTGTACCACGTCGGTGCTGCTCACCGACGAGGACGAGCACGCCCGCGCCCCGTGGGTTGTTGATGCCGGCGTTCAACGGAGCCGCCCTGCGCTCGTACGAGGGGTTGGTGGCTCGGCTCGCGGCCGACGAGGCGGGGTCTTGGCGCGCGGGTGCGACCGTGCTCGTGCA
>JBBSMD010000112.1:0-7077 GCA_038233355.1 Propionibacteriales bacterium
GGCCGCCGCGGGCCGTGGCGGCATCCGCTTCTGCGCCAGGGCAGCAGTCGCCTTGACCGGGAGCAGCCGGCTGGCGGCCGCGATGCGCCGGTAGGCGGTGCGATGACCGCCGAGCACGTGCGGGACGAGCGCGGTGCGCAGTGCGCGCAGCGCCCCGGCGTCGAACCGGTCGAGGTAGGACAGCTCCGCCGGGTCGGTGTGCAGCAGCAGCGCCAGCCGCTCCAGCTCCGCGACGGTCGCGACGACAGGACTCATCGCCGGCGACCGGTCAGGGCGGCACGGGCCCGGCTCCGGGCCGGCCAGGGGAACAGTCCCGCCACCGCCTCGACCGCCTGGTCGAGCTCGACCCCGCTCATGACCTGGGCGTGGGCGACCTGCTCGCGCAGGCGCTGCCGCTCCGCGGCAGTCAGCGCCCCCAGCACCTCTCCGTGGGGCGACAGGTCGGGCAGGTCTCGAGCAGCGCGGTCGGCGGGGTCACTCACCAGGTGGACTGTGCCCTACGCGGCGGCAGCGGGACAGACCCGCGGTGCACCACGTAGGCGATGCCCGACCTGCTCAACCAGGCCCGCTCGAACTGCGCCCGGTCGTAGACCCGGCGTACCCCCTTGGCGCGCTCCGCGGCGGGGTCGTTGGCGATCACGTCACCGCGGCCGGTGAAGCCGCGCACGATCAGCACATGCCCCGCGGTGGAGCTGATCGGCGCCCCGTCCAACTGTCCGGGGCCGAAGGCGATCGTCACCCCGATCGGGATGCCGGCCCTGATGAACCGCTCCGCCTCGCGCAGCGAGCGCAGGCGGGTGGTGAAGGCGTCCAGACCCTGCTTGCCGGCGTACGCGGTGCTGAACGGCCAGTTGCCGGCACCGCTGTAGGTGTAGTCGTAGGTGTTGCGGGCCGCGTGGTCGACCCAGGGCTGGCGGTAGGAGTCGTCGACCCAGCGGTAGGCGCGCTCGGAGGGGCCGGCGTGCCACTTCGCGAGCAGCATCGCCATCGTCGTGGGGGAGCACCATGCCTCGCCACCGTTGTCGTAGCGCGGGTACTCGCCGCGGTGAATCATCTGGGAGTACCGGGGGACGCGGACGTCGCGCGTGCGACGCATGGTGGTGCGAGACGTGGCCGGCGTCCCCGCGGGCACCCGTGAGGCCATCGCCCCCACCGACTGCACGGTCGGCGCGAGGCCATTGCCGTGCTTGCGCAACAACGTGACCCGCAGCTGCCACCTGGTGTAGCGGTACGAGGCGTTCATCGTGACCGTGTCGACCGCGACGTCGGCCAGGTCGTCACCCTGACCGCTGACGCTGGTCCGGTGGAACCCGGCGTCGTGACCGGCCCACCGGCCGAGCACGTCCCACGAGCCTTTGCGCCCTTGCGCGGTGCGACCGCGGCCCTGCACCTCGATCCACGTGCCGCGTGGGGTGGTGGCGTTCCACGAGGCGACCATCTGGGTCAGCCCGAAACCCGGGCGCACCCACGGGCTGCGCCAAGCGGCGGTGTCGTAGCGCTTGGTGCGACCGGGCCCGAACGGGTCGCGGTAGTCGCGCCGGCCCGTGACCTTGGCCAACCGCAGCTCGCCCTTGCGTACGACCACGCCGTTGCCGTGCCCCCGGCGCAGCTGTGTGCTGCTCGACCAGCGGGTCATCGCGATGTCCCGCCGCTCGGCGCGGGCGGTGGCGAGCTGGTCGGTGGCCGCGGCATCCGCCTCCGCGGCGGGCGGGGCACTGCCGGTAGCGGCGGGCGGGGCACTGCCGGTAGCGGCAAGCGACCCGACCGGGCCACTCGCGGCAGCGGCGGGCGACCACGGTGCCGCGAGTGCCGCGGTCAGTGCCGCGGTCAGGGCGGCGCTCGTCGAGAAGCGCATCGTCACAGGGCGACTGTACGAAAAGTAGTTAGACAACAACTGCGAGTTAGCGAAAGTCCCTCTCCCTCTCCCTCTCCCTCTCCCTCGCCCCTCGTGGTGGCTCGACGTCGCTCGGCCCGGCAGCGACGTAGCCGTCCGTGCAGTGAGCGGCGCAGGCCACCGCCCAGTGAGCGGCGCAGGCCACCGCCCAGGTCACCGCCCAGGTCACGGCCCGGGGGCAACGCCCGAGTCAACGCCCTAGATCGCATGCCCCGGCCGCTACCCCGCGACCTGTCACCGCCTCGAAGCCCCAGGGCACCTTGTCACGGTGACAACTCGTGCGGCTGCCTTGCGGACCCGTGCATGCAGACTTCACCGGCAGAATGGGCCGTCTCGGTCCAATCCGGAGCGCAGGCCGTGTCGAACCACTCAAACCGACCCATACAGGAGTTGTGCCATGAAGACCAGACGAGCAGCACTGGCGACCGGGTTGGCGGTGCTGCCGCTGGCCCTCGCCGCCCCGGCGTCCGCCGCCGACACCGTCAACTTCACTCTCGACGAGCTCAACAACAGCGGAGCCAGCTCACAGGCCACCGTCACCGCCAACGACGACGGCAGCCTGCACGTCGTCCTTCAAGGCAGCGGTTTCGTGCCCGGCCAGCCGCACGCCCAGCACATCCACGGCGACGACAGCGGCAAGAAGTTCGTCTGCCCGACGGCGTCGGCCGACGCGAACGGCGACGGCATCATCACCACCGTGGAAGGCTTGCCGTCCTACGGCGGGGTGTTCCTCTCCCTGACCACCAAGGGCGACACCAGCCCCGACAGCGGGCTCGCCGTGGACCGGATGCCGGTGGCAGACGCCAACGGCACCATCAACTACGACCGCACCATCCCGGCCGACCAGGTGCCGTCGGGCGTCATCGACAACCTGTCGCAGCTGCACATCGTGCAGCACGGCATCGACGTCAACGGCAACGACAAGTACGACGTGGACGCGCTCGGGATCTCCCAGTTCGCCAAGTCTCTCGGCGTCAGCGGCATCCCGGAGGAGGCCACCGACCCGGCCACCTGTGGTGAGGTGACCCCAGCCGGCGCGGTCGAGACCGGTGCCGGCTCGACGCAGGGCACCGAGGAGCTGCCGCTGTTCGCGCTCGGCGGCACCGCGCTGGTCGGTGCCGTGGGCGCGTTCGCCGCCCGCCGGCGGCTGCGGTCCTCGGCGACCGCCTGAGTACTGTCGACCGCGAGCGACAGGAGCAATCCATGACGAGCCCGAGCAGGCACCGGCTGGCGTACGTAGCCGTCACGCTGGCCGGTGTACTGCTCGCGCTCGTCGGCACCACCGCGGTGACGCTGGCGCTGCTGCGCCAGCAACCGGCACCACCGAGTCCCACCCCGGCGGCCATGCGGGAGCAGGCAGGGTCGATCGCGCGCGGGTCGACGTCTCGAGACCAGACAGCACCGTCACCGACCGGTGCCTCGGCCGGTGACCGCACCGACCGGCCAACGTCTCCGAGCCGCCGGGTCGAACGGAGCGTGCCCCAGCTGGACTGGTCGCGTCCGACGCGGGTGGTCATCCCCAAGCTGGACGTCGCCGCCTCGCTCGAGTCGCTGGGGCTCGACTCGGCAGGTGCGATGGAAGTGCCTCGCGAGCCGGCTCGCGCCGGCTGGTTCACCCCCGCTCCGCCACCGGGCATGGTGGGCGCCTCGGTGATCGCCGGGCACGTCACCTGGGACCAGCAGCCCGCCGTGTTCTTCGACCTGGGTCGGCTGCGCACCGGTGACCGGGTCGAGGTGGAGCGCCGAGACGGCACCACCGCAGTCTTCGAGGTGCGTCGGATCGGCGAGTTTGCCAAGGACGAGTTCCCGACCGAAGCGGTCTACCGGTCCGGGAGGTTCGCCGACCTGCGGCTCATCACCTGCGGAGGCACCTACGACGACGCGTCGAACCGGTACCTGAGCAACGTGATCGTGTGGGCCCGGATGGTGTCCTCCCACCCGACCTGAGCCCCCATCTGAGCAACGTGATCGTGTGGGCCCGGATGGTGTCTATCCAATCCACCTGAGCAGCGGGAGCGTGTCGGCGCGGATGTTGTCCTCCCACCCGCAGCGGATCCGAGGGCGCCGCCGGCGCGCCGATACGCTGGCCAGCGTGAGCATCCGGCTGTACGACACCGCGACCCGCTCGGTGCGTGACTTCGTCCCCGTCCGGTCCGGACGCGTGGGGATCTACCACTGCGGACTCACCGTGCAGGGCGCGCCGCACGTCGGGCACATCCGCAAGGAGGTCACCTTCGACCTGCTCCGGCGTTGGTTCGAGCACGCCGGTTACTCGGTCACGCTGGTCGCCAACGTCACCGACATCGACGACAAGATCCTGGCCAAGTCGGCCGAGCGGGGCCAGCCCTGGTGGGCCCACGCATACGCGTTCGAGCGTTCGCTGCACCAGGCGTACGAGGTGCTCGGCTGTCTGCCGCCCACGTACGAGCCGCGGGCCACCGGTCACGTGCCGGAGATGCTCGAGCTCATCGACATCCTGATCGCCGCCGGCCACGCCTATGTCGCCCCGGACGGTTCGGGCGACGTGTACTTCGACGTGCGCTCCTGGCCGGCGTACGGCGAGCTGTCCGGTCAGCGGCTCGACGAGATGGAGCCCGCCGCCGACGCCGACCCCAGGGGCAAACGCGACCCGCGGGACTTCGCGCTGTGGAAGGGTCACAAACCTGATGAGCCGCGCACCGCGAGCTGGCCGGCGCCGTGGGGGCGCGGGCGACCCGGCTGGCACCTGGAGTGCTCCGCGATGGCCGGCAAGTACCTGGGCCCCGAGTTCGACATCCACGGCGGCGGGCTCGACCTGCGCTTCCCCCACCACGAGAACGAGCTGGCCCAGTCGTGCGCCGCCGGTCGCCCCTTCGCGCGCTACTGGATGCACAACGCGATGGTCACCACGGCGGGGGAGAAGATGAGCAAGTCGCTGGGCAACTCCGCGCTCGTCTCCGAGGTGGTCAAACGGGTGCGCCCAGTCGAGCTGCGGCACTACCTCGTCGCCCCGCACTACCGCTCGGTCATCGAGTTCGGCGAGACGTCGCTCGCGGAGTCCGCAGCCGCGTACCGGCGCCTGGAGGGGTACGTCCTGCGGGCCAGCGAGATCGTCGGCCAGGTCGAGCCGGGACTGCTGTGCGCGGACTTCGTGACCGCGATGGACGACGACCTGAGCACACCGGCGGCGATGGCCGCACTGCACGAGGTGGTGCGCGAGGGCAACAAGCTGCTGCCCGGCGGCGACTCCCCGGCGCTGCGCGGCAACCTCGCCTCCGTACGCGGCATGCTCGGCGTGCTGGGTCTCGACCCGCTGAGCGAGCCGTGGCGGTCCGCCGGTGGCGACGACACCGCCCTGCGCCACGTCGTGGACACCCTCGTACGCTCGCTCGTCGCCCGGCGAGAGCAGGCGCGGGCCGACAAGGACTGGGCCACTGCCGACGCCGCGCGCGACCAGCTGCGCGAGGCGGGCATCGACGTCGAGGACACCCCCGCCGGCCCGCGCTGGAGCCTGATGGGCACCACGTGAGCGCCATCGCGCCGGGGCGCCGCTGATGGCCGGCAACAGTCAGCGACGCGGCGCGGTGCGGCGCGGCGCCAAGGGCAACCCCACAGCCGGCTCCGGCGGCCGCCGCCGCCGAGGGCTGGAGGGCAAAGGCCCCACCCCCAAGGCGAAACAGCGGCCCGGGCACAAGGCGTACCGGCAGGCTCCGGCGGCCGACAAGCAACGGCCGACCGCATCCTCCGACACCGAGTGGGTGGCCGGTCGCAACGCGGTGGTCGAGGCGCTGCGGGCCGGCGTGCCGGTCCGGACGGTCTACGTCGCCGAGGGCACCGACCGCGACGCCCGCGTGCGGGAGGCGTTCGCCCTGGTCGCCGACGGTGGGGTGCCGCTGCTGGAGGTGTCGCGCACCGAGCTCGACCGGCTCACGGCGGGTGCCACGCACCAGGGACTCGCCGCGCGCGTGCCGGCGTACTCGTACGCACATCCCGACGACCTCCTCGCCGCCGCCGACGCGGCCGGCGCACCCCCGCTGGTCGTCGCGCTCGACTCGGTGACCGACCCGCGCAACCTCGGGGCGGTGGTGCGCTCGGCGGCCGGGTTCGGCGCGCACGGGGTGCTGGTGCCCGAGCGACGCTCGGCCGGCATGACGGCCGCGGCGTGGAAGGCGTCGGCCGGCGCGGCGGCCCGGCTGCCGGTCGCGCGGGCGGTCAACCTGACCCGTCAGCTGACCGCGTACCAGTCGAAGGGGCTGATGGTGGCCGGCCTCGCCGCCGACGGCGAGGTGCCGCTGGGCCAGCTCGACCTGGCCGACGGGCCGCTGGTGCTCGTGGTCGGCTCGGAGGGCAAGGGGCTGTCGCGTCTGGTCGCACAGACGTGTGACGTGCGCGTGTCGATCGGCATGGCGTCCGCGCTGGAGTCGCTCAACGCCGGCGTGGCCGCCGGCATCGCGCTGTACGAGATCGCCCGCCGGCGGGGTGGAGTCGGGTAGCTCGCCCCGCACAGGCACTGACCGAACGGCGAGCGGTTACCGCCGAGCGTGACGGGTACGACATGGCCAGCTGCACTCGGAGGAGCCGTTGGCGTAGAGATTCTGCAGCAAACTCGTGAGGAGAGGCCCGTGGCCGATACCGCCGTGCTCGACGTCGACGGCACGCTCGTCGACACCAACTACCAGCACGCCCTCGCCTGGTTCCGCGCCTTCGACCGCTACGACGTGACGCTGCCGCTGTGGCGCATCCACCGGGCCATCGGCATGGGCGGCGACCAGCTCGTCGGCGCCTTGGCCGGACAGGACATCGAGAACGAGCACGGCGACGCGCTGCGCGAGGCCTGGGTCGAGGAGTTCGACCCGATGCTGGGGGAGGTGAAGGCGTTCGACGGCGCCACCGAGCTGCTCGACCGGCTGCGTGGACGCGGCTTCAAGGTGGTCCTCGCCAGCTCGGGCAAACCGCAGCACGTAGAGCACTTCCTCGACCTGATCGACGGACGCTCGTACGCCGAGGCCTGGACCACGTCGCAGGACGTGGAGGCGACCAAGCCCGCGCCCGACCTGATGCATGTGGCGGTGCAGAAGGTGGATGGCGCTCGGGGCGCGGCGCTCGGCGACTCGACCTGGGACTTCGTGGCCGCCAAGAAGCTCGATCTGCCGACGGTGGCGGTGCGGACCGGCGGCTTCTCGGTGGCAGAGCTGGAGGAGGCC
>JBBSMD010000113.1:0-7018 GCA_038233355.1 Propionibacteriales bacterium
AGTCTTCTACAATCGTCAGCGAATCCACTCGGCACTCGGCTACAAGACACCACTCGAAGCCGCCACCGCCTACCAGCAAAACACCTCACTCGCCGCATAACACAGACAAAGTCACCGTCCGGAAACGCGTCACCCCATCAGACGATGCAGATCAATCCCTACAAACTGCTTCCCGGCACACCCTTCCATCAGGGGCCTCCTTCAGAGTGAGCCGTGAACACTCCCAGCATCCGCCAGGAGGCCACGAGGAGCGAGGCCCCGCTCCTTCATCGCATCAGGACGGGCGTGCAGCTACCCGGGGGCCGCGGCGGGACCGGGTCGTCGCTTACGCGGTGAGGCTGCCCCGGGCTCGTTCACTCAGCTCAGGCTCCGGTGTCGGCGCCGGCGACCGGCCCAGCGAGCTGTTCGTCCGCGGGCAGCTCGACCAAGCCGGTTGCGCCGTCGTCGCAGCGCTGCCCTCGGGGTGTGGTGCGACAACACCGCCGAGTTCCTCACCGCGATGCTGCGCACCGGGAAGGCCGGCTCGAACACCGCAGCGGACCACATCGAGGTCCTCAGCCAGGCGATCGCCCAGATCCCCGGCATGCACCGCAAGAACCTGCTGATCCGCTGCGACGGCGCCGGGGGCCTCCCACCGACTCCTGGACTGGCTCAGCGAACAGGGCAGAGTCCGTGGCCGCACGCTGGAGTACTCCGCGGGGTACGCGGTCACCGAGAAGACCCGCGAGGCCATCGACCTCGTCCCCGCGTCGGTGTGGACCCCCGCGACCGACGTCGACGGCGGCGGCCTCCGTGTGCGGCGGTGACGTCGCGGAGCTGACCGGACTGCTCGACCTGACCGGCTGGCCCGCAAGGATGCGGATCATCTTGCGCCGCGAACGCCCCACCCCGGCGCCCAGCTCTCGCTGTTCCCGGCCTGCGTAGCACAGCCGCCGACCGGGCGCAGCTCGCTGGAACCGGGCGCTTCAGGATGCGGTTGGGAAGTACGGCATGACCCAGCCCAGGTAGGTGGCGTGCCAGTTCTTCGTGATCCAGTGCAGGCGAACCTCGTTGACGTGACCGCGCCTCGGCACGTCTGTCGAGATGACTCCGTGCCTCGTCACCAGTGCGATGTGCCCGAGGGGATTTGACGTCCTCCAGATTGCGAGGGCGCCGGCCGGCGGAGTCGTGTCGTCGGGGTGGCGCAGACCGGGACGGATGTTCCGCCACATGCCTTTCGGAGACATCCAGCCCGTATTTGCCCAGCCGTACATCTGCGCGACGAAGTTTAGGCAGCCGTCAGGGGGATACGTCGAACGGTTGCGGGCGCGGGCGATGGCCTCGCACGCGTTGTGGGGGTTGTGTCTGGGGATCGTGAGGTGCGCCATGAGCGGACAGGTGGTCGCCGCCGACGCGGCACGTGGCGCGGTCAGGCTGCCCGCGATCGACATGAGTCCGACGACCAGCGCGAGCAGAAGCGAGGCGGCGCGGGGACGACGCGACGAGCGAACCTGGATCATGAAGACTCCGTTGGGTGGCGTCGTGGGGTGCCCCGAGGCTCACCCAAGCGCGGCCAAGAGTCAATACCAAGACGCGGGCTGGTCTGGTGTTCCAGCGGTGGGTGAGCCAGGCTTCGGCGAGCAGGCGGCGCACGATGATGACGGCGTTGGCGAGTGCGATGAATGCTTCGATCACTCGTCGGCGTCGTTCGGTGCAGACGGCGAGTTTCTTGAGGCCGCGGTTGTGCCAGGAGTTGGTGCGTTCGATGACCCACCGGGCCGGCCTGAAGTGGGAAGCCCTTCTTGCTGATGACCGCGCGGCAGCCGAGCTCGGCGAGCAGGTCGCGGGTCTTGGTCGAGTCGTAGCCGGCGTCGAGATGCACGGTGATCTGCTCGGGCAGACCGACGCCGCCGAACGCCCCACCTAGTGGCGCTCGTCGGCCGGCAGCTCGATGACCACGGTCGTACCGGTCCTCGCACCACCGTCCTCGATGCGGACGTGGCCACGGTGCTCGTCCACCACGGCACGCACGATGGCGAGGCCCAGGCCGTGCCCGTCCCCGGACCGGTCACCCGGCCCCCGACTGAAGTGATCGAACGCCCGCTCGGCGACGTCGGCGTCGAGACCTGCGCCACCGTCCCTCACCCGCAGAACGACGCGCCCGCACTCGCACCGGGCGCTGAGCCGGACGTCACCGCTACCGTGGCGAAGAGCGTTGTCGACAAGGTTGCTCAGCACCTGATCGATCTTGGCGCGGTCGGCCCTGGCCCGCAGCGAGCCGTCGCAGCTCACCGAGACCGAGCGCTCGCGGCGCCCAGCCACCGTCGCGAAGCGGGCAGCCACCGCCTCCAGCAGGTCACCGACGTCGAGCCCGGGCTCGACACCCGGCGCGGCGCCGGCGCCGGTCGAGGCCAGCGCCAGCAACTGCTCGGAGAGTCGCGTGAGCCGGTCGACCTCCTCGCTGGCCGAGCGCAAGGCGGCGCGGAGCTCGTCGGCGTCGCGGGGACGCGAGAGTGCGAGGTCGAGCTCCATCCGCAGCAGCGCCAGCGGGGTGCGCAGCTCGTGGCTCGCCTCGGCCACGAAGCGGCGCTCTCGGTCGAGGCCGTCGTCGAGCCGGTCGAGCATGGCGTTGAGGGTGCGCCCCAGGCGGTGCAGCTCATCGCGAGCGGCCGGCAGCGGCAGGCGGTCCTTCGAGCTGTCCGCCGAGATCGCCGCGGCGCGCTGTCGCATCCGCTCGATCGAACGCAGTGCCGAGCCGGCGACGACGTACCCGAGCGTGGAGGCGAGCGCGAGGGCCAGCGGTCCGCCGACCAGCAGCTGGGTGAGCACCTTGTCGAGCGCATCGTCCACGTCGTCCAAGGCGGTGCCCACCAGCAGCACCTGACCGTCGAGCCGCCGCAGCGAGATCAGCACCGTCTCCTGCTCGCCCTCCCCCCTCAGCTGTGCCTGCTGCTCCGCGGTCACCTCGACGCCCGGCTCGCGGGGGAACCGGTCGGAGCCGACGAGCGCGCCGCCCACCTGCGGCGAAGTGACCTCGAGGTCTCCGTCCGGCAGGAACACCTGGGCGAACGTCTCGCCGGTCAGCTCCGAAACGGCGTTCGCCCGCTCGCGGGCTGGCAGGCGCGCGAGCGCGTCCAGCTGGGTACGCAGCGCAATGCCCGTCTGGTCCAACAGCGTCGCCTCGACCCGGTAGTAGACGAACGCCCCCAGTCCGGCGACGGCCAGCGCCGTGGTGATCGAGAAGGCGATCGCGACCCGCAGCCGGATCGGCAGGCGGCTGGTCACCCGTCGGCCAGGCTGAGGCGGTAGCCGGTCCCGCGCACGGTCTGCAGCGTGTGCCGGCCGAAGGGGCGGTCGACCTTCTTCCGCAGGTAGCGGACGTACACGTCCACGACGTTGGAGCGGTTCTCGTATGCGATGTCCCAGGCGTGGTCGAGCAGCTGTCCGCGGGTCAACACCTGCTCGGGGCGGCGCATGAAGGTCTCGAGCAGCGCCAGCTCCTTCGCCGACAGTGCGATCTCGTGCGCACCGCGCCAGACCCGACGGGTCGCCGGGTCGAGGGTGAGGTCCCCGACGGTGAGTCGCGGTGGTCGCTCGACGGGCTGACGGCGGGCCAGGGCACGGATGCGGGCGAGGAGCTCCTCGAGCGAGAACGGTTTGGCCAGGTAGTCGTCCGCTCCGGCGTCGAGACCGGCGATGCGGTCCTCGACCGCGCTCCGAGCCGTGAGCATGAGTACGGGGACCCAGATCGCGCGTTCGCGCAGCTGCCGGCACAGGGCGAACCCGTCGGCGCCGGGAAGCATCACGTCGAGCAGCGCGACGTCGAAGTCGCCGTCCTCGGCCTCGGCGAGGCCGTCCTCGGCGGTGGTGGCCACCACTACCACGTCACCGCGCTCGCTCAGGCCACGAGACAGGAGGCGGGCCATCTTCGGCTCGTCCTCCACCACAAGGACGCGCATCCTGATCATCGTAGGCGTGGAGATGAGGCGCTGATGAGAGCTCGACTCGCGAGGTGGAGCGGCCGGCTGTGACTCATCGTCTCCTCACCTGTGCGGGTTGTCGTCCGCCAGCACACGGACGCACGAGCGCGTCTCGATCCCATCACAGACCGAGGAGCACCACCATGAACCTGATCAGCAAGAAGAGCGCAGTCATGGCCGCCGCCGTTGCACTGCTGACATCGATCGGTGCCGGCGCCGCCATCGCCTCCGGCGACGACAACGCGTCGGACCGGCCAATCACCGGCTCGGCCCTCGACCGGGCCGAGCGGGCAGCGCTCGCCGAGACAGGTGGCGGCACCGTGACCGGGACCGAGGTGGGTGACGAGGAGAGCAGGTACGAGTCGAGGTGACCCTCGACAACGGCCGCCAGGTCGACGTACAGCTGGACGAGAGCTTCGCCGTGGTCTCGGCCGATCCCGATCGAGAAGGCGGAGGGTCGTGAGCCCGCCGGTGAGTGGGGCCCGGCCACACTGGCGCTACGGTCGAGGTGACCTGCTCCGGAGGCCCGATGACCCAGCGACAGCTGCCGAGGTGGTCGGAGCTGCGCCCGTTGATCGGGGTACGCCGGCCCAGCCTCGACCGCACCGGACACCGGCTCGCCAACGCCCTGACGATCGAGGACCTGCGCCGGCTCGCCCGACGACGGGCGCCGCGGTCAGTGTTCGACTACACCGACGGCGCGGCCGAGGAGGAGATCAGCCTGCGCCGGGCGCGACGCGTGTTCCGCGATCTCGAGTTCGAGCCGTCGGTCCTGCGCGACGTGTCTCATGTCGACCTCGGCGTGACCGTGCTCGGTCGGCCGGCCGAGACGCCGTTCGCCTTCGGTCCGACCGGCTTCACCCGGCTCATGCACCAGGCGGGCGAGAGCGCAGTGGCCCGCGTGGCCGAGCGCCGCGGCATCCCGTACGCCCTCTCCACGCTCGGGACCACGACGATCGAGGACGTCGCGCAGGCGGCGCCATCGGCCCGTAAGTGGTTCCAGCTCTACGTCTGGCGCGACCGCGCAGCCGCCGCCGAGCTTGTCGAGCGGGCCAAGGCGGCCGGGTACGAGGCGCTGCTGCTCACCGTCGACGTCCCGGTCGCGGGAGCTCGGCTGCGCGACAGCCGCAACGGCTTCACGATCCCACCGACGTTGACCGCGTCGACGCTTATCGACGCAGCGACCCACCCTCGTTGGTGGGCCGACCTGCTCACCACTCGGCCACTGGAGTTCGCGTCGCTGTCGGACTGGGACAAGCCGGTCGCCGACCTGATGGACCTCCTCTTCGACCCCACCATGACCGATGACGACCTCGCCTGGCTGCGCACCCTCTGGGACGGTCCGCTGGTGGTCAAGGGCGTGCAGAGCGTCACCGACGCGCGCCGGGTGGTCGACGCCGGGGCCGACGCGGTGCTGCTGTCGAACCACGGCGGGCGACAGCTCGACCGCGCACCGGTGCCGCTGCGCCTCGTGCCCGACACGCTCGACGAGGTCGGCGACCGCGCGGAGGTGTGGGTCGACACCGGCATCATGGGCGGAGCCGACGTCGTCGCCGCCCTGGCGCTCGGTGCTCGGGTGGCACTCGTCGGCCGGGCCTACTTGTACGGACTCATGGCCGGCGGGGAGCGCGGTGTCGACCGGGCCGCCGAGATCCTCACCACCCAGGCCGAGCGCACCATGCGCCTGCTCGGCGTGCGGTCGGTGTCGGACCTTCGCCCGGCCCACGTCCGGTTGCCATGAGCCGGGCCACTCGTGCGTGCCACGGCGGCAGTCGCGACGGCGGTCGCGACCGCGGATCGCGGCGGCGTCACTCCACCCGGAACACCTCGACGTCGTAGTCGTCGAACACGCGGTCAGCCGTCAGCAGGACCAGTCCCTCGATCGACGCCTGCGCGACGAGCAGCCGGTCGAACGGGTCGCGGGTGGTGAGGTGGCAGTTGCCCAGCACGTCGTCAGGGAGCGGTCCGTCGAAGTCGGCCGGCACCTCGAAGACGCCGCGGTCGGGACCAAGCAACCGACTGGCGGGAGCGGCCACCAGCCCCGGTCACAGCGACGGCTGCTGCGACCGTACGAGCGAACAGGGCACGGCGCGCCGGTGCGCTGGCGGTCATCAGGGGCTCCTCTCGAGGGCTCACGGCAGCCGAGACGCCGCGAGCCGTCGAAAGGTGCAACCGCCCCGCGGCTCAGGAGTCGCGGACGGCGTCCTTGAGTTTCTTGCCGGCGCTCACCTTGACCGACTTCTGCGCCGGGATCTCCATCGTGTCGCCGGTCTGCGGGTTACGGCCGGTGCGGGCGCTGCGGTGGGTCTGCTCGAAGGAGACGAACCCGGGCACGGTCACCTTGTCACCGGACTTCACCGCGTCGGTCACGGTATCGACCACGCAGGTGAGCACCGAGTCGACCTGGTCTTGGCTCAAGCCGGTGTCGTTGGCGACGTTCTGGATGAGCTGCTTGCGGTTCACGGTCGGCTCCTTTGTTGTTGCGGGGTCTTCGGTACAGCGGACCCTAGACCGCTCGGCCGCCAGATGCCGACCTGACGCGCCACCGAAAAGACCCGCAACAGCCGCCGGCCGGCGCGTCAAGGTTCCCGCGCCGATGACGACGGTGCCACGGACATGTAGTCGGCGCGGTCGACCGGCCCGCCGACCAGGCCGTGGTCGGTTGGCAGCTCGATCGCGGCACCGTCCACGACGACCGTGACATGGTCGATGCCGGACGGCTCGGTCACCGTCCACACCAGCTGTGCCGCCGCCAGCAGCTGATCGTCCCCCGAGATGCTGGTGAACGAACGGTTGGCCGCGACCGTGACGGTCGGGGAGCCCTCGACGGCGCCGCCCACGGCGAACGGTTGCGGGGACAAGGCGGTGTGCGTCCCTGTTGCCGCCTCGCTGAAGGTAGGACCACCGGCCAGGGAGGTCAGCATGGTCGACAGCGACAGGCTCGCCGCCGACCGCTCGACGGCCTCGAGGCGACCGGAGCGAACGAGGTAGATCGTGAACGGCCGTACGCCACCGCCCGGGGATGTCGGCGCACGAGCAGACGGCAGATCGGCTTCCAC
>JBBSMD010000114.1:0-6969 GCA_038233355.1 Propionibacteriales bacterium
CCGTGCAGGTCGAGATCTGGTCCGATGTCGTGTGCCCGTGGTGCCACATCGGCAAACGCCGCTTCGAGGCCGCCCTGGCCGACTTCGAGCACGCCGACGAGGTGGAGGTGACCTGGCGCTCCTTCGAGCTCGACCCGCAGGCCGCGACCCACGTCGAGACGGTCGACTACGCCCAGCGACTCGCCGCGAAGTACGGCACCAGCCGTGACCAGGCGCAACAGATGATCGACACGATGACGGCCTCGGCGGCGGCCGAGGGTCTCGACTTCCACTTCGAGCGGGCGGTGCCGGCCAACACTTTCGACGCGCACCAGGTGATCCACCTCGCCGCCGAGCACGGCGTGCAGGACGCAGTCAAGGAGCGGCTGCTCACCGCGTACTTCAGCGAGGGCGCAGCCGTCGGTGACCGCGACGTGCTCGTCGAGCAGGCGGCACGTGCCGGGCTCGACGCAGACGAGGTACGCAGCGCACTCAGCCAGCAGACGTACGCCCCCGCCGTACGGGCCGACGAGTCCGAGGCTCGCGCACTCGGCATCAGCGGCGTGCCGTTCTTCGTCATCGACCGCCGGTACGCCGTCAGCGGTGCCCAACCCAGCGAGCTGCTCGCGCAGACGCTGCGCCAGGCGTGGGCCGAGGCACACCCGTTGCAGACCGTCGGCACGGGCCAGGTGTGCGGCCCGGAGGGCTGCCGCGACTGACCAGGAGCGGCTGGTCAGATTATGGGCGCCGGGGGAACCTTCCACCGCAGTGTCGGGTTGTGCTGGTAAGGACATCGACGGAGGACCCGTGGCGAAGCGTTATCTGCTCGTCTGTGTGGTGGTCGTGTCGGCGCTCGCGCTCGGCGCCTGCGCCACCGCCCGTACCGAGCCGAGCTCGGGCCAGGCAGAGGTCGACGAGCGCAGCGAGCAGGGCCGACCGCCGCTCGCGGTCCTCGACGAGGCGGACACCGTCGACGGTGCCGACTTCAGCGCGGCACAGCTGGCCGGACAACCCGTCGTGTTGTGGTTCTGGGCGCCGTGGTGCGGGGTCTGCCGCGCCGAGGGGCCGGAGGTCGCGAGGGTGGCGGCCGCACTCGAGGGCGACGTGACGTTCGTCGGGGTAGCCGGTCTCGGCGAGGTCGAGGACATGCGGGGCTTCGTCTCCGACACCGGCACCGCCGGGCTGACCCACCTCGTCGACCGCGACGGCGCGATGTGGACCGAGTTCGGTGTGATAGCTCAGCCGGCATTCGCCTTCGTGTCGGCCGACGGGGAGGTCGAGGTCTTCCAGGGGGCCCTGCCGCCGGCAGACCTCACGGCCGCGGCTCGCGAGCTCGCGGCGGGCTGACCCGCATGCGTACCGCGACGCCTGCGCTGAGCAGCACTGCTGTTGCCCTGACCCTGACGGGACTTCTCCTCACCGCGTGCACGAGCACGGACGTCCAGCCCCCGCCGTCCTCGGGGTCCGACGCGGCAGCGGCCTTGCCGCCCACGGCAGAGTCGACGAGCCCACCGGTCCGACTCGAACCGGTACGGGAGTCCGAACGTGAACGGCAACCCTCCGCGCTCGACTCCCCGGTGGCGGACGGCCTTCCCGACCCGCTGGTGGACCCGGACCGCATCTTGTCCGGCGGCCCACCGCCCGACGGCATCCCCGCGATCGACGAGCCGCTGTTCCTTCGCGCCGGCGACGTCGACTTCCTCGACGACCAGGAGGCAGTGCTGGCGTTGTCGGTCGACGGTGAGGAGCGGGCGTACCCGGTGCGGATCCTGATCTGGCACGAGATCGTCAACGACACGGTGGCCGGCACGCCGGTGTCGGTGACCTACTGCCCGCTGTGCAACTCCGCGCTCGCCTTCGACCGGCGGGTCGCGGGACGGCTCGTCACGTTCGGCACCTCCGGCAAGCTGTACCTCTCCGACCTCGTGATGTACGACCGGCAGACCGAGTCGCTCTGGTCCCAGCTCGAGGGCCGGGCCATCGCCGGTGTCCTCACCGGCAGTCAGCTGCGACGACTGCCGGTCGCGACGATCACCTGGGCCGACTGGCGGCGGGCCAACCCCGACGGCTGGGTGCTCAGCCGCGACACCGGCTTCGACCGCAACTATGGCGCGAACCCGTACCAGGGCTACGACGAGCCCGACTCCGACCCGTTTCTCTTCGACGGTGACGTCGACGAGCGGCTGCCCGCCAAGGAGCGGGTGGTGGCCATCGAGCGGGGTGGGGAGGCGGTGGCCGTACGCCTCGCGCACGCCGCGCAGGAGCGGGTCGTACCAGTCGAGGTCGGTGGCGCCGAGCTGGTGGTGTTCGCCGCGCCGGGACTGGCCTCCTCGCTGGACTCAGCCGACGTGACGAAGGGCCGGGAGATCGCGGCTACCGGGGTCTTCGAGCCGCGCACCGGTGGACGAGAGCTGACCTTCACGGCCGCGGGCGATGGGTTCGTGGACGAGCAGACGCGGTCGCGGTGGAACCTGCTGGGCGAGGCCGTCTCCGGTCCGCTCGCTGGCAAGCAGCTTCCCCGAGTGCAGGCCGTCGACACCTTCTGGTTCGCGTGGGCAGCCTTCGAACCCGACACTCGCATCGTCGGCTGAGCGCTGCGCGACGCTCTCAGCCGGTCGTCGCGCCGCCCTCGGACAGGCTCGCGGCGAAACGTTCCAGCCGGCGCAGCACGGCGGGATCGACAGGGACCGCTCCGTGCCCGGTCGGATCGTCGATCCGCTCGGCCAGGGCCAGCTTGATCGACTGGTACGTCGCTGCCTCCATGCCGCAGCGCCGACACTCCTCGAGGTGCGTGGAGACCCACGTCGCGGTCTCGACGTCGACCTCCCCGTCGAGGTGCGCCTGCAGCACGCGCATGACCTGCCAGCAGCGCGCCATGCTGAGCATCGACGGCACCATCACGGTCTCCTTCTGCGTCGCGCGAGCCCGGCATCGTGCAGCCGGCCGCGGATGCGGCCTCGACCCCGGTGCAACCGGCTCATCACGGTGCCTTTCGGCACACCCAGGTAGTCAGCCGCCTCCTGATAGGTCAAGCCCTGGATGTCCACCAAGGTAACGACGGCACGGTGGTTGTCCGACAAGGCGTCCAGCGCCTCGGCCACCACGGCCTCGAACTCGTCGCTGAGCACGACCTCCTCGGCAGCCGGCGACCTGAGCCTGGCCACGCCTGTCTCGGACACCACGAGGTCGACGTCGCCCAGCAGCAGCGGCACGCGCCGCCGCCCGCGGTTGATGTGGGTGTTGCGCAGGATGGTCAGCAGCCACGCCCGTGGGTATGCGCCGTCGAAGCGGTCCAGTGCTCGGTACGCCCGTACCAACGTGTCCTGGACGAGGTCCTCGGCGTCGGCCGGCTGATCGGTGAGGGTGAGGGCCACCCGGTACAGGAGCTCGAGGTGCGGGCGTACCTGAGATCTGAACGCCGCATGGCACTGCGACATCTCCGCCTCGCCCACACGGCGATGGTAGTGGCCCACAAATGTGCGGCCGGGTGGAAGCGCACCGGCGCCCGAGCGGGTTACCACCCACAACGGCCCAGTCATACCTCGGCAAAAAGGAGACGTCGCCATGAGCACCACCCGCAACCAGCAGGCCCAGGTGGCCACCGCCGTCGGCGCCATCGTCAGGGGACTCGTCGGCGGCGCCGTCGGCGGCGCCGTGTTCATCGTGGTCACGATGTGGTTCTTCACGACCATGGGAGCCCCGGCCAACCAGCCGCTGCGAGTCATCGCCTCGATCGTGCAGGGCCAGGACGCCCTGGCCAACGGCACCGCCGACGTCTGGGTCGGCTGGGTCGTGCACATCGTCCTGTCGCTCGCGTTCGGCGTAGGGTTGGCCCTGATCGTCCGGGGGATCCCGAGCGACGGTATGCGTGCGGCCATCGGCCTCGCCTACGGCGGGGCCTTGTTCGTGGTCAACTTCTTGATCCTCGCGCCGCTGGTGTTCGACCCGTTGACGAACGCCAACAAGCCGTTCGAGCTCTTCGCGCACCTGGTGTTCGGTTCCGTGGCGGTGCTGTTCATGCTCGACTACGACCGCAGCGGCCGGTCGCGCGCCTGACCTCGGCATCCAGCCGGTGACCTCGAGCCGTTGATCGTTCGAGTCGGCACCGCCGTAGCCGGCAAGGTGCTGGCCACCGGCGAGACGAGGAAGCCGTAAGCGCGATCGAAGGCCCCCATCGCCGCGCTCATAGATGATGGCCTACTCCCACTCGATGGTGCCGGGCGGCTTGCTCGTGACGTCGAGCACGACCCGGTTGACGGCTCGCACCTCGTTGGTGACGCGGGTCGAGATCCGCTCCAGCAGGTCGTACGGCAGCCGCGACCAGTCCGCGGTCATGGCGTCCTCGCTGGTGACGGGCCGCAGCACGACCGGGTGACCGTACGTACGCCCGTCGCCTTGCACCCCGACGGAGCGGACGTCGGCCAGCAGCACGACCGGGAACTGCCAGATGTCGCGGTCGAGGCCGGCGCGGGTGACCTCCTCGCGGGCGATCGCGTCGGCGGCGCGCAGCATCTCGAGCCGGTCTGCGTCGACGGCTCCGACGACGCGGATGGCCAGGCCGGGGCCGGGGAACGGGTGGCGCCACACCAGGTCGGACGGCAGGCCGAGCTGCTCGCCGACGTGGCGCACCTCGTCCTTGAACAGAGTCCGCAGCGGCTCGACCAGGTCGAAGGCGAGGTCGTCGGGGAGCCCTCCCACGTTGTGGTGGCTCTTGATCGTCGCCGCGCCCTCCCCGCCGCCGGACTCGACGACGTCGGGGTAGAGCGTGCCCTGCACGAGAAAGCGCACCGGGTCGTCGGATGCGGCCACGATCTCGCGCTCGGCGGCCTCGAAGGCGCGGATGAACTCGCGGCCGATAATCCGTCGTTTGGCCTCCGGGTCCCGCACCCCGGCGAGCGCGGCGAGGAACTGGTCGGCCGCCTCGACGACGTGCAGGTCGACGCCGGTCGCGGCGACGAAGTCGCGCTCGACCTGCTCGGCCTCCCCCGCCCGCAGCAGGCCGTGGTCGACGAAGACGCAGGTGAGCCGCTCACCGATCGCTCGTTGCACGAGTGCCGCGGCCACGGCGGAGTCGACCCCCCCGGACAGCCCGCAGATCGCGCGGCTCGAGCCGACGACCGACCGTACGGCGTGGATCTGCTCGTCCACGATGCTGGCCGTCGTCCACGTGGGCCGGCAGCCGGCGACGTCGAGCAGGAAGTGCTCGAGCACCTGCTGTCCGTACTCGGTGTGCAGCACCTCCGGGTGCCACTGCACTCCGGCGAAGCGACGGTCGAGGTCCTCGAACGCGGCTACCTCGGCGCCCTGGGACCGGGCCAGCACGGCGAAGCCGGGCGGGGCGCTGGCGACCTCGTCACCGTGTGACATCCACGCCCGAAGTCGCTCGGGCAGGCCGTCGAGGAGTTTCGAGCCAGGCGTCACCTGCACCGACGTGCGGCCGAACTCCGAGGTGCCGGTGCGTCGTACCTGACCACCGAGGGCGCCGGCCATCGCCTGGAACCCGTAGCAGATGCCGAACACGGGGGTACCGATGTCGAAGAGTGCCGGGTCGACCTGGGGTGCGCCGGACGCATAGACCGAGCTCGGACCGCCGGACAGGACGATCGCCTTCGGTGCACGCTCGAGCATGCGCTCGACCGGCATGGTGTGCGGGACGATCTCGGAGTAGACGCGCGCCTCGCGGACCCGGCGGGCGATCAGCTGTGCGTACTGCGCTCCGTAGTCGACGACCAGGACCAGGTCGTGCTCGGGGTGGGCCGCGGTGGGCTCACCCGGTACGACCGACTCGGCCGCGACGTCGGTGGCCGCGCTCACGCGCTCACTGTAGTGGCGGGCGACGGCCAGCGGGTGCTGTGCCCCGTTTCGGCCGAATCCACCCGTAACCGCAGGAGGAGTCCCTCGTTGACACGATTGACCGACCAGGACGAGCAGCGCTCCGGGTGGGTTTCTCGGACAGCCTCGGGGCAACACAGGGCCTGACCGCCGCTCCCTCCAGGTCGGGCCCTGTGTCGTGTCCGCTGTCGGTGGGTCCGCGGCCGGGCGGCCGCTCAGCTCACGTCGACGATCGGCAGCCGCAGGGCCGCGGGAGCGTCCGAGGGCACCACCGGGTTCTTCGGGGCGATCGGCTCCACCCGTGCATACGGCTGGCCCAGCGCGGGACGCGGGTCGCGCTCGCCGCGGTTCGGCCACAGCGACATGACCCGCTCCGCCTGCGCGGTGATCGTGAGTGACGGGTTGACACCCAGGTTGGCCGAGATCGCGGCCCCGTCGACGACGTGGAGCCCCGGGTGCCCGTAGAGCCGCTGGTAGGCATCGACCACACCCGTACGCGGTGAGTCGCCGATGGGGCAGCCGCCGATGAAGTGCGCGGTCATCGGTACGTCGAACGGCTCGCCGATGCCGCCGGCGGGGATGCCGCCGATGACGTCGGCCACCCGGCGTACCGTGTCGTTGGCCTGCGGCACCCAGGTCGGGTTGGGCGCCCCGTGCCCCTGCCGGGAGGTCATGTGCCGCCGCCCGGTCAGCCGCGAACGCCTGGTGCAGGTGGTGATCGAGTTGTCCAGCGACTGCATCACCAGCGCGATCACGCTGCGTTCGGACCAGTGCCGCAGGTCGTAGAGCCGCCACAGGTCCCGTCGCAGCGCCCAGACCTGAGCCGCCCACGTACGCCAGCGGGGACGGGCGCTGTCGCCGTCGGTGAGCGCGGTCTGCAAGAGCGCCATCAGGTTGGAGCCCTTGCCGTAGCGCACCGGTTCGACATGGGTGTGCTCGTCGGGGTGGAACGAGGACGTGATGGCCACTCCCCGGCTGAAGTCGGTGTCGCGGCACTTGGCGACCGCCCCCAGGATCGACTCGGAGTTGGTCCGGGTCAGCGTGCCGAGCCGCGGCGAGAGGTGCGGCAGGTGGCCGTCGTCGCGCATCCGGTGCAGCAGCCGCTGCGTGCCCAGGGAGCTCGCCGAGAACACGACCTGCTGCGCGGTGAGACGGCGA
>JBBSMD010000115.1:0-6845 GCA_038233355.1 Propionibacteriales bacterium
CCCCGCCCGCAGCATGGGCCCGAGCGCCACCAGGCTCGCCGACGACCCGCCGACCGAGGGCGTACTCGAGCAGGCTCGCCGGCAGGTCCTGGGGGCGGGTCACGGCCTCACCGTCGACCAGCTCGAGCACGTACTGGACCTGCCCGACGTGAGAGTGCCCGACCTGCTGCAGCTGGCACACGAGGTGCGGATGACCTGGTGCGGGCCGGAGGTCGAGGTCGAGGGCATCGTGTCGCTGAAGACAGGCGGCTGCCCCGAGGACTGCCACTTCTGCTCCCAGTCGGGGCAGTTCACCTCACCGGTGCGATCGGTGTGGCTGGACATTCCCAGCCTGGTCGAGTCGGCGCGCCAGACCGCGGAGACCGGCGCCAGCGAGTTCTGCATCGTGGCGGCCGTCCGTGGACCCGACGAACGACTGCTCGCCCAAGTGCGCGCGGGCGTGGCCGCCATCCGGGCCGAGGTGGACATCAACATCGCCTGTTCGCTCGGCATGCTCACCCAGGCGCAGGTCGACGAACTGGTCGTGATGGGGGTGCACCGCTACAACCACAATCTCGAGGCCGCTCGCTCCTACTTCGCGCACGTGGTGACTACGCACACGTGGGAAGAGCGCTGGCAGACCTGCCAGCTGGTCCGAGCGGCTGGTCTCGAGCTGTGCTGCGGTGGCCTCGTCGGCATGGGTGAGTCTCGCCGCCAGCGGGCCGAGCTGGCCGCCGAACTCGCGGCCTTGCAGCCGCACGAGGTGCCGCTCAACTTCCTCAACCCTCGCCCCGGCACACCGTTCGCCGACCTGTCCACGATGGACAGCAACGACGCCTTGCGTACGATCGCAGCGTTCCGCCTCGCCATGCCGACCACGATCCTGCGCTACGCCGGCGGGCGGGAGATCACGCTGGGCGACGTGGGCACGCGTGACGGGCTACTTGGCGGGATCAACGCGGTGATCGTCGGCAACTACCTGACCACTCTGGGTCGTGCACCCGACGAGGACCTTGCGCTGCTGGACGAGCTCTCCATGCCGATCAAGGAGCTGAGCCGCACGCTGTGAGCGACCCCACCCCCCGGGTCGGCCCCGACGCGCCGTCCGTCGCCGAGGCCTGGTGCGGGTACTGCGGCGAGCGGATGGCCGTTCGCGACCACTCCCGATGCCGGCACCTGCTGGCGCTAGAGCCGCCCCGTTACTGCGTCGGCTGCCGACGACGCATGGTCGTGCAAGTCCTGCCCCTGGGATGGACCGCTCGCTGTTCCCGGCACGGCGACGCGGCGACGCGAGCGTGACTCGCTTGACCCGCCTGAGCGCATTGACCCGCGCGACCTGATGATCCGAGTGACCACGTGACCGCCCGACCCGCGTGACCGCGGGACCTGGCGCCCGTAGGACCACGTGACCCGCGTCACCCGCGTGACGTGTCAGCGGGCGCGGCGGCGGGAGCAGCGAGGTCGACAAACCGGCACGGTCGCAAGCCTTACGGGCGCAAGAGCACCTTGACCGCACGGCGCTCGTCCATCGCGGCGTACCCCTCGGCGACCTGCTCCAGCGGCAGCTCGAGGTCGAACACGTCGCCGGGAGCGATGCGGCCGGCCCACACGTCGTCGAGCAGCTCCGGCAGGTACGCACGGACCGGCGCGACGCCGCCGACCACCCCGACGTTGCGACCGAACATCTGGCGGATCGGCAGCTCGATGCCGTGCGGTACGCCGACGAAGCCGACGGTGCCACCGTCGCGGGCAGCACCGAGGGCCTGCCTCATGGCTGGAGCGTTGCCGACGCACTCGAGCACGCAGTCGGCTCCGACGCCGTCGAGCAGTTCGTGCACCCGAGCAGAACCTTCGTCACCTCGCTCGGTCACGATGTCGGTCGCGCCGAAGGACCGGGCGATCGCCTGGCGAGGCTCGTGGCGCGACATGGCAATGATCCGGGCAGCTCCGAGCCGGCGCGACGCCAGCACCGCCGACAGACCGACCGCGCCGTCGCCGACCACCGCGACGGTGCTGCCGGGGCCGACGCGAGCGCGGAGGGCGGCGTGGTGCCCGGTGCCCATGACGTCGGACAGCGCCAACAGGTGAGGCACCAGGTCGTCGCTGGGCTGCTCGGGTGTCTTGACGAGGGTGCCGTCGGCTAGCGGGACACGCACCTTCTCGCCCTGCGCGCCTTCGACGTCGACGCCGTGCTCGTCGGTGCCACCCCAGCCGCCACCACGCTCACACGAGGTCTGCACGCCGCGCTCGCACATCGCGCAGGTGCCGTCGGAGAACACGAACGGCGCGATCACGAAGTCACCGCTGCTTACGGACTGAACCCCGGCGCCGACCTGCTCGACGACGCCGACGAACTCGTGACCGATCCGCATCGGCTCCTTGACCGGGTTCTCTCCCCGGTACGGCCACAAGTCGGATCCGCACACGCAGGAGGCGACGACCCGGACGAGGGCGTCACCGTCACCTTTCAGGACCGGGTCGGGGGCGTCCTCGAGGCGGATGTCACGGGGGGCGTGCAAGCGCGTGGCTTTCATGCGGGGATCGTGCCACGGGCCGCCGCCAGTACGCAGGGGCAGCCCGGTCGGAACGCGGACCGTTGACCCACGGCCGACTCAGCGCGGCCCTCGTGGCAACCCGTACCGCAGCTCGGCGAAGGCGCCGACGGCTCGGACCGACTCGAGCCGCAGACCGGTGAGCCGTCGGGGCAGCAGCGGGGCCCCCGCGCCCAGCGTCACCGGCGCCACGGTGACCACGACCTCGTCGAGCAACCCCTGGTCAGCGAACTGACCGACCAGATCGCCGCCCCCGACCAGCCAGACGTTCCGGTCGCCGGCCGCCTGTGTCATCTCCGCATGCACGGTGGCCACGGCGCCGGAGACGAAGCGCACGTCGGCATCTCGGATCCGAGGAAGATCACGGTGGGTGAACACCCAGGCCGGGACACCGCCGTACGTGTCGTCCCACTTGTGCGGCTCGTCGAGCAGCCGCTCGTGGTCGAGCACCCATTCGTACGTCGTGGCGCCCATGGCGAAGGCGCCGACGGCGGCGAAGAACGCGCCGAAGTGGTCGGGCTGGTCTCCGGCAGCCCGGTCGGCCTCGAACAGCCAGTCGAGCGAGTTGTGCTCGTCGGCGATGAAGCCGTCGAGGCTGGCGGCGGTGTAGTACTGCGTGACGGCCATGGGTACCTCCTGGGGCAGCTGACCATGACAGCAAACACTGACAGGACGGGAAGGTGCCGGCGCACCGCCACGTTGCCCCGTTCGTACCCGTCGACGACGAATGAGAGAAGGTCTCCCGTGACCCAGTCCCCGACCATCAGCCTCAACAATGGTGTCGAGATCCCCCAGCTCGGCTTCGGTGTCTTCCAGATCGACCCGGAGGACACGGTGGCCGCGGTCGGTAAGGCGCTGGACGTCGGCTACCGCCACATCGACACCGCCGCGATGTACGGGAACGAGAAGGAAGTCGGTCAGGCGATCCACGACTCCGGACTCGCTCGCGACGACGTCTTCGTGACCAGCAAGCTCAACAACGACGCGCACGGGTACGACGAGGCGCTGGCCGCTTTCGACGCGAGCCTGGAGCGGCTCGGCCTCGATCACGTCGACCTCTACCTCATCCACTGGCCGCAGCCGGGCAACGACCGCTACGTCGACACCTGGCGAGCCTTCGAGAAGATCTACGCCGACGGACGGGCCAAGAGCATCGGCGTCTCGAACTTCGAGCCCAACCACCTGCACCGGCTGATCGCGGAGACCGACGTCGTCCCCGCCGTCAACCAGGTGGAGGTGCACCCAACCTTCACTCAGGACGAGTTGCGCGCGGTGCACTCCGACCTGGGCATCGTCACCGAGGCGTGGTCACCGCTCGGCCAGGCCGACGATCTCGACAACGACACCGTCAAACGCGTGGCGAGGTCACGGGACAAGACGACCGCCCAGGTGGTGCTGCGCTGGCACCTGCAACGCGGCGACGTGGTGTTCCCGAAGTCGGTCACGCCCGAGCGGATCGAGGCCAACTTCGACGTGTTCGACTTCGAGCTGTCGAGCACTGACATGGCCGACATCGACGCCATGGACGAGGGCAACCGGATGGGCCCCCACCCAGACCAGATGAACACCTGAGCCGCGCACCCGGTGTCGGTGACGTGTGCAGGGCTGTGCCTTGTGACTGCGTGACCAGTCGGCTGTGCAGGGCACGCGTCCGCCGGTCGACACCCCTCGTGACACCGCGCCGCGCTGACGGTCGGCAACGGCCGTTAGCCGCGCTGTCACCAGATTGAAACCGACAGTGACTCATGAATTACTCGCCGGTGGTTACGGGGGAGTAGCACACGACGTAGATGAGACAGATGATCGCAAACACACGAGGAGAATCCATGGCTGACAGACGGTCCAACCGATCCGAGGAGGTCATCGAGCGGGATACGCCGGCGACCGGCTCCCACAGCGTTGGCGAGTACTCCCACGAAGCCACTCAGACACCGGTCAACGTGCACGTTCCGGGGCCCCGAGCCGACCAGGTGCGCTGGGGACCGGTGTGGGCCGGCGTCCTCACCGCCCTGGCGCTGTTCCTGATCGTCGAGCTCCTCTTCTTCTGGCTGGGCTGGCTCACCCTCGCACAGGACGAGCCGGGAAGCACCGCAGGCTGGATCAGCGGGCTGATCGCGCTGGGGGCCTTCTTCGTCGGTGGGCTCATCGCCGGCGCCAGCGCGGTGTGGAAGGGTCTCGCCACCGGGCTGTTGCAAGGGACGCTGGTGTGGGCCCTCGGCGTGACCGGAATCTTGTTCCTCACCCTGTTCGGTGGCGGCGCCCTGCTCGGCTCGTTCGGCAGCATCGTGGGCGACGTGGCGAACCTGTCCCAGCTGACCAGCCAACTGTCGGGCGCCCAGGCGGCCGAGGCGGTCGACGCTGCACGTACCAACGCCGGCTGGGCCGTGCTCTCGCTGGCCCTGGCTCTTGCCGCCGCGGCCGTCGGCGGGATCATGGGAGCCAAGATCTGGCCGCGGAACGAGGACACGGAGGCGTCCACCACCGGCTAACGGCCTCTAACGGTCAGCGATCCGGCGGTGTCGCGGTCACCTCGAGTGGCAGCGACACCGCCGGTCCGTCTGTGCGGCAGGTGGGCCGGGCGCGCTGGGCAACGGATATCCAGCCAGGCGACCCGGCACCAGCCGAGCCGGCCGGCCGAGGAGGTAGCTGATGGGTACGCACCAGCACGCGTCGGGTGAGCGCCGAGGAGCCACCGACAGCCGGTACCTCGTTGCGGCGCTGACCCTCATCCTCGTCTTCATGGCCGGTGAGGTCGTCGTCGGGATCCTCGCGTCCTCACTCGCCCTGATCGCCGACGCCGGCCACATGCTCACCGACGCCGCCGCGATCGCCCTGGCACTGGTCGCGGCGAGGTTGGCGGCTCGTCCAGCCACCGGCAACTACACCTACGGGCTCAAACGGGTCGAGATCCTCTCCGCCCAGGCCAACGGCATCACCTTGTGGCTGCTGGTGGCGTGGTTCCTGTACGAGGCGGTGCGCCGCTTCGTCGACCCGCCCGACGTCGAGGGCTGGCCCGTGCTGGTGACCGCTCTCGCGGGCATCGCGGTCAACCTGGCCGCCACGTGGCTGATCAGCCGGGCCGATCGCCGCTCGCTCAACGTCGAGGGTGCCTTCCAGCACATCCTCAACGACGCCTTCGCGTTCATGGCCACTGCGGCTGCGGCAGTCGTCATCCTGTTGACCGGCTGGACCCGGGCCGACGCCGCCGCCACGCTCGTCGTCGCCGCGCTCATGGCGTACGCCGGGTGGGGATTGATCCGGGAGTCCTGGCGGATCTTCCTCGAGGCGGCCCCGCGCGGCATCGACGTGGCCTCGTTGGACGCTGACCTGCACGACGTCGACGGGGTGGAGGAGGTGCACGACCTGCACGTGTGGGAGGTCGGCTCCGGCTTCCCGGCGCTGTCCGCGCACGTGCTGGTGGGCTCGGGCTACGACTGCCACGAGCGTCGAGAGGCGCTCACCGCGCTGCTCCGGCGGGAGTACGACATCACCCACACGACCTTGCAGGTGGATCATCTTGCACCCGCGCAGGTCTTTCCCCCGCACGAGCTGCGTCGCACCAGCCGGTCCCTCCCGGATGAGGGGTCGTGACACCGCGACGAGCGCTCACCGGCCGGGCCGCCGCTGGGGGCGTTCTCGGCGTACCCGCGCTGGCTCGGCCGAGCCCAGGCCGATGGTCGAGCCCGTCAGCGGTCGTACGCCGTGGGGTGCCGCGGCTCGTACAACAGGATGTCGTCGGCGCCAGGGACCCGCAGCGAGATGGCCAGGCCGAATCCCCGGTCGCTGATCTCGTCGCTGAAGTTGGCGCCACGTCCGCGCAGCTCTCGCACCGTGGCCTCGATGTCGTCGCACATGAGCGCTACCGAGTGGTGGCGCGGATGGGTGTACGTCTCGTCCTTCCACATGCTCTTGGTGGGGTGCACGCCGAGCTCGCTCGGGCCGGTGCTGAAGATCGGCCAGTCCGGCTCGGAGTCGGGGTCCTGCGTCCAGGGCCACTGCAATACGTCCCGGAAGAAGGCGCGCGTGGCCGCGGCGTCGTCGGAGTAGACAAGCGCATGCAGCGAGGTGAGCATGCGGACACGCTAGGCAGCCACCGGCGTGCCCGTCCAGGCGTCTGGCATGTCCTGGCGTCTGGCGTGACGCCAGGTGGCTTTGGACGCCCGCAAACCCCCGTGGGGCCACGTCGGACGGAGGCGGCGCCGACGTCTCAGACCAACTCAAGCCAGCCCGGCCAGCGCGGAGCGCACCCGCTTAGCCGACACCGGACCGGCCGTGCCCAGGGTCTGTGCAAAGAGACTCACCCGCAGCTCCTCC
>JBBSMD010000116.1:0-6782 GCA_038233355.1 Propionibacteriales bacterium
CCAGCCTGCGCCGCCCCGCCGTGGCGGGGGACGCCGAACCCCCGGGATAGCGTGACCGCCCCGACGGGCGCCGCGGTCGACGGAGTAGTAGTCGTGTTCCGGCTCCTCGACCCGGAGCCGCCGCCGGCGGCCGGTGCGGCGCCGGGGGTATCACGTCGCCGCTCCGGCCACCGACAGCCCTTGCCCCGTCGCGGCCTGCAGCAGCCGTTGATCGAAGGAGGCCACGGTCGCGTCGGCGTCGGTCGCGGCGAGCAACACGCAACAGTCCGGCATCCGCAACCCAGTCGCCACCCGCAACTGCGCGAGCCGGGGGGCGGCGTCGGCGGGGGGGTTCAACTGTTCGACCTCCAAGGCTCGCATCACGTCCACGACAGCGTCGAGTCGTTCGTCTCGGGCCGGAGCAACCAGGACTTCGGCGAGTGTTAGCGAGCTCACCGCGAGGTCGTCGTCGACGGCGGCTACGAGCAGGGCCTCGGCTGTGTCGTGGTGGGCGTCGTTGCCGTCCAGGTAGCCGATGAGCACGCTCGCGTCGAGCACGATCACGCGGGCCACTCCCCGCGAAGCTCGGCCAGGTAGTTGCGGTCGTACGCACCGGTGAGGACGCCGCTGTGCTCCGCGAGGACGGCCAGCCGTCGGCGGCGACGCTCGGCATGAGCCTGCTGGGCGGCCTGGTGACCTTCCAGCGCCAGCCGGACCAACAGCTTTGGGCGACTCAGACCCGGCCAGCGAACGGCCGCACCGTCGAGGGCGGCCCTGAGCTCGTCCGTCTCGGTCACCAGGTGCCGGGGGCGCGTCGTGGGCATGACGGCAGTGTATCCCCCGCAGCACTAGGTGATACACCTGGTACTCGGTTGCAGGCACGAGTTGTCTCAGCGCCCTGACGGCCGTGGCGGGCGCTCTCCGCTGCCTCGGCCGTGGAGAACCTCGTACGCCGGTGGCCAGCGCCGCTACCGGCGGCCCACGCTGCGCCCAGAGCCCGCTCGGTGTCCATTCGCTGGGCCGAGCCACCACGACCGCAGTGAGGGGTGATGGTCGGGTGGTGTGAAGAGACCGCGATGGCCGCACGCGCGGCGGGGCGCCTCCCTCCGGGATAGCGTGACCGCCGTGACGGGCGCTGCGGTCGACGGAGTGGAAGTCGTGTTCCGGCTCCTCGACCCGGAGCAGCGGCTGGCCGGGGTGCGCTTGTGGCAGGAGCTGGGGATCCCGGCCGATCAGTTGGACTTCGCGGCGGTCGACGGCGGCTGGGCGCTGCGCCTGCCCCGGCCGTACACCCATCGCATGGAGTACCTCTTCGAGTGCTGCGACCACGCGGGTCAGCGCACCAGCCGCACCGACCCGACCAACCCGCTCGTCGTCGACGGCGCCTTCGGCCCGCACTCGGTGCTCGAGCTCCCGGGGTACGCACCGCCGGCCTGGCTGGAGGTGCAGCCGGTCGAGTCGCGGAGCGAGCGTCTGGTCGTCGCCGACACCCCCGTCGGCGACGTCGAGGTCGACGTCTGGTCGCCGGCCGACACACCCCGAGGTGCCGCCCTTCCCCTGCTGCTGGCCCACGACGGGCCCGAGCTGGCCGCGTACGCGGCGCTGTCGCACTACGTGGGCGCGTCGATCGCCGAGGGCACCCTGCCGCCGATGCGGCTCGCGCTGCTCGCGCCGGGGGAGCGCAACGCCCGCTACGCAGCCGACGCCGGGTACGCCGCCGCCCTGACCCACGTGCTCCGGTCCGTACGCGGCGCCTTCCCGGTCCGGCGGCGGCCGGTGCTGATGGGTGCCAGCCTCGGTGCGCTGGCTGCCCTGCACGCCGAGTGGCAGCACCCGGGTACGTTCGGCGGACTGTTCTTGGCCTCGGGCTCGTTCTTCACCGCCGACACCGATCCCCAGGAGCGGGACTTCGCCCGGTTCGCCGCGGTCAGCCGGTTCGTCACCCGCGTGCAGCAGGCGACGCGGGCACCCAGCCGGCCGGCCGTGGTCATGACCTGCGGTTCGATGGAGGAGAACGTGCACAACAATCGCGTCATGGCGCGCCGGTTGGCCGCTCTCGGGACGCTGCACCGCTATGTCGAGCACCCGGACGTACACAACTACACCGCTTGGCGGGACGTGCTCGACCCACACCTGACCGCTCTGCTGACAAGAACCTGGGGGAGCACCGGTGGAGCGTGAGCAGGCCGAGATCGACGCCCCGGGGCTCGATCGGCCCGGCACCGTCATCCGCTACGGGCACTACGGCCGACCGGTGCTCGCCTTCCCGAGCGAGCAGGGCCGCGCCTGGGACTACGAGACCAACGGCATGGTCGGGGCAGTCGCCGACCTCGTAGAGGCCGGTCGGGTCAAGCTCTACTGCGTCGACTCCTTCGACCACCTCAGCTGGGCGGACCGCTCATCGCCCCTGGAGGAGCGCTCGCGCCAACACCAGGCGTACGAGTCGTGGATCTGCGACCAGGTCATGGCCGCCGTGGCGGCGGACTCGCCCGGCGCGGGGGACGCGGTCGTCACCGGCTGCAGCCTTGGCGCGTACCACGCGGTGAACCTGACCCTGAAGCGCGGCGACCTGTTCCCGGTGGCGATCGGGCTGTCCGGCAACTACGACCCCGCACAGTGGCGGGCGTGGGGCGAGCGCGGCGACGCTACGTACTTCAACGATCCCACCTCGTACGTCCCGCACCTGGGCGGCGACCACCTGCAGTGGCTGCGGGAGCGGGTGTTCGTGCTGCTGGTGGTCGGGCAGGGCGCCTGGGAGACCGATCCGACCGGGGCCCTGCCGTCGACCAGGCACCTGGCCGGCCTGCTCGCGGACAAGGGGATCCCGCACGAGCTCGACCTGTGGGGGCACGACGTGGCCCACGACTGGCCGTGGTGGCAGCGCCAGATCGCACACCATCTCCCCCGCTTCTGCTGACTCGATACGGTGCGCGACGTGAGTGATCGCAGCCGGCACCTGATCGGACTGCTGCTCGGCGCGGAGGAGGATTGGCCGCGCGCTTTCGAGGCGATCCTGCGCCGGGTCGGGACGGTGCGGGCACCCGACGGCAGCACGCACGAGCTGGACAGTGAGCGCCTCACCGTCGAGCCGTTCGGTCTCGACGACCCGGTCCGCACCGACCTGGTGATCGACCGGTTGGCGCACTGGTACTACCACCCGCGCGAGTGGCTGAAGAAGGCCGCGCTGATGGATGACACCTACCTGCTGAACTCGCCGTTCACCTTCCAGTCGATGGAGAAGCACAGCGCGTACTGCGCCATGCTCCGGCTCGGGTTCCACGTGCCGCGCACCGTGCTGGTGCCGTACAAGAACCCGCTCGACAACGCCCGGTGGGCCTACACCGCGGCCCGCTACAACCAGTCGTTCGACCTCGACGCCATTGCCGCCGACCTCGGCTACCCGCTGTACATGAAGCCGTTCGACGGCGGGGGCTGGCGCGGGGTGTCCCGGATCGAGGGGCCCGACGACCTGCACCGGGCGTACGACGAGTCGGGCGAGATGCTGATGCACCTTCAGGCGACCGTCGACTACGACGTCTTCGCCCGGGCGCTGTCGATCGGTCCAGAGACCATGGTGATGCGCTTCCGGCCGGACCAGCCGATGCACAACCGCTACGCCGTGTCGCACGACTTCCTCAGCCCGAGTGCGGGCAGCCAGTGCGTCGCGGTCAGCCGGGTGGTCAACGCGTTCTTCGGGTGGGACTTCAACTCCGCGGAGATGCTGGTCAAGGGCGACGCGGTGCACCCCATCGACTACGCGAACGCGTGCCCCGACGTGGCGCTCACCTCGCTGCACTACTACTTCCCGTGGGCGATCACCGCGCTCGTACGCTGGTCGACCTTCTGCGTGGTCACCGGCCGCAGGAACGCCCTCGACATGCGTACGCGCCGCTACTTCGCCGCGGCCGACGACGACACCCTCGACTATGACGCCAAGGTGGCCGCGTACCGGCGACTGGCCGACGAGCACTTCCAGACCGACCTGTACCGCGAATGGTGCGCCGAGGCGCTTCCGCATCTGGACGAGCAGGTCCTGGACTGGGTCTCGGGCCCCGACTTCGACCGCCTGCTGCTGGACACGGTGCTGGCCACGTACCCCTCGCACGAGCACGACGCGTTCCTCGCCCACTTCCGCGGGCTGATCGGCGCGTGGATCAGCGACGAGAAGGTACGACTGGGGTGACGGTGTCGCGCTTGGGGTGATGGTGTCGCGCTGCGCGGCGCCGCTCCTGATCAGCGGCGACAACCGACGGTGTTGCTCGACTCCAGCCAGCCCGGGAGGCAGCGGCTAGCCATGGGGTCGCCGTATCTGAAGTGATACGATCACGCGGGTGAGCGTAGCTTGGTCACCGACCCTCGCCGATGTGCTGCGGTCCGCCGCGCGGCTCCAGGACGTGGTGCCCGATGCGGTCCTCGTGGGTGGTGCCGCGGCGGCGCTGCGCGCGGGACACCGGGACTCCTTCGACCACGACCACGTGCTGCCTGACCTGCAGGACCGCTACGCCGAGGTCCTGGAGGCGGTCGAGGCGACCGAGGGGTGGGTCACTTCGGTCCGAGCCAGCTCCCCCCCGCTCACCCTGCTCGGCCGGCTGGGTGGGATCGAGGCAGGCCTTCGTCAGCTGCGTCGGACCCGCCCGCTCGAGATCGAGCTGGTCGTCGTCGACGGCATGGCACTGCGGGTGCCCACTGCCGCAGAGACGTTGCGGGTGAAGTCGTACCTGGTCTTGCTGCGCAATCAGGTACGCGACTACCTCGACGTGGTCGCGATGGCCGATCGCTTGTCGATCCCGACTGCTGCCGAGGTCATCGCCGGGATCGATCACTACTACACCGACCGCTCGGGTGAGGCCGATGGCGTGCTCACCGGCGTAATCCAGCGCCTGTCCGAGCCGAACCCCCGCGACACCCGCGTCACCCGGCAGCTGTGGGCGTACAAGGGACTCGACCCGCGGTGGCACCAGTGGTCCGCCGTCGTGGCAAAGAGTCAGGAGCTGGCCGACGCCGTGCTCGAGGTCGTGGAGGGATGGCCGGGATGAGCGTGCGCTTCCGCAATGTCGAGGTCCCTCCCGAGACTCCGATCTCGCGCTGGCCGTACGAGGCGATCGTCACGGTGGTCGAGCGCGGCACCATCCGGGACTGGGCCCGCCTCACCCGCGAGGTCGACCGAGACCCATGGGGAACCGTCACCCGCCAGGTCGAAGAGATGCTCACCTACGAGCGCGCCTGGGGGGTCGCGCCGCTGCTCGAGCGGGCCATCGCCCGGGCACGTCGCCAGCGCGAAGACCTCGAACGGGCCGCAGTAGCGGCGACGGTGCGCGACCTCGTCACGCGGTCGGGGCTGAGCACCGAGGAGTTCGCCCGGCGCATCGGTACCTCGAGAAGTCGACTCTCGACCTACCGGACCGGTCGCGTGACCCCGTCCGCCGCGCTCGTCCACCGCATGCAGCACCTGGTCGGCGACCAGTGACGCAGTGCGCGCCCTGACTCGTTTGCGTCCCATTCGAGCGCAGCGTCGTCGTGCGCCAGCTCCCACTGCCGCAGCAACGCCCGGCCAGCCAGGACGACCTGCATCGTCGCTGCCGGTCGCAGCAGGTGCGGGCGCGGGGCGTCCACCATCGCGCCACGACGGAAGCTGGCGGTGGTCACGGCCAGCACCGGTGCCGCCCAGGCCAACAAGGTGGCCACCCGTACGGTGCGGCTCGGCTCGTGAGTGAACGCGTACCACGTCCACAACGCGGTGTCGATCAGCGCGTCGGCCGACGCCCCGAACGCCGACTCGGTGCCGAGCCTGCGCGCGAGGCGACCGTCGACGATGTCAGTGGCGACCGCGAGCACGGGCAGCCACAGCGAGTCGGTGAGGGCGGGCAGGTTGGCCCGGGTCAGGGTGAGGGCGTTGGCCCAGCCGAGGGAGCGACGGTGCTCGAGCAGGCCCAGGTGGGTGCTGGCCATCGCCCAGCTGGTCGTCGTCCACCACCGGCCGGATCCGCGAGCGGTCGCGGCGATCCCGGCGTGCAGGAGAGCGACCTCGATCGCTGCCCGCGGGTGGCGGGCGATCTGACGAGCCGATCGTTGGCTCGCGCGCAGCAAGAACCGCGTCCACGCGCCGGCGCGCCACCGACCCTCTCTCAAACCGGCCAACAGCTCGTTGGTCGCTGCTCGGCTGGTTGGCTCGGCTTGGTCCCCGGGGCAGGTGAGGTTCTCCCGACAGGACCGCTCATCATGTGGGTTCACGGGTACGGAGGGTGATCGTCGTCGGTCATCTCGAACGCCTGCCTGTCGCGCGAGCACCGAGGGATCGTAGACGTTGAGCTCGCCGCCCGACACGGGTGGCCGTGGGGCGATGGGTGACCGTGCGACGGCTGGTGAGGCTCGCCGGATCGCCTACCGGCTCGAGCGCGGGTGGTCACCGAGCGCGCCCGCAAGGCGCGGAACGACAGGCGGGTGACGCTGATCGACGAGCTACTGGGACAGGGCGGCAGGCGACGGATTGCAGGTGCGGCAGCTCGGGCCGGATACCTCGAGGCCACGGGGCTCCGCTGGGCGTACGCCGTCACGTGCGCCCGCCGAGCGCTCGTCACCCACAGGCTGCTGCCCAGACCCGATGTGGCGGTAGGCGCCGGCTGGCTACCGACCAGCGAGGGTCTCGAGATTTGCCGACAAGGATCTGTAGACCGACGAGGATCGGCGTCGCTGTTCGGCGCCCACCCGTTCGACGGCCCGATGCCCGGCCACAAGCCCGGCAGGGGGGACAACGACCTGCACGTTTGGCTGTACGACCGCAAGCCGTTCGGCGAGCTCCAGTC
>JBBSMD010000117.1:0-6757 GCA_038233355.1 Propionibacteriales bacterium
GAGCCTGCCGGCACAGCCGTCGCGCTCGCTGTCGAGCGTTCGCCGCTCCAGCCCTTCCACCCGCACCCGCACGGCCGCCACCGTCGTGTGCCTCGCCGTGGCCGGGGGGGTGCTGAGCACCGCACCAGCCACCGCCACCCAGCCCGCGAGCGCCCGCACGAGCAGCGCTGCGGCCGTGGTGGCCAGCACCGGCCCGGCCTGGACGAACCGCGTGCCAGCAGCGTCCGCGAGCCGAGCGTCCGTGAGCCGAGCCTCCGTGAGCCGAGCGGCCGCGGGGACGGCACGCACGTCGGACCCGGTGACGACCCCAGCCGTACGCCAGCAGGGCGTGCCGACGCTGCGCAGCAACCAGCGGCTGCAGCCCGACGGGACCAGGGCCGCCGCGGGGTACGTCGTCGCCGAGCTGCCGCAGGAGGACAGCCGGCCGTTCGAGACAATCGCGGTGACGTGGGCGCAGCAGAGCGCGCCCGACGACGTCGAGGTCGACGTGCGCGTACGTCGCGACGAGACGTGGACCGCCTGGCAGCGCCTGGAGTTCGTCCCCGACGAGGGCCCCTCCGCCGACGAGGAGGCCGACGTACGCGACGGCACCATCCCTTGGTGGACGGGTCCGGCCGACGGGGTGTCGGTGCGGGTGAGCTCGGCGAGCGGGAAGGCACCGCGGGACGTGTCCGTGGTCACCATCGACGACCCTCAGGTAGCGCCTGCCTCGGCCGGGGGCAACGCGTCGAGCCGCACCACCAGTGCGCACGCGGTGACCGCTCCGGCTCCGACGGCGGTGACGGAGTCGGCCGCGTCGTCAGGGGCGAGCATCACCCACGCGCCGAAGTTCCCGGCCTTGCCGCGGATGGTCACCCGTGGCCAGTGGGGCGCCAACGAGTCGCTGCGCGACCCGTGCTTCACCCCGCGGGTGGCCAAGACGGCCAAGATGGTGTTCATCCACCACACGGTCAACGACAACGGCTACAGCCGGGCCGAGTCGCCGGCGGTCGTGCGGGGCATCTACGCCTACCACACCCAGGGCCAGGGCTGGTGCGACATCGGGTACAACTTCCTGGTCGACCGCTTCGGCACCGTCTACCAAGGCCGCAAGGGGGGCATCCGGCGGCCGGTCCGCGGGTCGCACGCGGGTGACTACAACGTCGGCAGCGTCGGCATCTCGATGATCGGCGACTTCCAGCGGCGCTACCCCTCCGACGCGATGAAGAACGCTCTGGTGCGCCTCGTCGGGTGGAAGCTCGGCACCAGCTACCGGGCGCCGCGCGGTCACGCCCGCATCTACGGGGACCGCTTCAAGCGGATCTCCGGTCATCGCGACGCCATGCAGACCGCCTGCCCGGGCAACTACGGATACGCCTGGCTGCCGACCCTGCGCCGGCGGGTGAGCGCGTACCTGTCCCGGTTCCACTCCCTGGTCGAGCGCAAGGCCGAGACGGTCGGCAAGCAGCGCACCGGCGCGGTGCACGTCGGGGAGGTGCGGCTTGGCTACGGTCGCCGCACGGTCTACACCAAGGCCACCCTGCTCGGTCGACGCAAGACCGGCGTGCACGCGCTGTCCGGGGTTGCCCTCACCCGCTACCGGAGCGTCGGAGGCGCCACCGGACCGATGCGGCTGCCCGTCAGCGACCTCCAGCCGGTCGCTGCGCAAGACGGTGTCCGCGTGATGGCCTTCGACCACGGTCGGATGTACCTTTTGCCGGGTGAGCGGGCCAAGGCTCTGTGGGGTCGGATCCTGCTGCGGTGGGCCAAGCTGGGCGGCTTCTCGAGCCGGCTCGGCGCTCCCCGCACGTCGGTGCTGCGCCGCCCGTACGGGGCCAGTGCGGTCTTTGCCGGTGGCAGCATCCGCTACGAGCGGGCGCAGCAGCGCGTCACCGTCAGTTACCGGTGAGTGAGCCGTCGATGCGGAGGTTACGTCTCGTCGCGGCGACCGTCGCGCTGGCACTGCCCGCCGTTGGCTTGGTGCTGGCATCCCCGGCGAGCGCCGACGACGTCTACTGGGTGCCGGCCAGCGGACGGTTCGCCCTGCACGGCCACGGCTACGGTCACGGCCACGGGATGAGTCAGCACGGTGCCCAGGGCGCCGCCCTGCGGGGCAAGACCTGGCGCGAGATCGTCGGGTTCTACTACCCGGGCACCGCGGTGGGCGACAACTCCGGTCTCGTACGCGTGCTCGTCACCGCCGACACCGGTTCCGACGTGGTGGTGGCGCCGGCGACGCGGCTGACGGTCACCGACCTCACCGACGCCAGCCGCTGGCGGCTGCCGCAGCGCCAGGGTCGCGACCGCTGGCGGCTCACGCCGTCGGCCGCCGACCCCACCCGTACCGCGGTGCAGTACCGCGACGGTCGCGGCTGGCACCGCTGGCGGGTGCCCGGACGCACCACGCTGCGCGGCGACGGCCAGTTCAGCGCCCGCGGCCCGCTGACGCTCGTGCTCCCCTCCGGCACGGTGCGCCAGTACCGCGGTGACCTTCGCGCCGCCTCACCCAGCCCCGGCTCCAGCGCCCGCGACACGGTTAACGTCGTGCCGATGGACGCCTACGTGCGCGGGGTCGTGCCGTACGAGATGCCCGCCTCCTGGGCGCAGCAGGCGCTGCGCGCGCAGGCGGTGGCCGCTCGCACGTACGCCTCGTACCTGCAACGGCAGCGCGCCTCCTCCTACTACCAGCTCTGCGACACCACCGCCTGCCAGGTCTACGGCGGGCGTACCGCCGAGCAGACGAGCACCAACCGGGCGGTCGCGAACACGGCGGGCAAGATTCTCACCGCGGGCGGTCGGCCGGCGTTCACACAGTTCTCCGCCTCCAGCGGGGGGTGGACCTCCGCCGGCGGGCTGCCGTACCTGCCGGCCCGGAAGGACCCCTTCGACGACTGGTCGGGCAACACCGTGCACGACTGGGCCACCACCTTGGACGCGCGCCGACTCGAGGCCACCTACCCCGGCATCGGTCAGCTCCAGCGCATCCGGGTCACTCGGCGCGAGGGCCACGGGCAGTGGGGCGGGCGGATCGTCGAGGCGGTGCTGGTCGGCAACGCTGGCCAGCGCACCGTCAGCGGTGACACGCTGCGCTTCACCTACGGTTTGCGCTCCACCTGGTTCGCCGCCGAGGCGACGCCCATCGTCAGGGCATGGCGACACCAGCGCGCCGCCCGCAAGGCGATCGGCCGCCCGGTCGCCCGCGAGAGCGCGGTCCGCAACCGAGGTGGCCTGGCCGGCACCCAGCAGCGGTTCGTTCGCGGGCGCATGACGTGGACGGACCGCACCGGTGCCCACCCGCTGAGCGGGGCGATCCTGGGCCGCTGGGTGAAGGACGGCGGCGTCCGGTCGCGGGCGGGCTACCCGGTCGAGCGGGCGACCGCGACCTCCGCCGGCGATGGGCGCAAGCAAGGATTCCAGCGCGGCGCGTACTTCTCGTCCTCGCTCGGAGCCCATCACCTGTTCGGGCCGATCTTGAAGGCTTACCGCAAGCGCAACCAGGCCGCGGGGCCGCTCGGCTACCCGAAGACGAAGGTCTACGACATCGGCAAGGGCCGCCGGGCGCGCTTCCAGCACGGCCGGATCACCTGGATCCGCGAGACCGGGCGCGTACGCGTCGAGGTCGACTGACGCACCCCGCCGCCAGCTCCCCCTTTCCGAGTTGTCACCGCCTGAAGGCCCCCTGGGGCCTCGAGGGAGTGACAACTCGGCAAGGGGGCCAGCGCCGTGGTTCAGCCGGCGGGCGCCACCACCACGACCAGGTCGCCGCCCTCGACTTGGCGCGGGCCGGCGACCACGACCCGCTCGATGGTGCCGTCGACGGGGGCCGCGATCGACGCCTCCATCTTCATGGCCTCGATGACGGCTACCGCCTGCCCCGCGCCGACCTCGTCACCGACCGACACCGAGGCGGTCACCACCCCGGCGAAGGGTGCGCCGACGTGGCCCGGCTCGTCCGCGGCGGCCTTCTCCGCCTCCCGTACGTCCGCGGAGACCGAGCGGTCGCGGACTGTCACCGGGCGCAGCTGGCCGTTGATTGTGCACATCACCGAGCGCAGTCCCCGCTCGTCCGGCTCGCTGACCGCCTCGAGCCCGAGGATGAGGACCTTGCCCTCCTCGATGCGCACCTGCGTCTCGTGCTCGGTGTCCAGCCCGTAGAAGAACGCGCGGGTCGGCAGCACCGACAGGTCGCCATGGTCGCGGACCGCTTCTTCGTACTGCTGGGTCGGCCCGGGGAAGAGCAGCCGGTTGAGAGTGGCCCGGGTGTCGTCGGCGAGTCCGGCGCGGTCCGTGTCGCTCAGCTCGGGGACGTGTGCTGGTGGTGTGCGACCCTCCAGCGCGCGGGTGCGGAACGGCTCGGGCCAGCCGGCCGGCGGCTCGCCGAGCTCGCCGGCGAGGAAGCCGAGCACCGAGTCGGGTACGTCGAAGCGGCCCGGCTCGGCCTCGAACTCCTGCGGGTCGGCACCCACTGCGACCAGGTGCAGCGCCAGGTCGCCGACCACCTTGCTGGACGGGGTGACTTTGACCAGGTGCCCGAGGATCGCGTCGGCTGCGGCGTACATGTCCTCGACCTCCTCGAACTTCTCGCCCAGCCCGAGCGCGATCGCCTGCTGGCGCAGGTTCGACAGCTGGCCGCCGGGGATCTCGTGGCGGTACACCCGGCCGGTCGGTGCCGGCAGCCCCGCTTCGAACGGCGCGTACAGCCGGCGGGTGGCCTCCCAGTAGGGCTCGAGGTCGCACAGCGCCCGCAGGTCCAGCCCGGTCGACCGCTCACCAGCGTGGGTCGCGGCGACCAGCGCCGACAGGGGTGGCTGGCTGGTCGTACCGGCCATGGAGGAGGTGGCCGCGTCGACGGCGTCGACGCCGGCGTCGGCGGCGGCCAGCAGGGTCGCGAGCTGGCCACCGGTGGTGTCGTGGGTGTGCAGGTGCACCGGCAGGTCGAAGCGCTCGCGCAACCCGGTGACCAGCCGGCGAGCGGCGGGGGCACGCAGCAGCCCGGCCATGTCCTTGATCGCGAGCACGTGTGCGCCGGCGTCGACGATGCGTTCGGCCAGGTGGAGGTAGTAGTCGAGGGTGTAGACCCGCTCGGCCGGGTCGTTGAGGTCGGAGGTGTAGCACAGCGCCACCTCGGCGACCGCCGTACCGGTGTCACGGACCGCCTCGATCGCCGGGCGCATCTGCTCGACGTCGTTGAGCGCGTCGAAGACGCGGAACACGTCGATCCCGGTGCGCGCCGCTTCGCGCACGAACACGTCGGTGACCTGCGTCGGGTACGGCGTGTAGCCGACCGTGTTGCGCCCCCGCAGCAGCATCTGCAGGCAGATGTTGGGCACCGCCTCGCGCAGCACGGCCAGCCGCTCCCACGGGTCCTCGTGCAAGAACCGCAGCGCCACGTCGTACGTCGCGCCGCCCCACGCCTCCAGGCTCCACAGCTGTGGGGCGAGCCGGGCGACGTACGGGCTGACCGCGAGCAGGTCGGCGGTGCGCACCCGGGTCGCCAGCAGCGACTGGTGTGCGTCACGGAACGTGGTGTCGGTGACCGCCAGCTCGTGCTGGTCGCGCAGCTGCTGCGCGAAGCCCGCCGGTCCCAGCTCGCGCAGCCGCTGCCGGCTGCCGTCAGGGGCCGGGGCGCGCAGGTCGACCTCGGGGAGCTTGGTCGGCGGGTCGAGGTCGGTGGGCGCCTCGCCGTGAGGACGGTTGACGGTGACGTCGGCCAGGTAGGTCAGCAACCGGGTGCCCCGGTCGGCCGAGGTGTGCTGGTCGAGCAGCTCGGGGTGGTCGTCGATGAACGACGTGGTCACGCCGCCCGCGCGAAAGTCCGGGTGGTCGAGCAGCGCCTGCAGGAAGCCGATGTTGGTCGACACGCCGCGGATGCGAAACTCCGCGATCGCCCGGGCCGCCCGGTCCACTGCGGCCGGGAAATCACGCCCGCGACACGTCAGCTTGGTCAGCAGCGAGTCGAAGTGCCCACTGATCTCGGCGCCGGTGAAGGTGGTGCCGCCATCCAGCCGCACCCCGGCGCCGCCGGGTGAGCGGTACGTCGCGAGTCGCCCGGTGTCAGGGCGGAAGCCGTTGGCGGGGTCCTCGGTGGTGATGCGGCACTGCAGCGCGGCGCCGCGCAGGCGTACGGCCTGCTGGCTCAGCCCGAGGTCGGCCAGCGTCTCGCCGGCGGCGATGCGCAGCTGGGCCTGCACCAGGTCGACGTCGGTGACCTCCTCGGTGACGGTGTGCTCGACCTGGATGCGCGGGTTCATCTCGATGAAGTGGTGTCGCCCGTCGCGGTCGAGCAGGAACTCCACGGTGCCGGCGCAGGTGTAGCCGATCTGCTCTGCGAACGCGACGGCGTCGGTGCAGATGCGGTCGCGCAGGTCGGGTGCCAGCTTGGGTGCGGGCGCGATCTCGACGACCTTCTGGTGGCGGCGCTGCACCGAGCAGTCGCGCTCGTACAGGTGGATGACCTCACCGGTCGCGTCGCCGAGGATCTGCACCTCGATGTGGCGGGGCTCGACGACGGCCTGCTCGATGAAGACGGTGCTGTCGCCGAATGCGGTCTCCGCCTCGCGCATCGCCGCCTCGACCGACTCCGCGAGCCGGGCCGGGTCGTCGACTCGGCGCATGCCTCGCCCGCCGCCGCCGGCGACCGCCTTGACGAAGAGCGGGTACCCCATGCCGTCGGCGGCTCTCACCAGCTCGTCGACGTCCGTGGTGGGCGGCAGCGACTCGAGCACGGGCACGCCGGCCTGCTTGGCCGCTGCGACGGCACGGGACTTGTTGCCGGTCA
>JBBSMD010000118.1:0-6665 GCA_038233355.1 Propionibacteriales bacterium
GGGGTACTGCGCTAACCTACAACCAAATGGTTGTAGACGAGCTGACTGACGAGTCCGTGGACCACATGTTCCACGCCCTGGCCGACGCGACTCGTCGCGACATCCTCCGCCGCTGCCTCGGCGAGGGCCCGTCGGTGTCAGGGCTGGCCGAGGCCTATCCCATGAGCTTCGCGGCGGTGCAGAAGCACGTCGCCGTGCTGCAGCGAGCCGGCCTGGTCACCAAGCGACGTCGGGGGCGAGAACAGCTCGTGCACACCGACCCGGACGCGGTCGACCGGGCACGGCGCAGCCTCGACGAGCTCGAGAGCGCGTGGCGCGGACGGGTCGACCGGATGTCTGTGCTGCTCGCCGACGCCGATCCGCGCAACGACGACACATGCACGAGAGGACTGGACTGATGAGCGTCACCAGCATCGACAAAGACGTCGACAAGCTGACCCTCACTCTGGTCGCGGAGTTCGACGCCGCGCCCGAGCAGGTGTGGCAGCTGTGGGCCGACCCGCGGCGGCTCGAGCGGTGGTGGGGCCCGCCGACGCATCCGGCGACGGTGCAGGAGCACGACCTCTCCCCCGGTGGGGACGTCACGTACTTCATGACCGGTCCCGAGGGCGAGCGGTACCACGGCTGGTGGCGGGTGACGTCGGTCGACGCCCCGACATCGCTGGAGTTCAGCGACGGGTTCGCCGACCAGGACGGCAAGCCGCTCGCCGACATGCCGGTCCAGACCGTGCAGATGCAGCTCGTCGGGTCCGGCGGTGGCACCCGCATGGTGCTGCGGTCGATCTTCGACTCCCCGGAGCAGATGGAGCAGGTACTGAGCATGGGCGCGGCCGAGGGGCTGCAGCAGGCGGTCGGCCAGATGGACACCTTGCTCTCCGCACGGCCGGCGTAACCGGTCGGGTGCCACTATCGACAAGGTGACATCCCCTCCGGCTCGCCGCTGGGCAGCCCTCGCCGGCGTGGTGACCGCGTTGAGCGGCCTCGCGGTCGCCGAGCTGGTCGGTGCGCTGCTGCGCGTACGGGTGTCACCGGTGCTCGCGGTCGGCGAGGCCGTCATCGAGCTGACCCCCGGTGCCCTGGCCGAACGCGCGATCGACGCGGTGGGACGCGCCGACAAGCCGCTCCTGATCGCCGGCGTCACGCTCGGCTTGCTGGCCGTCTCGGTGCTCGCCGCGCTGCTGTGGCGGCGCCACCCCGTCCTCGGGCCGGCCGTGCTGCTGGCGGCGATGGTCGCCTCGGCTGTCGCGGCGGTGAGCCGGCCGGCGGCTTCGCCCTGGGACGCCCTGCCCTCGACGGTCGCCGGCGTGGTCGGGCTCTTCGTGCTGGGCGCACTCATGCAACGAGCGCCGGCGGAGTCTTCCCAGCCGGCGCAACCCGTCGTCGAGGGGTCGACCAGCCGGGACCGGAGCCGGCGACGGTTCCTGGGTAGCGCAGCGGCGGTCGTCGGGGTCGCCGCCGTCACCGCGGCGGCCGGGCGGTGGGCCGCCGGTGCCCGCAGCGGCGCCGAGCAGGGCCGCCGCGCGCTGCGGCTGCCGGTGACCTCCACCCGCACACCACCGGGTGTGACCGTGTTGCCCGCCATCCCCCCGTGGCGTACGCCCAACGAGACCTTCTACCGCATCGACACCGCGCTGGCCGTCCCGCTCGTCGACCCGCGGCAGTGGCGGCTGCGCATCCACGGCATGGTCGAGCGAGAGCTGGAGCTCACCTACGAGGAGCTGCTCGCCCGCGGCCTCGTCGACTCCTGGACGACCTTGTGCTGTGTGTCGAACCCGGTCGGCGGCGAGCTGGTCGGCAACGCACGCTGGAGCGGCGTGCGCACCGACGACCTGCTGGCGGAGGTGGGTGTCTCGCCCGATGCCGACGCGGTGCTCTCCACGTCGGCTGACGGCTGGACGTGCGGCACGCCACTCGCCGCGCTGACCGACGGCCGTGACGCGCTGCTGGCGGTGGCGATGAACGGGGAGCCGCTGCCGCTCGAGCACGGCTTCCCGGTCCGCATGGTGGTGCCCGGTCTGTACGGCTACGTCTCGGCCACCAAGTGGGTGGTCGACTGGGAGGTCACCCGGTTCGACCGGTTCAACGCCTACTGGACCGACCGGGGCTGGGCCGAGCGCGGGCCGGTGAAGACACAGTCCCGCATCGACGTCCCCGCCGACGGAGCCGGCGTCGCTCCGGGCGCGGTCGCCGTCGGCGGTGTCGCCTACGCCCAGCACCGTGGCATCGAGCGGGTCGAGCTGCGCGTCGACGACGGTGCGTGGTCACCGGCGCAGCTCGGCGCGGTGCCGAGCCCCGACACCTGGGTGCAGTGGGCCTACGAGTGGGACGCCGCACCCGGTGAGCACCGGCTGACCGTCCGGGCGACCGACCGCACCGGAGCCACCCAGGCGGAGACCGAGGCGGACCCGGTGCCCGACGGTGCCCAGGGGTGGCACACGATCACGGTGCAGGTGGGCTGAACCACTCCCGTGACCAGCGTTCGTACCCACGCCGGCTCACTGCTCACCGCTCTGGTCGCGGCGGTGGGCGGCACGGGCGATGGCGTGACTGGAGACGGGGGACGTGATCGCCACGAAGATGATGCCGAGGACCGCCAGGCTGATGGTGGCGGCGTCCTCGGTGGCGACCGAGGACGCCAGCACCGCCATGACGCCGGGACCGGTGGCCAGGCCCAGTGCGTGCAGCTGGTGGTAGGTGTCGGACAGCCGGAAGAGTCCCTGGACGCCGACGCTCAGCGCGAGCAGCCCGACGAGCAGCAGCACCGAGCCGACGACGTCCAGCAGTATCGAGATCACTCGACCGGCCCCCCGGACCCGATGTGGCGCGCCACGGCCACCGTGGCCACGAACGACAGCAGTCCGAGGGCCACCGCGGCGTCGAGGTAGTAGGGCTCCGCACGCAGGTAGGCGACCAGCGCCAGCAGCGCGATGACCAGCGCCGCGAGCAGGTCCAGTGCGATGATGCGGTGCACGACGTCACCGGCTCGCAGCAGCGCCAGCCCCCCGCCCACGAGCAGCAGCGTGACCCAGGCCGAGGCGAGGACGAGGACGGCGGTCGGCATGGTGGTCAGGGAAAGACCCGGCGCTGGTGCCGGCGGTAGGACCCGTGCTGCTCGGCGCGCACCGCCGTAGGGTCACGGGCGTCGAGGACGTGCACCAGCATCGACCCCGCTTCCTCATCGACGTCGACGACGACCACGTCGGGGGTCAGCCCCACTCGGATCGCCCAGGCGGCCGCCGATGTCTCCGGGCAGCTCTGGATCGGGATGCCGACCAGCCCCGCCGCGGGTGGGCGACGGCTCAGACAGAAGGTGGCGACCTCCCAGCTGCCACGCGCCATCGCGAGCAGCGTCCCGCCGAACAGGGCCGGGACACCGGCGAGCCGGCGCAACGGCGAGGTGCCGGGTGGCCGGTCCGGGCCGGGCCGTCGGCTGCCGACGACCTGCCCGGCGGCCACGACCACCCCCGCCAGCAGCAGCCCGGTCACCACGTCGCCGGGCCGCACGCTGGACAGGACCAGCAGGTACACCATGGCCAGGGTGACGACCCGGACCAGCACCGAGGTCACGCGGCCCCCCCGGACAGAGCGTGGGCGGCGCGTTCGCTGAGCATCAGCAGAGGCTGCGGCCACAGCCCGATGCCGACCACGACGACCGCCAGCGCCCACGCGAGGGCCCGTACTGGCAGGCCACTCACCGACCCGTCGTCGCCGCCCTCCGGTTGCCAGTACGTGCGCTGGTAGACCCGGAACAGGTAGAGCAGGGAGAGGACGCTGCCCGCGACGAAGAGCACCACCAGTGCTGGGCTGTTCGCGACGATCGCGGCCCGGAACAGCTCCAGCTTGCCGAGGAACCCGATCGCGGGTGGCACGCCGGCCACGCTGAGCGCACCGATCGCGAACGCGCCGGCGACGAGGGGGCCGCGCACGCCGGAGGTGAGGAAGAGCAGCCCCTTGTTCAGCGCATTGACCACGCTGTACAGCACGGCCGCCTCCAGTCCCACCGGGCCGCCGAGGCCCACCGCCACCAGGATGTATCCCACCTGGCCGATGGCCGAGTACGCCAGCATCTCCGCCATGCTCTTGCGTGAGGTCGCCAGCACCGCGCCGTAGACGATCGACGCGGCACCCAGCACGATCAGCCCCGTGGCCGTGAGTCGCAGCTGGGCCGGGAACAGTCCACTCCCGAAACGCAGCAGTCCGTAGCCGCCGATGTTGGCCACGGCACCGCTGAGGATGGCGGCGACGGCCGGACTCGCCCCGGCGTAGACGGTGGGCAGCCAGGAGTGGAACGGGAACAAGCCCAGCTTGACGCTGAAGGCGACGAAGAAGCCGACGGCCACCAGCAGTGCCGCGTTGGAGTCCGCCGTGCTGATCCGCTGCGCCACGTCGGCCATGGACAACGCACCGGTGAGGTGGTAAGTGCCCGCGACGGCGATCAGGAAGATGAACGAACCGAGCAGGTTGACGGCGGCGAAGAACAGTGCGGCCCGAAGCTGGTCCGCACCCCCTCCGTACGCGGCAAGCCCGTACGAGGCGGTCATCGAGACCTCGAAGAAGACGTAGAAGTTGAACACGTCGCCGGTCAGGAAGAGGCCCGTCAGCCCCGCGGCGAGCAGCACCACCAGGCCCGGGAAGGCCGGCACCCGAGGAGTCGTGACCGCTTCGTGGGTGAGTGCCGCCAGCAGCACCAGCACCGAGACCAGCGCGAACGTCACGCCGAGAGCGTCCGCGCGCAAGACGATGCCGACACCCGGCGGCCAGCCGCCGGTTACCACCTGCTGGGTCCCCTGGCCCACCACCTGGACAGTCAACGCGAGCAGCACCAGGAGTGTCGCGACCAACGCAGCCACTCCGCCCCAGGCCACCCAGCGTCGCCGCCCGTCCAGGACGATCAGTACCGCCCCCGCCGCCCACGGCACGAGCAGCGACACCGGGAGCGCCGACGACGCCGTCACGGCGGCTGCTCCTCGGCGCGCTGGCGGTGCTGGTCCTCACCTGCTGTCCGCACCGCCTTCTGGTCAGCCATCTGGTCCGCCTCCTGGTCCGCCTCCTGGTCCGGCTGTTGGTCCGCCTCCTGGTCCTCCTGCTGGTCCTCCTCCTCGTCCGGCACCGGCTGCTGGTAGGCGGTGTCAAAGACGACCACGAGGCGGTCCACCATCGACAACAGCAACGCCAGCGTGGCCAACCCGATGACGAGCGCCGTCAGCGTCAACGCCTGCGGAAGGGGATCGCTGACCGGCAGATCCGCCTCCGGGGCGATGGGCGCCTGTCCCCGGGAGCGGCTGACTCCGATGAGGGTCAGGGTGGCCGCCTGGGAGATGAGCGCGACACCGGCCACGATCCGCAGCAGGTCACGTTGCAGCAACAGGAAGGCACCGCCGCCGAACAAGACCGCGGCCGCGCTGGCGAAGGCGAGGTTCACCGGGGCGCCTCGGCACCGGCATGACCCGCGGTGGGATCGTCGGCCTCACTGTGGGGGTCGGTAAGCTGGTGCAACAGCGTCACGAAGACCCCGACGACGAGCGCGAACACGCCGAGGTCGAACAGCAGAGGGGTGAAGAGCTCCAGCGAACCGAACGTGCCGACCTCGGCTCCGGGCCCCGGCCGGTGACTGAACGGCGGCTCGCCGAGGACCAGCGGGAAGAAGCCAGCCCCCAGCGCCGCCGCGAGTCCCGCCACGACCAGTGCCGGGGCGCAGCGCAGCAGCGGCAGGGCTCGCTCGGCGTCAGCGGCGCCGACCGCGACATAGGTCAAGGCGATGGCCAACGACACCACCATGCCGGCGGCGAAACCGTCGCCGACCGAGGTGTAGGCCTTGACGATCAGCGCCGCCGCCACCATGAGACTGGGACCGACCAGCAGCCGGGCCACCACGCGGGGCACCACGCCGCCGTGCTCGACCGTCTCACCGCGACCGCTGGCGAGCGTCGCGACGGTCACCACGGCCAACGCCAGCACGGTCACCTCCGCGAGGGTGTCCAGGCCCCGAAAGTCGGTGATGATCACCGTCACCACGTCCTCGCCGTGTGCCTGCGGCGCCAGGCGGAGGTACTCACCGGCCACGCTCGGCGCCGCCGCGGTCGGCGCGGACAGGAAGCCCCAGATGGCGGCGAACGAGGCGACGCCGGCGACCGCACCTGCGAGCACGTTGCGCCAACGGTGGCTGGGATGCGCCGGTGGGTCCGGCTGGTTGCCGGCTCGGCTTTGCGCCGACCCGCCGCGGGGCACCCGTACGAGCGCGGCGAGGAAGACGAGGGTGGCCATGGTGTCGACCACGACGGCTACCAGCGCCACGTCGGGGGCGCCGACCAGGGCGTACACGGCGGCCAGCGCGAAGCCGACCACCGACAAGGCCAGCACCATGGGAAGTCGGGCTTGGGTGCGGGCCACCGCCAGCGTCGCGAGGGCCACCAGGCCGAGCAGCGGCAGCACCAGCCAGTCACCGCCGGAGACCTCTCCCACCGTGTAGGCGCCGGCCGGGGTGACGGCGAAGGTCAGCCCGACCAGCACACCGGCGGGCACCAGGATCGCCGCGATGCTGGTGCGCAGGTCCCGCACCTCGAGGCGGTGCGCCGCGCGGGAGAGCCACGCCAGACCCAGCCAGGCGCCGTGGGAGAGTCGCGCCGGTCCGAAGCGGTCACCGGCCAGCGCCAGTCCGTGCGACA
>JBBSMD010000119.1:0-6639 GCA_038233355.1 Propionibacteriales bacterium
CCGGCGCCGGTGAGCGCGACGACGCGGGCCCCGCGCACGAGACCGACCACCTCGTCGACGGAGTGTTCGAGCGGGTCCGCGGCCACCTGCGTCACGCCCCTATCGTGCCCGCCCGGCCAAGCCGCCGCCGATCTCTGGCTCCCAGCTGCTCCGCTCTCGACCAGCCGCACGGCGTCGCGAGTGGCCCGATGTGGCGACTTGGCCCGCCGGTCGGGCTGCGAGTGGCCCGGTGTGGTGGCGCAAGGCGCCGGGAAGCAACTACATGGGGCCACTCGCCGGGGGCCTAGCCTCGACGCCATGACCACCGCCCGGCAGGCGTCCACCCGCGACGACGACGCGCGCCCTGGCGGCGACGAGGCCGCGCGCGCGCGCGGGCCGGCACCCGGCCCGGGCACCGCCGCAAGCATCGGCCCCCGAGAGCAGGCCGGCGCCGGCCCGCTGGTCGACCAGCTGCGCAGCACCCTCGACGGCCGCTGGTCCCACGTACGCGAGCAGGCCCGCCACCAGCTGCCGCTGCACGAGTGGCTGGCCACCCCCGGCCTGAGCATCGCCGAGCAGCGGACCTGGGTCCGCGCGCAGATGCAGAGCCTCGTCTGCACCGACTACCCGAGGCAGGGCTTCGCCGCCGACCACGGTGGCAGCGGCGACGTCGGCGCATCGGTGACGTCCTTCGAGATGCTCGCGCACGCCGACCTGTCGCTGCTGGTGAAGGCCGGCGTGCAGTGGGGTCTGTTCGGCGGGACCGTTGAGAATCTCGGGACCGAACGCCACCACGCCCTGGTGCCCGACATCGTCTCGCTTCAGCTGCCCGGCTGTTTCGCGATGAGCGAGACCGGCCACGGGTCCGACGTGCAGTCGGTCGGTACCACCGCGACGTACGACTCCGAGACGCAGGAGTTCGTGCTGCAGACCCCGGACCGGGCCTCCTACAAGGACTACATCGGCGGCGCAGCCGAGGACGCGCGGATGGCCGCCGTCTTTGCCCAGCTCTCGACCCGAGGCGAGGAGCACGGGGTGCACTGCCTGCTCGTGCCGATCCGGGACAGGAAGGGCCGTGTGCTGCCCGGAGTGCACATCGAGGACAACGGCGCAAAGGCCGGCCTCAACGGTGTCGACAACGGCCGGCTGGCCTTCGACCGGGTCCGCGTGCCACGTGACGCGTTGCTCGACCGGTACGCCGATGTCGCAGAGGACGGCACGTACACCTCGCCGATCGTCAACCCCGACGCCCGATTCTTCACCATGCTCGGCACCCTGATTCGGGGCCGGATCAGCGTGGCCGGGGGAGCCGGGTCCGCGACGCGCGTCGCCCTGACGATCGCGACGAAGTACGCCGAGCAGCGCCGCCAGTTCAAGGCGCCGAGCGGCGACGAGGTGGTGGTCATGGACTACCTCGTGCACCAGCGCCGACTGCTGCCGCTGATCGCCACTTCGTACGCACTGGGCTTCGCACAGAACGAGCTGGTCGCGCGGATGCACGACCTGCACGCCGCGCCGAGTCTCGACCCGACTGCCCAACGGGAGCTCGAGTCGCGCGCGGCCGGCCTCAAGGCGCTCACCACCTGGCACGCCACCCAAGCGATCCAGGAGTGCCGCGAGGCGTGTGGTGGCGCCGGCTATCTGGCCGAGAACCGGCTGCCCCAGCTCAAGGCCGATACCGACGTGTTCACCACCTTCGAGGGCGACAACCACGTGTTGCTGCAGCTGGTCGCCAAGGAGTTGCTCGTGGGGTACGCCAGCGAGTTCGGCGGGCTGGACACCCTCGGCATGGTGCGCTTCGCCAGCCGACAGATCACCAAGGCCATGATCGAGCGCACCACCGCCCGCGAGCTCATCGCCCGTCTCGTCGACACCGCCCGCCGCAGCACCGATGAGGCCGGGCTGCTCGATCGAGCGACGCACCTGGTGATGTTCGAGGACCGCGAGCAGCACGTACTCGAGACGTTGGCCCGCCGGCTGCGCCGCGCGAAGGGCAGCGACACCGACTCGTTCTCGGTCTTCAACGCCGCACAGGACCACGTGCTCGAGGCCGGCCGGGCACACGTCGACCGGATCGTGCTCGAGGCGTTCGTCGCCGGCATCACGTCCTGCCACGACCCGGACACCAAGCGGCTGTTCGGCAAGGTGTGCGACCTCTACGTCCTGCACCGCATCGAGGCCGACAAGGCCTGGTTCCTCGAGCACGGTCGGCTGACGCCCGCCCGCTCCAAGGCGGTCACGGCGATGGTGAACACGCTGTGTGGCGAGCTACGGCCGTACGCGCTCGACCTGGTCGCCGGATTCGGCATTCCCGACTCGTGGCTGGGGGCGGCCATGCTGGCCGACGAGCCGGTCGCGGCCGGCGTGCAGGGCTGACGCCGTCAGCCGTTGACGGCCGTCACCCATTCGTCAGCGCTTCGCCAGACGTGACCTGCGGGGCGAACGCCGAGGCGCTGACGACTCCGCACATGCTGGGCGACAACCGCTCAGCCGTCGTCGGCGGCCGGGTGCTCGGCGGGTCCGACACTCCCGCCGCCTTGCGGCACCTCGACCTCACCGACGATCGCGTTGAACGAGCGCCGCCACGTCAGGTAGCGGATGCCGAGATTGGTGATCGTGGCGAGCCGGTTGCGGTAGCCGAGGAGGAAGAACACGTGGATGACCAGCCACAGCGCCCACGCCGGGAAGCCGGTGAACTTCAACCCGAACGGCACCTCGGCAACCGCGGCAGACCGACCGATCGTCGCCATCGTGCCCTTGTCGAGGTACGAGAAGTCCTCGGTCTGCTCGCCAGCGACGAGGTGCGCGATCTGCCTGGCGGCGTGCTTGCCTCCCTGCAGCGCCGGTTGCGCCAGCTGAGGCAGCTGGTCGGGGGACAGCCCGATGTCCCCGACGGCGAATACGTCGTCGTACCCCTGTACGCGAAGATCGCCGTCGGTCTGGATCCGGCCGGCCTTGCCTTGGGGCAGCCCCCAGTGGTCGACCACGTCCGGCGCCTTGATTCCCGACGCCCACACGGTGATGCCCGACGCCAGTTTGTCGCCGTTGTCGAGCACGACACAGTCGTCGTGCACCTCCTTCACTGCGGTGTCGAGCCGCAGCTCCACCCCCCGTTTGCGCAGCGCGTCGGCGGTGTAGCGCTGCAGCTTCGGAGCGAACGGCGCCAACAGGGTCGGACCCATCTCGACCAGGACGACCTTGACCCGGCGTACGTCCAGCTCGGGATAGATCCGCGCCAGTACCTGCTCGCGCAGTTCGCCCAGCGAACCGGCCATCTCCACGCCGGTGGCTCCGCCGCCGACGATGACGAAGTTGACCTCACCGTCGCCACCGAGAGCGGCGGCCGACTCCAGGGTCGTCCACATGTGGTCGCGCAGCCGCAGGGCTTGGTTGCGGGTGTAGAGGGCGTACGCGTGCTCTTCCGCCCCCGGAATGCCGAAGTAGTTCGTCGTCACCCCGGTGGCCACGACGAGGTAGTCGTAGTGCAGCGGCTCACCGAAGGACAGGCGCACCTGCCTGGCCTCGGTGTCGATGTCCTCGACCTCCGCGTGCCGGAAGATCAGGTTGCGCTGCCGGAAGTTGAGCGCCCGCAGGAAGTAGGTGACGTCACCAGGGTTCAGCGCCGCGGTCGCCACTTGGTACAGCAGTGGCTGGAACGTGTTGTACGGGTGGCGGTCGACGAGGGTGACATCGACGTCGACGTCGCTGAGCTCGCGGGCGCACTCCACGCCGGCGAACCCGCCCCCCAGGATCACCACGTGCGGGCGGTGGTGCGGCGCGTCGGCGCCCTGCTCCTGCTCCCCGTGATGCGGCGCTGCGTGCGGCTGGTCGGACATGCCACTCACCCTTCGTCTGACATCGCTTGTCCCAGTGAAGCGAAGATCGCGGCCGGGCGCTTCCCCGTGGGCATCCCATGGGACGGGGCTCACGCGAGCCCGGACGGTCGACGGTCACTTGCGACCGCGGGGCCCTGGCTGACAGGTGGGACACCAGTACGTACGTCGCCGCTCGGCGTCACCTGGAACCTCGGCGGCCACCCGTACGCGGCTGCCGCACCGCCGGCACGGCAGGCCGACCCGGCCGTACACCCAGTGCTCGTGCCCGGCCCGCGGATCGCCGGTGGTCACTTGCCCGTTGCCGCGCACGGCAATGCTCTGGCGCAGCATGCGGGCGGCGGTGTCGACGGTGGCGTCGAGGTCGAGGTCCCCCACCGGCACCCACGGGTTGTGGCCCCGTACGAACAGCAGCTCGTTGACCCACAGGTTGCCCAACCCCGCGAGTAGCCGCTGGTCGAGCAGAGCAGCAACGGCGGCGCGCTGCGGGTCGCTTGCGAGCCGGCGTACCGCCTCGGTGGCGTCCCAGTCGGGCCGCAGCGGGTCAGGGCCGAGGTGGCCGATGACGCGGTGCTCGTCACGGGTGGGGACGAGCTCGACGACCGGGATACTGAGCCCGTACCCCTGCTCCCCGCGCTCGCTGACCAGCCGCACGCGCACGTCCGGCTCGAGGTGTCGCGGCAGGTGTCTGCCCGACAGCAGGACCGTCCACGACCCGTCCATCCGGAAGTGCGTGTGCAGCGTCGTGCCGTCGTCGAAGCGGGTCAGCATGTGCTTGCCGTGCGCGGCAGTACCGAGCACGGTCACCCCGCAGAGGTCGACCGTGGCGTGCTGCGGCACCCGGAAGTCGGTGTGAGTGAGCCGGTGGCCTTGCAGACCCCGGTTGAGTCGCCGGGCGGCGCGCCACACGGAGTCACCCTCGGGCATGGGGGCAGCGTAGGAGGCTGGGGGGCATCCGTAGCCGGTCACAACACAGTGAAGCCTTCCGGCAGCTCGGTGCGACCCGTTGCCGCGAGCAGCAGGGGAACCGTTCGGCCGGAGGCCACGGCGAGGGCGCCGACCAGCTGCAGGCTGTGCGCGACGGCCGCCTCAGGGACGACGTCTACCGACAACTGCAGTGCGGTGCGCAGGTCGCAGGTGTGCACTGTCAGCTCGAACGTACGCGTGGGCAGGTAGCGAACGAGGCGCATCCCACCCATCGGCGTCCCGACCAGCTCATTCCCGGTGGCGTCGTCGAGGCGCACGAGGACTCGCTCGGCCAGGGTCTGGACGGCGCCTACGGGATCGTCGCCGAGCTGTCGACCCGCCTCACGGCCGCGCTCTGCGACGGCGTCGCGGTAGGTCGCCATGCTTGCCGCGGCTCGGACGTAGTCCACCGCTGACTCGAGCTCGACATCCCCGGCTCCTTGGTCCAGGTAGGTCTCGACCGTCGATAGCGCTCGGCCGGTATGACCGACCAGGTCACGTACGGTCCACTCACCCAGTGCCTGCTCGTGCCAGTGGCCGGGTGCCGCCGGTACGGACGCCGCGAACCATCGCGCGGCCTCACCGAAGGCGCCGCGGCTGGCGGTCCAGGTGGGCTCGGCCACGGCGGGAGCCTAGCGGCCGGTCCAGGTGTCGGTCCTCGCCTCGAGCGCTGACGGGAGGCGCCCTCGGCGTCCCAGGTCATCGCCTGGAGTGCTGGCGGGTTGGGACGCCCAGTCGTGCCCAGGCCACAGCCTGGAGGAGTTCGAGTGTGCCGCCGGAGTCGCTCGGGTGGCGTACCTGGACGCCCGAGTCGGCCCCGTGTGGCGCGGCACGGGGGCGGCCGACGTCGAGAACCCACCGGCAGGGAGGCGGTCAGCGTCGGGCCCAGCGGTACGCCCGGACGCTGACGGTCGGTTTGTGCACGGTTTCCACCGCCACGAACTGCACAATCCCACCAACCAGCGCGCAGGATCCAGCCAGCTCGGCTCTTCTCGACCCGTCGCAGCCACTCGTCGTCAGTGCCGACGGTGACCAGGCGCTGCACCGCCCGGGTGAGCGACACGTACAACGTCCGCCCGCCCGACTCGGCCTCCTCGACCAGGCTGCCGGGCTCGACCACCACGACGCGTCGGACTCCAGGCTCCTGGTGGCGAACCCCCTGAGTACCGACACCCGGCCGCCGTAACGGGCGGACTGGTCGGCGAGCTGGTCTGGCACTCTTTCGCGCCTCGTCACCGGCCACGGTCCAGCTGGCGTACCGACCGCCTGTCCTGGAAGGCAGGCACCGTGCCGACCCGACCCTCCGCTTTCTGTGCACAGGTGTGGTGGGTTTGGCAGCGTGTGCACCGCGGTGCGAACACGTGTTCGCATTGTCGGTGACGGCGGCTAGTGTGCGGGGTGTGAGAGAGCACCCGAGCACCGGCCCCGGCCCCGCCGGCGGCGCTGCCGGCGTTGTCAACGCCGAGACCGCCGTGGAGGGCGGCGCGGACGCCGACGCGGGCGCCGGCGTGGGCGCCGACGCGGGTCTCGACGCGGGTTCCGGCGCGGGCGATGCCATGGGTTCCGGCGTGGGCGATGCCATGGGTGCCGCCGTGGCCGAGGCCGAGACGGCCGTGGACATCGGCGCGGAGAGCGGTGCAGGTCCCGACGCGGGCACCGGAGTGGTGGCAGAGACCGGACAGGCTGGACCGGCGGGAGGGCAGCCGGTGCCGCCGCCTGGGCAGCCAGCGGAGCTGCCGGGCCAGCCGGTGCCGCCGGGCAGGTCGGTGCCGCCGGGCAGGTCGGTGCCGCTGGGCCAGCCTGGGGTGCATCCGTTGTTGGGTGCGGTCGCGGCGGCTCGTGCGGTACTGGCCCAGGTGGA
>JBBSMD010000120.1:0-6554 GCA_038233355.1 Propionibacteriales bacterium
GCCGATGTCGCCGATCACCACGCACCGACCCGGGTCGGCCGCGAGCTGGCGGCAGGCGTCGAGGACCATCGCCGGGCGCGGCTTGCGGCACTCGCACCCGTCGTCGGCGGCATGCGGGCACACCTGCCAGGTGTCGAAGGGGCCGAGCAGCTGCTCGACCCGCGCGTTGACCGCCTCCACCTGGGCGGCGCTGAGCCGGCCGCTGCCGATCGCGGACTGGTTGGTCACCACGCCGGTGCGCACCCCGGCCGCCCGCAGCCGCCTCAGTGCCCGCTCGGCGCCCGGCACCGGTTCCACCAGGTCGGGGTCACCGTTGTAGGGGACGTCGTGCACGAGCGTGCCGTCGCGGTCGAAGAGCACCAGGTCCGGTGGTGCCGCCCACGGGCCGGCGTGCCGGTGCCCCCAGGTGCCGCGCGCCGCGTGCCAGGTCGCCGCGAACGGGACGGCAGCACTGGTGAGCAGCATCGTGCCCACCTCGGCGCCATCTCGCGGGCCCGGCCGGATCCGAGCGGCGGCGAACTCGGCGATCCCGCCGGCCGCGGCTGCGGCGGCCACCGCGGCGCCACGGCGGTGGCCGGTCAGCAGGGCGAGCAGCGACGTTGCCGCCGCCGAGGTGATCGCGACGTGGCGCGGCAGGCGGCCGAGCGGGGCGTGCGCCGCACCGCGCCAGCCGGCACCGTGCAGCCGTCGCATGAGGGCGTCGTCGGCGTTGCCGGCCTGCTGGCGCAGGCTGGCCCAGCGATCGGCTGGGCGTACCGGGTGCGACACCAGCCGCTGTCCGCGAGACACCGTCCCGCCGGCGGCGAGCACGCGCAGCGCGAGGTCGGAGTCCTCGCGGAACGCCCGCGGGAAGCGCTCGTCGAAGCCACCCACCCGGCTCAGCCAGTCCCGCCGATAGGTCATGTCGGCGGTGATGAAGGCCGCCTGCGCCAGCCCCGCGGTGCCGCGTTCCCAGTCCGTCGGGGGACGGTCATCCGGCAGCGGCACCTCGAGCCGGGCCTGGCTGCCGACCGATCCGTCCCGCTCGGCCGCCGCGAGGTCCTCGGCGAGCCGGGCGTACCAGTCCGGCCCCGGGACCACGTCGTCGTCGAGGAAGCTCACCCACCGGGTACGGGCGCGACGCCAGCCGAGGTTGCGGGCGCCCGCGGGCCCGACCCCGTCCGAGCGCAGCACCGTGGCCGCGAGACCGGTCGCGCCCGGGTCGAGCTCCGCCCCGTCGGGCCGGTCGTCGACGAGCACAAGCGCCTGCGGGCGGGGACCGCAGGCGCACCCGAGGGCGTCCAGCAGCAGCCGCAGCGAGGGACGTCCCAGCGTGGGGACGACCACGGTGGTCGGCAGGCGTACCGGATCGCTCACCACGGCACCGCCGGGCGACGTACGACGAAGGGACCCATCGCGAGCAGGTCGACCGGGGCCGAGCCGAAGCACTCCAGGGCCTCACGCGGGTCGTCGACCATGGGTCGGCCCGCGGTGTTGAGGCTCGTGTTGACCACGACGGGCAGACCGGTACGCCGCTCGAAGCCGGCCAGCATGCGAGCGGTCAGCGGGTCATCGGCGGCGTCGACGGTCTGCACCCGCGCCGTGCCGTCGACGTGCACGACGGCCGGGATGCGGTCGCGCCAGGCCGGCTCGACGTCGTGCACGAACAGCATGAGGGGGGAGGGCAGGGGGCCGCGGGTGAAGATCTCCGCGGCCCGCTCGGCCCGCACCATGGGGGCGACCGGCCGGAACTGCTCGCGACCCTTGACGTCGTTGAGCCGGGTGAGGTTGGCCTCCCGGCCGGGGTGGGCGAGCAGGGAGCGCCGACCGAGAGCCCGCGGGCCGTACTCGCTGCGGCCCTGGAACCACGCGACCACGCCGTCGCCGGCGAGCGCCTCGGCCACCTCCTCGGCGACGTCGGCCGGCCGCTCGTAGGCGACCCGCGCCGTACGCAGCACCTGCTCGAGCTCGTCGTCGGTCCAGCCGCGACCGAGGTCCGGTCCGGGCATGGCCCGCACCCGGTCGCCGAACGCGTGGGCGACGTGCAACGCCGCCCCCAGGGCGGTGCCGGCGTCACCCGCCGCCGGTTGCACCCACACCCGCTCGTAGTCGGTCTCGGCGTGCAGGCGGGTATTGGCAACGCAGTTGAGCGCCACCCCGCCGGCGAGGGTGAGGGTCGGCGAGCCGGATCGGCCGTACAGCCAGCGGGCCAGGTCGAGCAGCACCTCCTCGAGCCGCACCTGGACGCTGGCCGCCAGGTCGGCATGCTCCTGGGTCCACTCCTCGCGGGGGTCGCGCGCCTTGGCCAGCGCGGCCCAGTCGACCGGCCCGGAGCGGAAGCCACCGTCCGGCGTGGCCGTCACGAGCGGGCGCAGCGTGTCGAGGAAGCGCGGCTCGCCGTAGGAGGCGAGCGCCATCACCTTGTACTCGTCGCTGCTGCGCAGGAAGCCGAGGTGCTCGGTGAGGTCCTCGTACATGAGGCCCAGCGACGCCGGTAGCTGCTGGCTCGCCAGCACCGTCAGGTCACCGCCCGCGTACGTGCCGGCCAGGTGGCTGGCGCGCTCGCCCCGGCCGTCGAGCACCAGTACGTCGGCCTGCCGGTCGGTCGGCGTGCCGGGAGCGGCCAGCCCGGCCGAGGCGGCGTGCGCCACGTGGTGGGCGACGAACCGCACTGCGGCCGGGTCCAGTCCCGGCAGCGCGGTCGCCAGGAAGGACGGCACCTGGCGGGCGTACGTCAGGCGCAGGTGGTCCCACGGGTCGTGCAGGCCCATCTCGTCGGCCGGCCGGGACAGGCCGGGGTCGAAGGAGTAGCCGACGGCGTCGAGGTCCTCCGGTGCCAACCCGGCATGCTCGAGGCACCAGCGCATCGACAGCTCGGGCAGCTCCCACGCGGCGAACGGCACCGGCCGCTTGCCGTGCTTGCGGCGGCTGAAGCGCTCCTCCTCGGCGGCCGCGAGCACCACCCCGTCGACGACCAGAGCCGCGGCGGGGTCGTGGAAGAGCGCGTTGACGCCCAGCACCTTCATGCGCATCCCTTCGCTCGAGCCGGTGAGCGCTACTCACAGCGACGACTCTCCCGTTCCCAGGCAGGCGGCCGGAGAAACGGTTCTCCCCCGGCCAGCGACGTTGTCACTCCCCCACGCTGCCCTGACATCGCCACGAAGTGACAACGGTTGGGTCGTCCTGGTGCGGCGTCAACGGTCAGGGTCCGCCATCCGGTCGAGCAGCCGCAACTGGGCCTCGACCCGAGGCGGTACGGGTCGGCGCCGGACGACTGCGCGCGGCAGCCGCGGGATCGCGGCCGTGAGAGCCGGGCGCCCCTGCCGCTGACGCAGCAGGCCGGCGGCCAGGCGGAGTGCCACCGGCCACGGGCGCCGCATGACGGCGGTGAGCAGCTCGTTGCGGTCGGCGAGCAACGGCTTGCCGCCGTCTCCGAGGCGACCGGTCGGCGGGTGATGGTGCACGACCAGCTCGGGTACGTACTGCAGCGCCCAGCCGGCGACCGCGAGGTCGAGCGCCAGGCGCGTTTCCTCCCCGTAGAAGAACACGACGTCGTCGAAGCCGCCGACGTCGAGGAACGCCGCTCGCCGGACCATGGCGGCACAGCCGAGGAAGCCGAGCACCGGCCGGCCGGGAAGCCCCGACCGGTCCGGCAGCGGCGAGCCGGCGAGCTGGGCGTTCAGCGGGTCGGGCCGCTCCCGCGGTCCCACCAGCACCGATGCGACGACCACGGCCAGCTTGGGGTGCGCCTCGAGCAGGTCCGCACCTCGCCGCAGCGCTCCTGGCGCCCACCACGAGTCGTCGTCGGCGAAGGCGACGTAAGGGGTGCACGCCCGGTCCACGCCGACGTTGCGGGCCGGGGCGCCGAGGTTGCGCGGCAGGCGGACGACCGTGGCGTCCGGGCGGCAGGCTCCGATGAGCTCGGGGGAACCGTCGGTGGAGGCGTTGTCCACCACCACGAGCGGGACGCCGTGGCGCGTCAGGGACTCGCGCAGCTGTTCGCGCCGGTTGCGGGTCATCACCACGGTGGTCACCCGGTCCTCGCGCGCAGGGTGCATGCGCGCTGTTGTAACGCAGGGGGTGTCGAGCATGATCCCCGGGTCGGGAGGGCATTGTGGGCGCATGCGGGTTGCAGTGGTCGGCACCGGTTACCTCGGTGCGGTGCAAGCGGCGTGCCTGGCGCGCTGCGGACACGACGTCGTCGGGGTCGACACCGACGAGCAGCGAGTAGCGACGCTCGGTCAGGGTCGCGCCCCGTTCAGCGAGCCCGAGCTCGATGACGCGCTGGCCGACGGAGTTCGCCGCCGGGTGCTGTCCTTCGGCACCGACATGGGCGCCGTCCGCGGCTCCGACGTCGTACTGCTGTGTGTCGGCACCCCGCAACGACCCGGCAGCCGGGCCGCCGACCTGAGTGACCTCGAGGCGGCCCTGCGCGCTGCGGGGCCGCACCTGTCACCGGGCAGCACGGTGGTGGGCAAGTCCACCGTGCCGGTGGGTACCGCTCGCCGGCTGCGCCAGCTGCTGCCGAGCGAGGTGGGACTCGGGTGGAACCCCGAGTTCCTGCGCGAGGGCCATGCGGTCGCCGACACCTTGCGACCCGACCGGGTCGTGCTGGGCGCAGACGACGAGCGTTCCCTGACGGTGATGGAACGGCTGTGGGCGGCCGTGCTGACACCCGACGTGCCGGTCGTACGCACCGACCTCGCCACCGCGGAGCTGGCCAAGGTGTCGGCCAACGTCATGCTGGCCGCGCGCATCTCGGTGGTCAACGTGCTCGCGCAGGTGTGCGAGGCCGCCGACGCCGACATCGCCGACCTGGTGGCGAGCCTGGGGTGCGACCCGCGCATCGGGCCGCACATGTTGGCGCCGGGACTGGGATTCGGTGGCGGCTGCCTGCCCAAGGATCTGCGCGCGTTCGCCGACCGAGCGGCCGAGCTGGGGGTCGGCGGACCTGCGGGTCTGCTCGAGCAGGTCGACGCGGTCAACATGCACCAGCGCTCACGCACCGTCGACCGGGTCCTGTCCCTGCTCGGACCGGTCGGGGCGCGCGGCGCCATCGGGGTGCTGGGCGGTGCCTTCAAGGCCGGCTCCGACGACGTACGCGACTCCCCCGCGCTCGACGTCGCGACCACCCTGGCCGGTCTCGGGGCCACCGTCCGGCTCTACGACCCGCAGGCCGGGGCCGGTGTCGCCCGTACCCGCCCTGAGCTGACGGTCGTCGGTGACGCGCTGAGCGCATGCAAGGGGGCCCTGGTGGTGCTGGTGGCAACGGAGTGGCCCGAGTTCGCCGCGCTCGACCCGGTCGAGCTGGTCGAGGTGGTCGAGCAGCCGGTGGTCGTCGACGTCCGCCTCGCCCTTGACGTGGACCGCTGGCGTACCGCCGGCTGGACCGTGCACGCGCTCGGTCGGGGACCGGGCGCATGAGGATCTTGCTGTGGCACGTGCACGGATCGTGGACCACCGCGTTCGTGCGCGGCGAGCATGAGTACCTGCTGCCGGTGACCGACGACCGAGGCCCCGACGGGCTCGGCCGGGCGCGCACGTGGGACTGGCCGGCAACCGTGCGCGAGGTGCCGGTGAACGAGCTGGGCGATGCCGAGCCCGACGCGGTGGTGCTGCAGCGCCCGCACGAGCCGGACCTGGTCCGGGAATGGACGGGTCGCGTCCCCGGCCGGGACCTGCCGGCCGTCTACGTCGAGCACAACACCCCCGACGGTCCGGCGTCCTCGACCCGCCACCCGCTGGCCGACCAGGCGGCCATCCCGATCGCGCACGTCACCCACTTCAACCAGCTCTACTGGGACTGCGGCACCACTGACACGACGGTGGTCGAGCACGGCGTCGTCGACCCCGGTCACCGCTTCTCCGGTGAGTGGCCACGCGCCGCGGTGGTCACCAACGACCCGGTGCGGCGCGGTCGTACCACCGGGACGGACCTGCTGTCGCGGCTGGCCCGGTCCGCGCCGCTCGACGTCTTCGGCATGGGCGTCGACGAGCTCGCCGCGAGCGGGCTGCTGCCGCCGGGATGCTGGGGCTTCGACGACCTTCCCCAGGACCGGATGCACCGGGAGCTGGCCCGCCGCCGGGTCTACGTGCACACCCCCCGGTGGACCTCACTCGGCCTGTCGCTGATCGAGGCCATGCACCTGGGCCTGCCGGTGGTCGCGCTGGCCGCCACCGAGGTCGTACGCGCGGTGCCGCCCGAGGCCGGCGTCGTCTCGACCCGGGTCGACGACCTGGCGGCGGCGGTGTGGCGGTTTTGCCACGACCATGCACTCGCCCAGGCGGTCGGTGCGTGTGCCCGTGAGGTGGCGCTGGAGCGGTACGGGCTCGCCCGCTTCCTCGCCGACTGGGATCGGCTGCTCGCCCGTTCGGTCAGCTGACCGTTGCTCACGCCGCGGCCGCCCACTGCGAGCCCGTGCCAGTGCACGACCTGCACGACCAGGACGGCTACCCGCCCGGGGGCGGCTTGTCCGCCTTGACCGCGTCCCGGTCACCGAGCGGCTTCGGCTCACCGGTGGTGCTGTCCTGCGCGGTCTGCGCCTCGCTCTCGGAGTTGATCTCCGCGCCGAGCA
>JBBSMD010000121.1:0-6480 GCA_038233355.1 Propionibacteriales bacterium
ACAGTCGACGGGCGTCAGGTGCCGCAGGCACTGCTGCGCGACGGCTCGCGGATCGTCATCGGCCGCACCACGATCACCGTGCGCAACCCGCACGTACAGCCTGGAGGTGCGGCGGTGGCCGCGAGCGAGAAGGGGGCCGGCTAGGTGTCCGAGCTGACGCTGACCCTCATCAAGCTCGGCTTCCTGGCCGTGTTGTGGCTCTTCGTGCTGTCGGCGGTCTCGGTGATCCGCTCCGACATCTTCGGTGCGAAGGTGGAGACGCAGAAGCCGCCGAAGACTGCGAGGCCGAAGCCGGCCAAGCCACCGAAGCGGCGGCGTTCGTCTCGGGCCGCTCCCTCGGTGCTCACCGTCACCGACGGTCCCAACGCCGGGCAGGTGGTCACCTTGGACGAGGGGCCACTGCTGCTGGGCCGCGGGACGGATGCGGCGCTGCGCCTCGACGACGACTACGTGTCGACCCGTCACGCCCGCATCGCCAGCAACGGCGAGCAGTGGTTCGTCGAGGATCTCGGATCCACCAACGGCACCTACCTGGGATCCCAACGCGTCACCGCGCCGACCCCGATCGCGGTCGGGACGCCCGTACGCTTGGGCAAGACCGTCGTCGAGCTCCGGAAGTAGCCGCTGATGTCGCTGTCATGGCGCTATGCCGCTATCTCCGACACCGGCCGGAGCCGCAAGAACAATCAAGACTCCGGGTACGCCGGTGAGCACCTGCTGTGTGTCGCCGACGGCATGGGGGGCGCGGCCGCGGGCGACCTCGCCTCGAGCGTCGTGGTCTCGACGATGCGCCGGCTCGACGAACCGGCGGCCGGCGAGGGTGGTGCGTCGGTCGTCAGACAGGCCCCCGGCACCACCGGCGCCGGGGCGCTCGGGACCGTTGAGCGGGCGACAGACACCGGACCAGAGACCGGGCCAGACACCGGTGCAGCTACCGGGCCAGACACCGGCGCAGGCAGCGGAGCCACCAGAGCCGACACCAGAGCGGGCGCCAGCGCCGACACCGCGACGGGCGCGGTCACCGAGCAGCAGCGCGATCCCGACTCCCCGACCGATCGCGCGGGCACCGAGTTGCTCGAGGCGATGGCGGGGGCCGTGCTGCGTGCCAACGACCGGCTGGGCGAGATCATCGAGTCCGACCCGACCGTGGACGGCATGGGCACGACGGCCACGGCGATCGTCACCGCCCACGGCCACGCCGGCCTGGTCCACATCGGCGACTCCCGGGCGTACCTGCTGCGCGCAGGCCGCCTGCGCCAGCTCACCGGGGACCACACCCTGGTGCAGAGTCTGGTCGACGAGGGCCGGATCAGCGCACACGAGGCGCGCTACCACCCGCACCGCTCGGTGATCCTGCGCGCGCTCGACGGTCGTCAAGAGATCCAGCCAGACCTCGAGCTGCTCGACCTGCACCCGGGTGATCGCCTGCTGATCTGCAGCGACGGCCTGAGCGGGTTCGTCGACGACGAGCGCATCCGGCAGGTGCTCGCCTCGGGCACCGTCGACAGCGCGGCCGTCGACCTCCTGCGACTCGCTCTCGACTCCGACAGCACCGACAATGTGACGTGCGTGGTCGCCGAGGTGTACGACGACGTGTCCGCTCCGCACCAGCGCACGCTTAGCTCTGAGGACACCGCCGAGGACGACCTGGCCGCGGCCAGCACCGGCCCGATGCTCGTCGGTGCGGTGGCCGAGGAGTCGCGGGCCCGCTCGCTGGCCACGCCGGCACCGCCTCGGCGGCGTGGTGCGGCCAGCGGCAGCAACGGGGCGAGTGCCGCGGTGGCGGCCGGCACGGATGCCGATGACCCCGAACAGCTGCGTTACGCGCCCCGGCCCCCCGGCCGCTTCCGCCGGCTGCGGGGGCTCGCGCTGGCCCTGCTGGTGCTGGCGCTTCTCGCTGCGGCGATCTACCTCGGGTACGCGTGGACTCAGCGGCAGTACTTCGTCGCCGACTCCGGCGGCGCCGTGACGATCTACCGTGGCGTGCAGCTGGACGTGCCAGGCGTGTCGCTGAGCGAGGAGTACGAGAGCACCGACATCGCGGTGGCCGACCTGCCCGACTACAACGCCCAGCAGGTGACCGAGGGCATGGAGACCGCCGATCTCGCGGACGCGCGCGCCATCGTGACCCGCCTGGACGAACTGGCGCGCGCCTGCGCCCGTAGCCAGTCCGAGACCGCCGAGTGCGAGGGCGCCGGTCAAGGCTCCGCCCGCAGCCTCGCTCCGACGGCGTCGCACACCGGCCCGTCCGGTGCCCCCGCGGCACGATGGTGGCTCTCGGTAGTTCTCGCATGAGCAGCGTGGTCAGCAGTCGGGCCGGGGTGAGGAGCGGCCCGGTACGACGCAGCGGAGGTCTGATCTTCCGACGTCGTCGTGGCTCCGAGCTGGTGCTGCTCCTCCTCTCCATCGTCCTGGGCGCCGGTGCCTATGCCGCCGTCGGCCTCGGTTTCTCCGGCGAGCTGCCAGCCGACCTGGTCTACATCGGCGGCGGGATGGCGGCGCTGGCGTTGTTGACCCATGTCGCGGTGCGCCGGCTCACCCCGTACGCCGATCCGGTGCTGTTGCCGATCGTGGTGGCGCTCAACGGGCTCGGGTTGGCGATGATCCATCGCATCGACCTCAGCCTCGCGGCCGACGGGATACCGGCCGGACCCTTCGCCGGGCGGCAGCTGGTCTGGACCGCGGTGGGAGTCGCGGGCTTCGTGTTCGTTCTCGCGGCGGTGCGAGATCACCGGCGACTGCAGAGCCTGACCTACACCTTCGGCCTGGCCGCGCTGGTCCTGCTGCTGCTGCCGTTCGTTCCCTTGCTGGGCAAGGAGGTCAACGGGGCCCGGATCTGGATCGGCATCGGGCCGTTGAGCTTCCAGCCCGGTGAGATCGCCAAGATCTGTCTCGTCGTCTTCATCGCCGGCTACCTGGTGGTCAAGCGGGAGGCGCTGGCGCTGGCCGGTCGGCACGTGCTCGGTGTCGACCTGCCTCGCGGCCGTGACCTAGGCCCGGTGCTCGTGGCGTGGCTGTTGAGCCTCGGGGTGCTGGTGTTCCAGCGTGACCTGGGCTCGTCGCTGCTGTTCTTCGCTGTCTTCGTCGTACTGCTGTACGTGGCGACCGAGCGACCGGGATGGCTCGTCGTCGGCGCGCTGATGTTCGGGGCCGGCGCGTACGTCAGCTCGTTGACCTTCTCGCACGTGCAGAGCCGCATCGACGGCTGGCTCGATCCCTTCTCCGATCCCGACCAGTACGGCCAGATCGTCCAGGGCACGTACGGGCTGGCGTTCGGGGGGCTGCTCGGGCGAGGGCTCGGCCAAGGCGACCCCACCACCACGCCGTACTCCTACTCCGACTTCATCATCACCTCGATGGGTGAGGAGCTCGGTCTGGCCGGTCTGATGGCGATCCTGGTGATGTACGGCCTGCTCGTGGAGCGCGGGCTGCGCACGGCCCTGCTCTGCCGCGACGCGTTCGGCAAGCTGGTGGCCACCGGGCTCGCGCTCTCGCTCGCGTTGCAGGTCTTCGTCGTCGTCGGTGGCGTGACGCGGCTCATCCCGCTGACCGGTCTGACCACTCCGTTCTTGTCCTACGGCGGGTCGTCGCTCGTCGCGAACTGGATGATCGTGGCGCTGCTGCTGCGCATCAGCGACCACAGCCGACGCCCCCGACCGGCGGTCTCCCCGCTGACTGCCGACGACGCGACCCAGGTGGTGAGAACCCGGTGAACCGCCCGATCCGGGTGCTGGCGATCGGATGCCTGCTGCTCTTCGTCGCGTTGATGGTCAATGTCAACTACGTGCAGTTCCTCTCCGCCGACGCGCTGAACGACCGCAGCGGCAACAGCCGGGTGCTGCAAGAGGAGTTCAGTCGAGAACGCGGGCCGATCCTCGTCTCGGGCAAGCCGGTGGCCGAGAGCGTGCCGAGCGACGACCGCTACGACTACAGGCGCACCTACCCGAGCCCGTTGCCGTTCGCGAACCTCACCGGCTGGTACTACCTGTTCGGACGCTCGGGCATCGAGAACAGCCAGAACTCGATCCTGTCCGGCAGCGACCCGAAGCTCTTCGTCAACCGTCTGGTCGACCTGGTCAGCGACAAGCAGCCCGAGGGGGGGCAGGTCAACCTGAGCATCGATCCCCGGGTGCAGCGGGCGGCGTACCAGGGCTTGACCGCACTGCCGGGCGACTCAGTGGGAGCCGCCGTCGCGATCGAACCCGCCACCGGCGCGATCCTGGCCATGGTGAGCGTGCCCAGCTACGACCCGAACCGGCTCGCCGACCACGACGTGCGTGACGTGCGCGCGGCCTACGCCCGGCTGTCCGACGACCCGGACCAGCCCTTGCTGGACCGCAGCCGCCTCGAGATCTTCCCGCCCGGTTCGACGTTCAAGCTGGTCACCGCCGCCGCGGCGCTGTCCGACCCCGAGCTCTCGCTGTCGCCCGACTCCGAGGTACGCGCCGGTGCCCTGCTCGAGTTCCCCGCCTCCTCGTACTCGCTGCCGAACGAGAGCGGCAGCGACTGCGGCGGTGAGACGATCACCCTGACCCAGGCCCTCGCCGTCTCGTGCAACACCGCCTTCGGCCGGCTCGCGGTGCAGCTGGGAGACGCCGCACTGGTGAACCAGGCGGAAAAGTTCGGCTTCGGCGACTCCTCCTACCTCGAGGAGCTGTCGATGGCGCCCAGCCAGGTGGTCGTCGGCGGGCGAGACCTCGACGCACCGGAGACCGCCCGCACCGGCATCGGACAGGAGAGCGTCGCGGCCACCCCGCTGCAGATGGCCATGGTGGCCGCCGGGATCGCGAACGGTGGCACGGTGATGAAGCCGTACGTCGTCGCCGAGATCCGCTCCCCTGACCTGGAGGTGCTCGAACGCGCCGATCCCCAAGAGCTCTCCCAGGCGGTCACGCCCGAGGTGGCCGCCGAGCTGACCTCGATGATGCAAGCGGTGGTGACCGAGGGCACAGCGAGCGGGAACGCCATCCCCGGTGTGGACCTCGCGGCCAAGACCGGTACGGCGCAAACCGACGCCGACGCCAAGCCGTTCGCCTGGTTCGTGTCCTTCGCGCCTGCCGACGACCCCGAGATCGCGGTGGCCGTGTTCGTGCAGGACGCCAGCGGCGTGGCCCGCGGCGACGTGGCCGGCGGAGCGCTCGCCGGCCCGATCGCCACGGCGATGACCGAGGCAGCGCTGCGCTGATGAACGACCCCCGCGACCCGGACGACCCGGAGGGCACCCAGCGGATGCCCGGTCTCGACGACGACCCCGGCCGAGGTGGTGCTGCGGGCGCGAGCGTCGGCAACGGGCGCTACCGGCTCGACTCCCACATCGCCACTGGCGGCATGGGTTCGGTGTGGCGCGGTCACGACAGCGTGCTGAAGCGGCCCGTCGCGGTGAAGCTGCTGCGTCCAGAGCTGGCCGACGACCCGTCCTTTCGGGCCCGCTTCGAGTCCGAGGCTCGCAACGCAGCGCGCGTACAGCACCCCGGTATCGCCGCCGTCTACGACTACGGGCAGAGCGACCCGGGGCAGGGTGGCACCAGCCACCGCGCGTACCTGGTGATGGAGCTGGTCGACGGGCGCCCGCTGGACGAGCTGTTCGCCGCCGGCCGCCTGGGCACCATCCAGCTCATCGACATCGTCGCCCGCACCGCTGACGTCTTGCAGGCCGCGCACGACGAGGGCCTCGTGCACCGCGACGTCAAGCCCGCCAACATCCTCGTCACCGCCGCGGGGGAGGTGAAGGTCACCGACTTCGGGATCGCCAAGGCGCTCGCCGACGCCTCGATCACCGACACCGGCACGGTGCTGGGCACGCCGCACTACCTGTCACCCGAGCAGGCCGAGGGTCGGCCGGCGCAACCGGCCTCCGACATCTACGCCCTCGGCGTGGTCCTGTACGAAGGGCTCGCCGGTCAGCGGCCGTTCGTACGCGACTCGCCGGTCGCCACCGCCCTGGCGCACTTGCGCGACGAGCCGCCGCCCCTGCCCGGTGACGTCCCCGGCTGGCTCGCCACCCTCACGATGGCAGCGCTGGCCAAGGACCCGGCGAACCGGCCGTCGAGCGCCGCGGCCATGGCACGGGCACTGCGGTCACACGACGCCGGAGCGGCCGGCGGCCAGACAGCGGCCGCTCTCCTCGGCGCCGCACCTCCCGGCTTCGGTGCCGCCGCCGGGGCCACGGCCCATACCGTCCGGACCCGACCGATGCCGTACGAAACGCCGGTGGGAGGCCGCGACGAGCTGGCACCGCCAGGCGACAGTGCCCCCGAGCCGGTGCGGCGCCGGCGGCTACTGCCCGTGGTCGTCGCCGTCGCCGTGGTGCTGCTGCTCGCCGGGGTGGCCGGCGCTCTGCTACTCACCGGTGGCGACCCCGCGACGCCCGGCGATGGTGCCAGCAACGAACAGGGACCCCAACGCGGCAACGGCCCAACCGAGCCCGCCGGCAGCGAGACCGGCTCGGCACCTGCGTCGCCGACTCCGAGCGAGAGTCCA
>JBBSMD010000122.1:0-6476 GCA_038233355.1 Propionibacteriales bacterium
GAGGCCGGCGGCGACTCGGGTGAGGCCGGCGGCGACTCGGCGGAGGCCGGCGGCGACTCGGGTGACTCGGGCGCCGCGGAGGAGTCGGACGCTGCGGAGACGGACTCCGCGCAGGAGCCCGCAGCGGAGGATGCGGCGGCTGACGACGGCTCTGACGACGCCGAGGAGGGGGACCTGGCCAAGGCGGCCGACACCGCTTCCCCGAGCGGCGAGGGGCCTGGCGCGGACGGTGACGACACGCCGGCCGAGGAGGTCGACGCGAGCGCCGATACCGGCCAGTCGAGCGACGAGGGCACCGAGGTGACGTTGCCGGCTCTGGGCGAGAGTGTCACCGAGGGCACCATCACCCGTTGGCTCAAGCAGGTCGGTGACTCCGTGGAGGTCGACGAGCCGCTGCTCGAAGTCTCCACCGACAAGGTCGACACGGAGATCCCCTCCCCCGTCGCCGGCACCGTGCAGTCGATCAACGCCGAGGAGGACGAGACCGTCGAGGTCGGCGCCGTGCTGGCCGTCGTCGGCTCGGGCGCGTCGCAGGGGGGCGGTGAGGCAGCGGACGCGGGGGACAGCAAAGACGCCGAAGACAGGCAGGCCGAGTCGGGGGCGTCGGACGGCGACACCGACGTGGAGGCGCCGGCCGAGCAGAGCGCACCCGAGCAGCAGCCGGCGCCGGCGAAGCCGGAGACGGCGGGGACGTCCGCAGACGAGGCGACGACCCCACCGGCCCAGTCTGCCGGCGAGCAGACCACGGGCCAGGAGTCGGCGGCCCCGTCCGGGCCCTCCCACAGTGACAGCGACAGCACCCGCGACGACCGCGCCGGCAGCGGGCCGGGCGAGGCGTCGTCGAGCGACGGAGCCGCGACCGCGTCGTACGTCACTCCGCTGGTGCGCAAGCTGGCCGCCCAGCACGACGTCGACCTGTCCTCGATCGAGGGCACCGGCGTCGGCGGACGGATCCGCAAGCAAGACGTGCTGGCCGCAGCGGAGTCCGCCAAGAGCCAGCCCGAGCCCGAGCCGTCGCGTCCGCAGGCTGCCGCCTCCACCCCCGCACCGGACACGTCGGGTCTGCGCGGTGAGACGGTGAAGATGACCCGGCTGCGCAAGATCATCGCGAGCCGGATGGTCGAGTCGCTGCAGGTGTCGGCCCAGCTGACCACCGTCGTGGAGGTCGACGTCACCAACGTCGCCAAGCTGCGTACGCGGGTCAAGGAGCAGTTCGAGCAGCGAGAAGGCGTCAGGCTGTCGTACCTGCCGTTCTTCGCCAAGGCCGCCGTGGACGCGCTCAAGGCCTTCCCGATGCTCAACGCGTCGATCGACACCGAGGAGGGCACCGTCACCTACCACGGTGCCGAGCACCTCGGCGTCGCCGTGGACACCGAGCGGGGCTTGCTGGTACCGGTTGTCAAGGACGCCGGCGACCTCTCGATCGCCGGGCTGGCGCGCAAGATCGCCGACGTCGCCGCGCGCACCCGGGACAACAAGGTCGGCCCCGACGAGCTGTCCGGCGGCACCTTCACGCTCACCAACACCGGCAGCCGCGGCGCCCTCTTCGACACCCCGATCATCAACCAGCCCCAGGTCGGCATCCTCGGCACCGGGTCGGTGGTGAAGCGGCCGGTGGTGCTCGACGACCCCGATCTCGGTGAGACGATCGCGCTACGCCAGATGGTGTACCTCTCGCTGACCTACGACCACCGCATCGTCGACGGAGCCGACGCGGCCCGCTTCCTCAGCGCGATCAAGGGCCGCCTCGAGGAGGCCGCCTTCGAGTCCGACCTCGGCGGCTGAGCGTGCGCATCGTCGCCGCCGGTGTCTCCGGCTTCCTCGGCACCGCGTTGCGTGACGCGCTGGCAAGGGAGGGTCACGAGGTCGTCCAACTGGTCCGAGGCCCTGCCGCCGGCCCCGCCCAGTCGCACTGGGATCCCTACGCCGGTGAGCTGGACCGAGACGCGCTCGCCTCCGCCGACGCCGTGGTCAACCTGGCCGGGGCACCGATCGCCCGCTGGCCATGGACCGAGTCGTACGAGCGCACGCTGCTGGAGTCACGGGTGGCGACCACCCGCACGCTGGCCGAGGCCCTCGCGGAGGCGTCGGGGCCGACGACACTTCTCAACGCGTCGGGCGTCAACGCCTACGGCGATGACCGCGCCGACGAGACCCTCACCGAGGAGTCTTCTCGCGGGGAGGGCGTGCTCGCGCACGTCGTGGAGGAGTGGGAGGCGGCGACCCGACCCGCGCAGGATGCGGGCGTGCGGGTGGCGCACCTGCGCAGCGGCGTGGTGCTGCACCAGGACGGCGGAGTGCTGAAGCTGATGCTGTTGCCGTTCCGGCTCGGTCTCGGGGCACGCTTCGGCTCCGGTGCGCAGTACTTCCCGGTGATCTCCCGGCACGACTGGCTGCGCGCGGTCGTCCACCTGCTGCACGACGCCGAGGCGTCCGGCCCCTACAACGTCACCGCGCCCGAGCCGCCGACGAACGCGACGTACACGCGGAGGCTGGCGGCCGCGGTGCACCGGCCTGCGGTGTTCGTCGTGCCCGCACCGCCGGTGCGTCTGGTGCTGGGTGACCTGTCGGCCCAGCTGCTCGGGTCGCTACGGGCGGTGCCGCGGCAGTTGCTCGACGCGGGCTTCAACTTCGACGACCCGGACGTCGACGCCGTGATCGAGTCAGCGCTGTTCCGGCGGGACTGACCCCGACCCCGCCGTACGGCGGCTCCGACCGCCGTCGAAGCCGTCAGCCGGCGATCCGGCGCACGCCGGCGATCCGCCACCCACGTGGGGTGCGCACCAGGTGCAGCAACCGTCGCGTGGCGGCATCGCGCGGAAGGGACGTCCGCACACCGCTCGGCAGGACCGCGTGGGTGGGTCGCAGGCGTTCGACCACCCGCAGCGTCACCGCGCCGCGGGCACGCCCGACCACCCGCAGGACGGACACCTCGAGTCGGACCCGTTCGAGCCCGACGCCGCGGCGGTGGTAGTCCAGCAGGATGGCTCGGTCCCGCCGACCCGACCGCGACCCGTGGGCGTACACCTGGTCCAGCAGCCCGGGACGGGCTCGGACGAACGCCTTCGAACGCCACCTGTCGAGCCGGGTCAGCACCTGCCACCACCTGGCTGCGTGCGGGCCGACCAGACTGGGGCGTCGCTGGTGCTCGTCGCCGGCGCGGTCCTTGGCCCCGTTGCTGGCCTGGTCGTTGGCCCCGTTGCATGCCCCATCGCTGGCCCGGTCGCGTGCCCCGCCACCGGCCCGGTCGCCGGCTGCGCGTGCAGCCATCCGGTTTTCACCAGCCGCTGCTGCCGGCGTGGTCGTCGATCGCTCTGTAGCCGCGCGCTCGGCCGCGCTCCCCTCTGCCGTGGTAGGCCCGGTGGCGGCGAACCCGGTGGCGGCCCCGGTGGCGGCCTCCGTGGCGGCTCGCCCCTCCCCCGGTGCGCCACAGCCGCTCACGAGGAGCACGGTCGCCAAGGCGAGCCGCGCAGCCGACAGCGAGACACGACAGGAGCGAGCCATCGGCCCACCGTGTCAGAACCGGGCCGCCGGCCCGGGCCGGTCGTCCACAGGCCGACGATCCGTGACAGCACCGGTCCGCTCTGCCGAACCATGGGCGGCACCGGTCGCGGGCGTCGGTTCGACGACGCTCGTCAGCCGCGTCGACGACGACGCGTCAGCTGGCGCACGACCAGGCCGAGCATCAGCACGAACGCGGCCGGGAGCCCGAACCGCCACACTCGACGCCGACAGGGGGGGCGTCGAGGAGTCGTCTGTCCACAGCGGCGGCTCGACCGGCTGCTGCGGATACGCCGGAAGCCGCGACGCTGTCGGTGCGGGCCGAACCCGGAGAGAGCCTTGCGGCTGTGGTGCGACGTGCCGGGGCACGCGGCGCAGGGGGCATGCGACGCTGACCGACCCATGCCCTGACCGGCACGTGGCAGCTCACTCCCGCCGCTAGCACCGGCGAGTGTGGGAACCATCGAGTGCGGGTAAGTGTCGACCATGCTGGAGTTCAAGCCGCATGTCCTGCGTGACTACGCACTGCTCGCCGACGGCGAACGCGGCATCGTCGTCGGACCCCAAGGGGACTTCTGCTGGATGTGCGCGCCACGCTGGGACAGCGAGGCCATCTTCTCCTCTCTCGTCGGCGGCGCCGGGGTCTATGCGGTCACCCCGGCGGGAGGACGCTTCGTCTGGGGTGGTCACTACGAGGAGGGCTCGCTGATCTGGCGCAGCCGCTGGGTGACCGACGACGAGCAGATCCTGGAGTGCCGCGAGGCGTTGGCCCTGCCCGCGGCTGCCGAGCGCGCGGTCATCCTGCGCCGCGTGCAAGCCGTCCGCGGCAGCGCTCGGGTGCGTGCGGTCCTGGACGCACGAGCCGGCTTCGGCAGCCACCCGATGTCCTCGATCACCTGTGAGGACGAGGTGTGGGTGGCGCGTACCGGCCCGTTGCGGGTGCGCTGGTCGGGGGCGCCGCAGGCGCGCCGAGACGGTGATGCGCTGGTCATCGAGCTCGACCTGAGCCCCGGCGAGCAGCACGACTTCACCCTCGAGGTGACCGACCGGACCCTCCCTGACGAGCCGGTGGATCCCGATCGAGCCTGGATGAGCACCGAGCACGCGTGGCGCCGGGCAGTGCCCGACCTGACCGCGAGCATTGCCCCGCGAGACTCTCGTCAGGCCTACGCCGTCCTGCACGGCCTCACCGGTCCTTCTGGCGGCATGGTCGGTGCCGCTACGACCTCCATGCCGGAGCGGGTCGACAAGGGACGCAACTACGACTACCGCTACACCTGGATCCGGGACCTGAGCTACGCCGCTCAAGCCGCCGCCGTCAACGGTGCCGACGACTTCCTCGACGGTGCCGTCGGCTTCATCACCGAGCGGCTGCTCGCGGACGGGCCCGACCTGAAGCCCGCCTACACGGTCTCGGGCGGCAGGGTTCCGCAGCAGTACGAGCTGGAGCTACCCGGCTACCCGGGCAGCGACGTCAAGATCGGCAACCAGGTCACCGAGCAGTTCCAGCTCGATGCGTTCGGGGAGTCGCTGCTGGTCCTGGCCTGGGCCGGCCGGCTGGACCGGTTGGACACCCAGCACTGGCACGCCGTGGAGGTGGCCGTCGACGCCGTGCGGGCACGTCGGGATGACGCCGGTGCCGGAATCTGGGAGACCAGCAACGAGCACTGGACACACTCCCGACTGATCTGCGCCGCCGGCCTGCGGGCGATCGCAACAGTCGCCCAGCCCAACCAGGCCAGTGAGTGGACGGGCCTGGCCGACCGAATCGTCGCCGACGCCGACGCCGACTGCCTGCACGGCTCCGGCCGCTGGCAGCGCAGCCCGACCGACGATCGGGTCGACGCGAGCCTGCTGCTGCCCGCGCTCCGCGGAGCCGTCCCGGCGCACGACCCTCGCAGCCGCACCACCCTGGCAGCCGTCCGCGACGACTTGACCAGTGACTACTACCTCTACCGCTTCCGGCACGGTCACATGCCGCTGGACGAGGCGGAAGGTGCCTTCCTGCTGTGCGGCTTCCAGATGGCGATGGCGCTGCACCAACAGGGCGAGACGGCCGAGGCGTTGCGCTGGTTCGAACGCAACCGCTCCGCGTGCGGTGCACCCGGGCTCTTCACCGAGGAGTTCGACGTCGTGCAGCGCCAGCTGCGGGGGAACCTTCCGCAAGCGTTCGTGCACGCCATGCTGCTCGAGTCGGCACGCCGACTGGGCGAGCCGTGGCCCACCGACCCCGCCGCGACCAGCACGTGACCTGTGACGCTCCCTCGCGGACCCGGCCGGTCCGCCACCAGCGGATGGCCGGTGGCGCGCAGCCGCGGCGGGGCCCGGTGGATCTGCCACCAGGAGGTGGACTGTGACGTACCCCTCCCCCAGATTCGAGAGCTCTGCGGACGTCCGGGTCTCCCCCTCAGAGCCGGGCTGCACGGGCGAGGACGACGAACGGAGCCGCCATGCATGATCTCCCCGACCCGACGGCGCGCTCTTCGTACCCTTCGGCGGCGCGTCCTCGGCTCGGCTCGAGCCGCTCGTCCTGACGTCGTGACCAGCGCGCACCCCGGTTGAGACCGCGGTCGCCCCGCCCGTACCCCCCGGCCGGCGGGATTGAGGCGCAGCGGGCGGGGTACCGACCGGCCATGTCGACGAGGTCAGCCGAGGCCGTGCCCATCGACGCGGTCGAGACGGCCGTCTACTCGATCCCTACCGACGCCCCGGAGTCCGACGGCACCCTGGCCTGGGACTCCACCACCCTGGTCCTGGTGAGCGTGCGCGCCGGCGGGGTGACCGGCTCGGGCTACACCTACGCCGGACCGTCCGCGGCCACCGTGGTGACCTCGAAGCTGGCCGACACGGTGGTCGGGATGGACGCGCTGGCGCCGGCCAGCTGCTGGTCCGCGATGCAGCACGCCGTGCGCAACCTGGGCAAGCCGGGCGTGGTGGCCGAGGCGATCTCGGCCGTCGACATTGCCGTGTGGGAC
>JBBSMD010000123.1:0-6190 GCA_038233355.1 Propionibacteriales bacterium
CGCCGCACCGGCCGCCGGCGGCGGCTCCGGGTCGAGGAGCCGGAACACGACTACTACTCCGTCGACCGCGGCGCCCGTCGGGGCGGTCACGCTATCCCGGGGGTTCGGCGTCCCCCGCCACGGCGGGGCGGCGCAGGCTGGCCGGCAGCCGTCGGGCCCCCGGGCCACCCACGGCGAGGGCGTCGTCGGGGTTGGCGAGGGCGCAGCGACGCAGCGACAGGCACCCGCAACCGATGCACGAGGTGAGACCGTCGCGCAGCGCGGTGAGGCCGGCGATCTGGTCGTCGAGGCGCGACTGCCACGACCGGCTGAGCCGGGCCCAGTCGGCCTTGGTGGGGGTGCGCGACTCGGGCAGTGCGGCCAGGGCGCTGCGGATCTCGTCCAAGGACAGGCCGACGCTCTGAGCTGCTCGTACGAACGCGAGCCGGCGCAGCGTGGCCCGCCGGTAGCGGCGCTGGCCGCCGGCGGTCCGGGTGGAGGTGATCAGACGCTCCCGCTCGTAGTACCGGACGGCGGACGTGGCGAGGCCGGCGCGCCGGGCCAGCTCGCCGATCGCCAGCAGGTCGTCACTGCGCACGACTGCTCCGAGCCCCTTGACTTGAAGTGGACTTCATCTTGCAGAGTAGCGGACATGACGAATCCAGCGCACCACCCATTGGCCCGACCGCCGCTCGCAGTGGTCACCGGCGGCTCCCGCGGACTGGGAGCGGCACTCAGCAACGCGCTCGTACGACGAGGCTGGCAGGTCGTGCTCGACGGGCGGGACGAAGCCGCCCTCACCGGTCACGTGTCACGGCTCGCGGTGCCGGATGCCGTGACCGTGGTGCGCGGTGACGTGGCCGACCCGGTTCACCGCCGGGAGGTGGCGGCGGCGGTGACGGGCCGCGCCGGCTCCATGGGAGGGCTGGATCTGCTGGTCAGCAACGCCAGCGAGCTGGGTCCGAGTCCGCAACCGGAGCTGGCCGACTACCCGCTCGGGGACCTCGAGCGCGTGTACGAGGTGAACGTGTTCGCTCCGCTGAGCCTGTGCCAGCTGCTGCTCCCCCACCTGCGTCGGGCCGGCGGTCGCATCGTGCACGTGTCGTCCGACGCGGCCGTCGAACCGTACCCCGGCTGGGGCGGCTATGGCTCGAGCAAGGCCGCACTCGACCAGCTCACCGCCGTACTCGGCGCCGAGAACCCCGACCTGCGGGTCTACGCGTTCGACCCCGGTGACATGGCCACGGCGATGCAGCAGCGCGCCTTCCCCGGCGAGGACATCAGCGACCGGCCGGCACCGAACAGCGTCATCCCCGCGCTGCTGCGGCTGATCGGTGGGGATTACCCGAGCGGTCGGTATCGGGGCGTGGATTTGGCCGAGTCGACGGTCGGGACACCGGCGTGACCGCGCTGACGGTAACGCCGGCGCCGCACACCACGTTCACCCTGCCGCCGGGCCGCGAGGCAGTGGCACCACCCGAGCATCGCGGACTGCAACGCGACGAGGTCCGCCTTCTGGTTGCCGGCGGCGGGCGCCTGGAGCACCGGCGCTTCCGCGACCTGCCGACCGTACTCGAGCCGGGTGACCTGTTGGTGATCAACACTTCGGCGACCTTGCCGGCCGCGGTGACCGCGCGGCGCGGCGGAGGCCGGTCGTCGCCCGTGCACGTCTCGACCGCCCTCGACGACGGCGACTGGGTGGTCGAGGTACGGCTCACCGACGGCTCGGGGGCAGACCTCGAGGCGGTCCCTGGCGAGCGACTGCTCCTGCCCGGCGGGCTGAGGCTGCACCTGCTCCGGCCGTACCCAGAAGCGAGCGTCGCTCGAGGGCGGCTGTGGCGAGCGCGTCCCTCGCCGGCAACCCCCGCGGCGGCGTTTCTCACCCGGCACGGCCGACCGATCGAGTACGGCTATCTGACCCGGCCATTCACGCTGGACGACCACCAGACCGTCTACGCCACCAAGCCGGGCAGCGCCGAGACGCCGAGCGCGGGGCGACCATTCACCGCACGACTGCTGGTCGACCTCATCGCCCGCGGCGTCACGGTCGCGCCGGTGGTCCTGCACGCCGGTGTCTCCAGCCCCGACGCACACGAGCCGCCACTGCCGGAGCGGTTCGAGATTCCGACCGACACGGCGCGCCTGGTGACCAGCGCGACAGCGGCCGGACGTCGCGTCGTCGCCGTCGGCACCACCGTCGTACGGGCGCTGGAGAGCGCGACCGCCCCCGACGGGACCGTGGTTGCGGCCACCGGCTGGACCGACCTCGTCCTCGGCCCGGCGCGGCCACCACGCGTGGTCACCGGCTTGGTCACCGGGCTGCACGCTCCGGAGGCGAGCCACCTGCTGCTGCTCGAGGCAGTCGCCGGCACGGAGCTGGTCCGCACCGCGTACGCCGCCGCACTCGAGCACGGCTACCTCTGGCACGAGTTCGGCGACTCGACTCTGTTCCTGCCCTGAGCCCACCCACATCGAGGTGGACAGTCCGCGCGTCCGGCGCGAGGGCGCCTCTGGTGCGTCGGCGTCAGGTCGCGACGGTCAGCGTGGACTGCGGATCGAGAGCCCAGCTGCGCCGGCAGCCTGCAACAACTCGAGGTCGTAGCCGATCAGGGCGTCGACTCCAATGCGCAGGGCGACCGCCAAGTGGATGGCGTCGTGAGATCTCAGCCGACCGGGCAGCGAGCCGGCCGTGAGAAGGTCCCCCCGCGTGAGGTCCACAAGCGTGACCGAATCCAGCAACTGTCCCACCGCGTCGGCATCCACGGCGTCGGGTCGGCGACGTGCCGCACAGTGGAGCTCGGTGTGCAGCAGCCATGCCGCCGCCACGTGAGCGTCAGGGTTTCGAGCAACCTTCCGCACGTACGCGGCGAGGGACCGCGACTCCGGTTCCTCGACGAGCAGCTTCATCGCGGCCGACGTGTCGAGGTAGTCGATCACCATGGACCGCGTATGTCGTCGATCAGCTCGGCGCTCGACACGGCGGCCTTGCGCCGTCTGATCGTCGCGAGCTCACCGACGGGTCGACGGGCCGGCCTCGCCTGACCGTCGGCGATCAGGTGCGCCAGCACGGAGGTGTTGGGCGGTGCGATCACTGCCGCCAACCGGCCGTTGTTGGTGACCTGCACCGTCTCCCCCGCCGCCACCGCCCGTAGGATCTCGGCGCTGTTGTTGCGCATCTCCCGGTGTGTCACGGTCCGCATGTAGCACACCGTAGCATCATCGGCATGGCCGTCTTTGCTTCATCCCTGACAGGCGCGCATCCGGTTGTTGCGGGCGTTGTGCTCGACCTCGGCCAGACCGAGGGCTTCGAGCACCGGCGGGACGTAGTTGCCGAACCGGCCGCGCAGACCCTTCCTGATCCCGTACCAGCCACCCACCGGGTTGTCCGGGTCGCGGCCCCACGCCTCGACCGAGTCGTCGGCCGGTCGTTTCTGCTCGTCGGCGTTGCCAAGGACCATCCAGTCGCCACGCTCGTCGAGCATGGCGTGCAGGTCCTCGAGGCAGCGCAGGTGATACCGCAGCTCGGTGGCACCCACCTGGACCACCAGCGCCGGTGGCTCGGCCGCTGGATCGCGGTAGGCCTCGAACTCCGACTTCCCGGGCGGGGTGCGCAGCACCCACGGATCGTCCGGAGTCCCCGAACCCTCGACGTCGACAGTTCCCACTGTGCACTCCTTGACTTGATCGGATGATCGGAAGGCCGGTCCGAGGCTACGCACCGACACCTGACATCTCTTGTCATGATTTTTGGGTGGGCGAGGATCGCAGGATGCGCGCCGGTCGCCTGGTTTCCCTGCTGCTCATCCTGCAACGATGCGGCCGCGTCACCGCCGCCCAGCTGGCCGCCGAGCTCGAGGTCAGTGAGCGCACTGTGCTGCGCGACATCGACGAGCTCTCCAGTGCCGGTGTGCCCGTCTACGCCACCCGCGGACCCGGCGGCGGCTTCCAGCTGCTGGACGGCTACCACGCCGATCTGACCCCTCCAGGGCCCGCCACCGCCGTCGACCGACAGGCAGGATCGAGACGTCGTGCCCGCATCCGCATCACCCCCGAAGGCCGGCGCCTCGCCGCCGTACTCTCCGTCCTGCAGCCCCTGCGGCTGGGCCGAGACGGGTCACCCGACGCGGCCGGCCGCGTCGAGGCGACGGTCCGCATCCGGTCGACGGACAGTGCCGTGCTGGATCTGCTGTCGCTCGGACCGCACGTCGAAGTGATCGCGCCGGCCGATCTGCGCAGAGAGGTCGCCAGCCGCATCCAGGAGATGGCGCGCCTCTACCAGTACGACATCGGTGACAGCACAGAGCCGTCTCGTCCGCACGGGGCCTGATCGATGCCGCCTGCCTCGCCGCTAGCCGCATCCGCCAAGCTGTTCCGTGGACCTCAAGCGTCCTGAGGCACATCGGTCATGGAGTCGCGAGCCGACGGTCTTACGGACCGGATCAGGCGGTATCGTAGCGGTATTGCTACGATCACCGGGTGGTGGACATACCTGCCCGTGAGTTGCGTAACGACGTCAGCGCGGTGCTGCGCCGCGTCGAAGCCGGCGAACGCTTGCGAGTCACGGTCAGCGGGCGCCCGGTGGCGGATCTGGTCCCGCTGCCGGTGCGTCGGCAGACCATGAGCTGGACGGCATTCCAGGAGCATCTCGCCGGTGGCCGGGCCGACCCGGCACTGCACCACGACTTGGCGAAGCTCGTGCCCGACAGCACCGACGACTCGCCCGTGCGTTGAATTCGCGCGTGGATCACGCCGAGGTTGGGCTTGCCGATACGTCGCTGTTCATCGCCATCGAACAGGACCGCCTTCTCGCTGGTAGCCCACCCGATCGGGTCGCCGTATCGGTTGTCACGATTGCCGAGCTCCGCCTCGGTGTGCTCGCCGCGGGCAACCCCGCTGTCCGGTCGCGCCGGCTGGAGACCTTGTCGCGGGCTGAGACCCTCGAGCCACTACCCATCGATCGGCAGGTGGCCGCGGCCTGGGCTGCGTTGCTGCTGGCGCTTCGCGACGCCGGAAGGCGCATGCCCCTCAACGACTCGTGGATCGCCGCCACCGCGCTCGCAATGGACATTCCGGTCGTCACCCAGGACGACGACTACAACGACGTCCCCGGCCTGCAGGTCGTCAGGGTGTGACCCGGTCGAGGCTCCGAGCGCTGAGCTGCTGGCGCTGACACCAAGCGGTCGGGCGCGCTAGGAGGTTGGGACCGGCCGGGCACACCGGCGGGTGACGCGACGCCGGAGTGACCGGGTCGACGATGCTCAGCTCGTAGACGCCTTCGCCAGGCTCCACGCGAAGCACCAATCAGCACAGTCCCGCGCTGGCGATCCCGCGCCGACGCGCTGCCGCGACCAGTTGCCGGTCGGCGCTGGCCACCACCGTGACCTCGCCGGTGAGGGCAGCCGCCAGGTGCACCGCGTCGCAACCGCGCAGCCCGTCTCGTTCGGCGACGTCGCCAGCAGCCCGTACCAGCGCGGTGTCGACGACCACGATGCTCACCTGCGCCCACAGCAGCTCGAGCTGGTCCTTCGCGGTACGCAGGCCGGCGGTGTCGAGCCGGTGGTGCCGGCGCGCCGCCGCCAGTGCCGCGCGTGCCTCCGCAAAGCCGATCTCGGCGCACACCACCACGTCCGAGTCGAGCCAGAGCCGCTCCGACTCGCCGCGATACGCCTCGTTGTCGATCAGCAGCTTCACCAGGACGGATGTGTCGACGTAGGTGATCACCGCCGCTGCGCGGCGACGTCGTCGTCAAGCGACCGGCTGCCCTTCAGCTTCACCCGCTCGGCCGGCAGACGCCGCGCGGTCGCCGTGGGAGGCAACACGATGCCGGCGTCCACCAGGGCAGCCATCCGGTCGAGCTCGGCTCCCACCGGGCTCAACCTGGCGATCGGGCGGCCGTGCTGGGTGACCATGATGTGCTCGCCCTTCTTGACGCGGTCGAGGTACGCACTCAGCCGGTTCTTCAGATCACGCACACCCACCACGGCCGTACCAGAAATTGCGCCCTCTTCCATGCTCGGATTGTAGCCACACTTGTGTGGTGACGGCCGTCCGCCGCCCGACATGCGCCACATACGGGTGACCGACGGGCTCGGCCAGGCCGGCCACGTCTAGGCCACCCGCTGACTCGGCGTCTGGCCGGGCAGCGAGTTGTCACCGCCGAAGGGTGTCCCAGCACCTCGACGCGGTGACAAGTTCCGAAGGAGGCGGCACC
>JBBSMD010000124.1:0-6181 GCA_038233355.1 Propionibacteriales bacterium
CGACTTCGACCTCGACCCGGCGGTGGTGCACCTCAACCACGGTGCCTTCGGGGTCGCCCCCCGCGTCGTCGACCAGGCCCAGCAGCGGCTGCGCGAGCGCGCGGCCGCCAACCCGCATCGCTTCAACCGCGTCGAGCTGCCGCCGCTGCTGATGCGGGCGCGCAAGGCAGGCACGGAGTTCCTCGGCCTCGGACCCGACGACGCCGCGCTCGTGCGCAACGTGTCCGAGGGGGTCTCGACCGTGCTCGCCGCCCTGCAGCTACGGACCGGCGACGAGGTGGTGGTCTGTTGACCACGGGTACCGGCGCGGTCCGGCTGGCCGTCGAGCACTGGTGCGAGCGGGCCGGCGCCGTCCTGCGGGTCGCGCAGGTGCCGCTGGACGCTGACGACGCTCAGGTCGTGCAGGCGTACGCCGCAGTCACCAGCAAGCGCACTCGGCTCGCGATCGTCGACCAGATCACCTCACCGACCGCCGCCGTGCTCTCGGTCACGGGCGTGGCCGACGCCCTCGGCGACGTGCCCGTGCTCGCCGACGCCGCGCACGTGCCCGGCACGCTGCCGAGCGACATCGCGGCGCTCGGAGCGGCGTTCTGGGTGGGCAACCTGCACAAGTGGGCGTTCACCCCCCGTGGCAGCGCGCTGCTGTGGGCGGCCCCGAACTGGCGCGAGCGCCTGCACCCGCTGGTGCTGTCGTGGGAGACCGGGGCCGGCTATCCAGGCGCCTGGGACCAGCCCGGCACCGCCGACCTGACCGGCTGGGCGGCGATCCCGACCGGGCTGGCGTACTGGCACGACCTGGGTGGCTGGCACCGTACCGCCGCCTCGGAGGCGCTGGTGCTGGCCGGGCAGCACGAGGTGGCCGACCTGCTCGGCACCTCCCTCGACGGGCTGCCACCCGCCCCGGCGCCCACGATGCGGCTCGTGCGGCTGCCCGACGGCATGCTCGGCGGCCCCGGCGCCGTCGACGCGCTGTACGACCGGCTCAGCACCGAGCACCACGCCGAGTGCGCCCCGGTGTGGTTCGGCGGTGAGGGCTTCGTACGCATTGCGGCGCAGGCGTACAACGACGCCGAGGACTATCGCCGGCTCGGCGCCGCCTTGTCCTTGATCGCCGGGTCGACTCGCGGTTAGCCCCTTCCCGAGCGACCCGCTCCACCAGCACGGCCGCCTCGTCCGGCGGCGTCTCGGTGTGAGCTGCTGCAGCGAGTGTCGGCGTGTTGACCCGAACGCCGCTTCACGAGGTGCACATGCCGACACTCGACGCGACCACCGGTGCCCGGGCGGCCACCTGTGGAACGGCCCGCGGTTGCTGGGCGTAGGGGCGGGACGCGCGCCCTCCCTGCGCGCTCCACACCGGGTCATAAGCGCTGCAGCTAATGGCTGACCTGCATAAGCTGCAGCGCTTATCAGGTTCGGTGCGCGGGTGCGGGCGCGGTGCCGGTGCGCGGGTGCGGGCGCGGTGCCGGTGCGCGGGCGCGGTGCCGGACCATCCAGTGCCTGGCCCCGCCAGACAGCCCTCGCTCAGCCCGCGCCGAGGGAGAGCTCCACCGCAAAGCCGTTGCCTGTGTTCGGCAGCACAAACTGGCCGCCGCTCGCCTCGACCCGTGAGCCGTCCAGCTCGACCGACGCGACTTCTGTGCCGTGCACGACCAGGTGGAATGCCTCGCGGGCGAGCTCGGGGTAACCGTCGCCGTCGACCTCGCCGCGCAGCTCGACTCGTGCGCCCGCTCGCGTCACCACGAACGACGTGCGGAAGTACGTCCCGTCTCGGTGCGCGAACGTGAGGCCGTCGTCCTCGTGCAAGTGCGCGCGGTGGGCGCCGTCCGTGCCCGGCACGAACAGGTGCAGCTCGACCACCGACGGGTGGTACCCGTCGGTCGACGCCGGCGCCTCCGGCCACATCGGCACCACAGCTCCCCCGCGCGCGTACACCGGGATGCGGTCCATCGGGGTCGGCGCCACCACGTACGTCTCGCCGTCGAGCCGTTCGTCGGTGTGCCAGTCGTACCACGTGCCGGCCGGCAGGTAGACCTGCCTGCTCGTCACGCCCGGCTGGGTGACCGGGGCGACGAGCAGGTCGGGCCCGAGCAGGTACTCGTCGTCGATGTCGCGGACGGCGATGTCGTCCTGGTGGTCGAGCACCAGCGGCCGTTGCACGGGCGCCCCGGTCTCCGCGGCGTGCCAGAACGCGGCGTAGAGGTAGGGCAGCAGCCGGTACCGCAGCTCGATCGCTCGCCGGGCCAGGTCCTCGACGGCGGTGCCGTACGCCCACGGGTACTGGTCGGTGTGGCCCATCTCGGAGTGGTTGCGAAAGAACGGGGTGAGGGCGCCGTACTGCGTCCAGCGCACGAACAGCTCGGCCGGACAGCTGCCCTGGAAGCCGCCGACGTCCGCGCCGACGAACGCCTGCCCCGACACGCCAAAGCCCATCGCCATGCTGATGCTGAGCGCGAGGTGGTCCCAGCGGGACTGGTTGTCGCCCATCCAGCTGGCCGCGTAGCGCTGGATGCCCGGTGAGCCGGCCCGCGACAGCACGAACGTGCGCCGGTCGGGCATCTGCGCCAGCAGACCCTCGGTGGTGCCCATGGCCATCAACAGGGCGTACTGGTTGTGGAAGCGCTCGTGCGGGTGGCGGCCCCGGTCGAAGCGCATCGCCTCCGTGGGGATCTCCCCGGTAGCCGGCTCGTTCATGTCGTTCCAGATGCCGGCGAAGCCCGACTCCACGTGCGCGGCATTGAGCTCACCCCACCACGCACGGGCCTGCGCGGTGGGGAAGTCGGGGAACGCGGTGCGGCCGGGCCACACCTGGCCGACGTAGACGTCGCCGCCCTCGGTCCGGCACAGCACGTCGCGCTCGAGCGCCTGGTCGTACACCCAGTACCCCGGCTCGACCTTCACGCCCGGGTCGACGATCGGGACGACGCGAAAGCCGTCGCCGCGTAGCCGCTGCAGCATGCCCGCGGGGTCGGGGAAGTCGTCGCTGTTCCAGGTGAAGACGCGGTAGCCGTCCATGTGCTCGATGTCGAGCCACAGCGCGTCGCACGGGATCCGGTCCGCGCGCAGCCGCCCGGCGAGCGTCAGCACCGCGTCCTGGGTGTAGCGGTACCAGCGGCACTGGTGGTAGCCCAGCGCCCACAGCGGTGGCGGCGCCGTACGCCCGGTGAGCCAGGTGTAGGCCTCGAGGACCGCCGGCATCCGCGGCCCGGCGAAGACGTACTCGGTGTACTGACCCCCGGCGGCGTGTACGTGGTACTCCTGCGCCAGCGTGAGGTCGTAGGCCACCCGGTAGCCGTTGTCGAGGAACGAGCCCGTCATCGTCCCGGCCGGGTACGCCTGGTGGTACAGCAGCGGGATCGACACGTAGTAGGGGTCGAACTCGGTGCTGGTCCGGTCCGCGCGGGGGTCGTCGGGCTCGCGGGGCGCGGTGAACTCGCGGGTCCCGCTGGGGTTGAGTACGTCGGTGTTCCACAGGGTGAAGTCGCGTCCTCGCCGGTTGTGCGCCCCGGCCTTTTCCCCGAGCCCGTAGACGGCGTCGTCGCGGGCGCACCGGCGGCGGAACGTGAAGGCGTCGTTGAGCGTGGCGTACGCCCAATAGCGGCCGTCTGCGTCGGGGGCGGACTCGAGCACCGGGGTCCCGTCGGGACGGTGCACGTCGATCCGGAACGGCGCCAGCCACACCGACACGACCAGTGCGCTCGTACCCAGCCGGACCACGCCGTCACCGTGCTCGACGTCGAAGGCGACGTCCTCTGCTAGCGGATCCACGCACACCGCGTGCGTCGGCGAGTCGTCGAACTCCCCGCCCCGGCTGATCTTGATGCGTACCACGTCGGCGCGCACGACGTCGACGCGCAGCCGCTCGCCGTGCAGCCGCGCCGACAGGCCCCGGTCGGTCGGAGTCACCGAGTCGACCCGCTCGAACAGCTCGTAGTGGGTGGTGTCGATCAAGGCAGGACTCCTCGCATGGGCGCCCGGTCACGGTGGCGGGCGAGACCCCTCATCCTGGCCGACCCCGACGGGGCGTGTCGTCGGCGTCCATCCGGCAGCGGCGCAGCCAATGGCGCGGACCACCGTTACGGCTGGACCTGGACGCTCGTTGGTGGGTTTGTGCTGCTCCAGCGGCGGCCACAACGACACAGACCCACCGGATAGCGTTGCCGTGCGGGCGGCCGGGAGGTGGTGGGCACCGGCTAGCGCTCTATCGTCCGGGCCGCGATGACTTCGGAGCAAGTGACCGTGCGTACGTCGTGCCGTGGTGCACCCAGCGGCGCAGGCCGTCGTCGGTCTCGAGCGCCTCGGGGCCGACGCGGAGCCAGCCGCGCATGTCGCGCCCGCGCATCTCGACCCGGTGCGCATGGGGCTCGCTCAACAGCGACTCTGTCTCACTCGGGGCGGTGTGCAGCAGCAGACCACCCAAGTGGCTGGCGCTGACGGCCATGTTCCCGTGGATCAAGAAGGCGAGCCCGCCGAACATGCGTTGCTCGGTCACGCCGGGTTCGTCTTGCACCACTGTGCGGATGCGTGCCGCGAGCTCGACGTCGTAGGCCATGTCGAGAACGGTAAGGTATGGGACTACGTCTGCCGCGCCGTCGACGACGGCGCCCCGGCCGGACGTTTCGTACTCACGGGCAGCGCCGTAGGCGCCGAGGTGTCGACCCACTCCGGGGCAGGACGGATCGTTCAGGTGCGGATGCGGCCCATGGCGCTGGCCGAACGGGGCCTGGTCTCCTCGACCGTCTCGCTGGGTGACTTGTTGACCGGCGCGCGACCGGCTATCGGAGGCACGTCACCCGTCGACCTCGTCAGCTACGTGGAGGAGATCCTCGCGTCCGGGTTCCCAGCGATCCGTACCTACCGAGGACGGGCGCGCCGCCTGCAGCTGTCCGGGTACCTCACGCACGTGGTCGAGCGCGACTTCCCAGACCAGGGCCACCGGGTGCGGCGCCCCGAGACACTGCGGCGCTGGCTTGCCGCGTACGCCGCGCCAAACCGCGACGACGACCAGCTACAACGCCCTGCTGGACGCCGCCACGCCAGGTGAGGGCGACAAGCCAGCAAAGACCACGACCATCGCGTACCGCGACGTCCTCAGCCACCTGTGGCCGCTCGACCCGTTGCCGGGCTGGTCACCGCGGTCCAACGACCTCGGCCAGCTCGCGCAGGCACCCAAGCACCACTTGGCCGACCCAGCGCTGGCGGCCAGCCTGCTCGGCGTGGACGACAGGGCGTTGTTGTCGGGTGCCGATGTTGCGCCGAAGGTGGCCCGCGAGGGCGCCCTGCTGGGAGCGCTCTTCGAGTCACTGGTGACCCTCTCGGTACGGGTGTATGCCCAGGCATATGAAGCACGAGTGGCGCACCTGCGCGAGAACGCGGTCGGCACGAGGTCGACCTGATCGTCGAGCGTCCGGACCGCCGCATCGTGGCGGTCGAGGTCAAGCTCGGCGCGACCGTGCGCGACGGTGACGTCAAGCACCTGCACTGGCTCCGCAACCGTCTCGGGGCAGATCTCCTCGACGTGGCCGTCGTCAACACCGGCCGGCAGGCGTATCGCCGTCATGACGGGATCGCGGTGATCCCGGCGGCCCTGCTCGGTCCTTGAGTGCTTCCCATACGAAGCGTGGATGAGCGACGGCGAAGAGGTTCCTATGCCCGTCGCCATCGCCGGTGGGACGGTTCTGTTGCGGGAGCCGCCACGCGGCAGGCCGTGGTCTGCACCTGCGCGCGCCGCGGGACCACGGTCGTCGGGTCGAGCGGCACCGACGCTGCGCGGGTGCCGCTCGGGACCTCGCGCATGGTGCTGCTCCGCCTGTACGTGGACCAGAGGCACCGGTGCCGACGCAAGACCCGATCACGCGGATGATCGACGGATCCCGTACCGCAGGTGCTGTCCTGCGCGGTGCGGCAGGCCCGTACGTCCGGTTGCGTCGCCGGCTCGCAGGTCACGACCGCGCCATCCGCGCCGGTAAGACGCGCCTCGGGAGCCATGGGTGCGAGTTGTCGGCGTGCGCCCGGTTTCGGGTTCAGGACGTGACGGATCGCCGCGAGGGGGTCAGCATCAGCACGACGGCCGTCAGGGTCGCGCCCAACACGATCGCGAGCAGTAGCTTGTTCAGCGCCGGGCGGTCCAGGAAGAATGCCGGTACGGCGGTCAGCACCGACACGATCTGCGCGCCGGCTGCCA
>JBBSMD010000125.1:0-6047 GCA_038233355.1 Propionibacteriales bacterium
CGGACGGCGGCGGCTGCGGGTCGTCGTCCGGCGGCGGTTTCGGGTCGTCGTCCGGTGGCGGCTTCGGGTCGTCGTGCGGTGGCGGTTTGGGGTCGTCGTCCGGCGGCGGCTTCGGGTCGTCGTCCGGTGGCGGTTTGGGGTCGTCGTCCGGCGGCGGTTTGGGGTCGTCGTCCGGCGGCGGCTTCGGGTCGTCACCTGGCGGCTTCGGGTCATCCTTCGGGGTCCCGTCCGGCGGCGGCACCGGCTCGGCCTTCGGCTCGTCCTTCGGGTCGTCCTTGGGGTCTTCAGCCGGTGGTGGCTTCGGGTCGTCCTTCGGGCGGGTGCCTTGGCCGCCGGGCTGGTCGGCCTTCCTGTCCCGGTGCGGGTCACGGCCGGTCGAGCCGCCCCGGGTGCTGGCACCATCGGACTGGGAACGGTTGGCGCGGTCTGCGCGGTCGGAGCGCTCGCCGGCGCCCGACCGACGCTCCAAGGCCCGCTCGTGCCGCTGCGAGGCCCGCGATCGCTCGCCACGTCCTGCCTCCTGGTTGCCTGCGTCACCGCGCACGTCATCGACCGCCAGCGACGGCAAGAACGTCGGCAGCGGTCCGGAACCGACGCCCGTCACCGGAACGGCACGCACTCCTCCCTCGTAGCCGCGGGCGGCGGCCAGCACGAGGCGCACATAGGCCAGGGAGTGGTTGTAGCGCAAGACGGCCTGGGCAAGGCCGTCCCCGTCACTGAGGTCGGCGTCACCAGCACACAGGTAGCGCGCTGCACCGAGGGCCGCGTCGTCCAGGTCGTTGGGATCGGCTCGGCCGTCGCCATCTCCGTCGGCGCCCACCTGCTCCCACGTACTCGGGATGAACTGCATCGGCCCGACCGCACGGTCCCACCGCCGGTCGCCGTCGAGGCGGCCCTGGTCGGTGTCGCGAATGGCGGCGAATCCTGCGGTGCCGTCCAGGGCGATGCCGACGATGCGTGGGGTGGAGACACCCTCGGAGTCGATCGAGGCTCCGGCGAAGCGCCCGTGGTCGGACTCGATCCGTCCGATGCCGGCCAACGCCTGCCAGGGCAGGTTGCAGGAGGCATCCACCCGCTGCATCGTGGCGGCGGCTCTGCGGTAGGCGCGTAGGGCGGGCACCGGGATGCCGGGCACGTAGTTGAAGGCAGCCCTCGTCTGGCCGGCACGGCGCGACGTCGCCACGAGGGTGCCGATCGAGCCGGACGACGCGGGCACGTTCGACACGTGCGGGACCGGATCGACATCGACCGGCACGACGACGTCGGTCCCGGCGGCGGCGGAGCTGGAGGGAGCCGAGATCGCTGGCTGGGTGCCCGAGCTCACCGCAACGGGCAGCAAGACACAGGCGCCGACGGCTGTTGCCCAGCGGCGGCGAGCAGCATTGCGCACTAGTGAGGATCTCCACGTGGTCTTGGGCGGAACCGCCACCTTAGGCGACGCAACCGGGGTTGGCAGCAGAATCGTACGTGCCGTTCGCGAAGACGCACAGGGCAGTCCCCATCGGGGCCAGTGCCAGAGACGTTCATGACCTTCGTGGCGTGACGACGGCCATGCAGACTCCAGCGGCCCTGCGGTCAGGGCTGGATTTGGGCCGCCCCCCGAGCGGCTGCTAGCCTAGAAGATCGTGCTCGGGGCCGTCGTGCCCCGCCACTGCTTGCTCAACCCGCGAAACCAGACCCTATTGCGACCCATTGCGACGAGGCGTGCCACGTGGCCAACATCAAGTCCCAGATCAAGCGCAACCTGCAGAACGAACGCGCCCGACAGCGCAACAAGTCGGTCAAGACGTCGGTGAAGAGCTCGATCCGCCGTTTCCGCGCTGCGGCGGATGCCGGTGACGCCGAGCAGGCGCGTGCGCTGGCCCGGGTTGCCGGCCGCAAGCTCGACAAGGCGGCGTCGGCTGGAGTGATCCACAAGAACCAAGCCGCCAACCGTAAGTCGGCCATCGCCAAGCGAGCGGCTTCGGTCTGACCCGCTCGACGCCACCGGCTGCTGGCCGCGTCACTCGACCTGCGTGCGGGTCTGGACCTTCACTGGTCTGCGACCCGGAGCGGTCGAGGACTCAGCGGCGGTGGGCATCGGTGACCGCCAGCACCATGCGCTCCATCGCGTAGTCGGGGTCCCCCGCACCCCCCTTGACCTCGAGGTCTGCCCGCGCCACCGCAAGCAATGCGTCCCGCAGCCCTTGCGGTGTCCAGCCCCGCAACTGGTTACGGAGCGTCCTGAGCCGAAACGGCGGCGTCCCGACGTGGCGCGCGAGCTCGGCCTCGGACAGGTTGCGAGGTGCCGAGGCCAACCGCCCGAGTGAGCGCAGGCCGGAAGCGAACGCGCTGGTCACGAGCACCGGAGCCACCGCATTGCCAGTGGCCCATCTCAGCTGTTCGAGCGCCTGGGTGCAGTCGCCCCCCAGCGCAGCCGCAGCTATGTCGAAGCTCTTGACCTCGGCTCTTCCGTCGAAGTAACGCCGCACCAGCGCCACCGTGAGCCGCTGGGGTGCGAAGTCACTCACCAGCTGCGCTGCCGCCCCGGCCAGTGCCCGCAGGTCGGCGCCGACGGCGTCGACCAGGAAAGCGGCGGCCTCGTCGCTGATGCTGCCGCCGTGCTGGCGGACCTCGGCGGTGACGAACGCGGGCAGCTTCCACGGCTTGGGCACCTCGCTGCGGATCTCGCGGACTGCGGGCAGCCGGCGCAGCTGGTCGAGCAGCGCCTTGCCCTTCTGCCCCCCACCGTGCACCAGCACCACAGCGGTCTCGGGCGCCGGCGCCGCTGCGTGGGCGAGCAGCGCCGAGTGGCATGGTTCGGGCAGGTGCTCCACGCCGCGGATCACGACCACGGTGGCCGCCGCGAAAAGGGACGGGCTCGTCAGCTCCGCCAGCCCACCCGCGGTCAAGGAGTCGGCCGGCACCGTGGCCGTGTCCGCGCCTGGCTCGACCGCCTGGACGTCGAGCAGCGCCTGTGCTACCGCCCGTTCGGAGAGGAACTCCGCCGGTCCGGTCACGAGCGTGACAGCGCCGAGCGGTGACGCGTGCGCATCCGCCATGGTGCCCAGCATGGCGGATGCGGCCGACGGCGCCCGTCAGCCTGCTCACCTGGTCTCGACCTCGAGGCCGTCGTCGGTGACCACGACTGCGACGTCCCCGGCCGTGTCGGTGCGATGCACTGCCGCGCCGAGGTCCGCTAGCAGGTCGAGTGTGCTGTCGGCCGGGTGGCCGTAGTCGTTGTCGGCGCCGACGCTGATGACGGCCAACTCGGGCGCGGTGGCGGCGAGGAAGGCAGGGTCCTGGAACGAGCTGCCGTGGTGCGACACCTTGAGCACGTCGACGTCGAGCGAGCCACTGGCCGCCTCGACAGCGTCGAGGAGCCGGGCCTGGCCGGGTGGCTCGAGGTCACCGGTGAGCAGCAAGGAGACGCCGCGACTCTCGACGCGCATCACGATGCTGGCGTCGTTGGCCGCCGATCCCTCCGCCCCAGTCGAGCCCGCGGCGCCAGAAGCCGGTGCTGACGCCGGGGTCGAGAAAGGGGAGACAACCTGCCACCACACGAGGCCGACGACACCTTGCTCCCCCGGCAAAACTCGACGGACGGGCACCTCGGCCGCGGCCGCCACCGATGCCACCTGTCGGGCCTGCTCCGGCGGCTCGTCGAGCAGGTTGAGCTCGACCAGATCGACCTGGCGCCCGTCCAGCACACCCGACAGCCCGCTCACGTGGTCGGCGTGGTCGTGAGTCAGCACGACAAGCGCGACGTGGTCGATGCCGAGCCGGTCCAGGCAGCGGTCGATGCCGCGGGGATCCGGTCCGACGTCTACCACGACCGCGGTGCCGTCCCCGGCGTTGAGCACCAGGCCGTCACCTTGGCCGACATCGCAGGCGACCAGCACCCACCCCGGGGGCGGCCAGCCGGGGCTCACCGGCCGCCACACGTACGCCGCCAAAGCGGCTGCCAGACCGAGAACCCACCACCGGCGGATCAGCACGAAGGGTGCGACGGTCACGAGTGCCACGCAGGCAGCGGTCAACACCGCAAGCGCCCAGGGGGTGGTCGCCCAGTCGACCGCAGCGCCCGGAAACGCTGCCCCGGTGTGCGCTACCTGCACGATCGACCAGGCGCAGAGGCCGGCCACCCAGCCGAGCACGTGTGAAGGAAGCGTCCACACCAGCGCGACGACACCGGCCAGCAACCCGAGCACCGTGGTGGGTCCCACCGCTGGAGCAGCGGCCAGATTTGCGGCCACCGCGACCAGGGAGACCTGCCCCGAGATCGCCGCGATGAGTGGGGTGCACACCACCTGGGCGGCGAGGGGCACCGCCACCGCCTCGGCGACGAGCTCGGGTAGCCACCGGCTCATGGCGTCGCGCCAAGCCGGAGCGAGCAGCAGGATGCCACCGGTGGCGAGAACCGACAGGGCGAACCCGACCGAGCGAGTGAGCCACGGGTCGATCAGGACCAGCAGCAGCACCGACCACGCCAAAGCACGGATACCTCGACCGCGACCGCCCGCGCCAAGACCGGCAACGGCGACCAGCCCCATGGCAGCCGCACGCAGCACACTGGGCTCCGGCCGGGCCAGCAACACGAAGGCGCATGCACCGACCGCGACGACCGCCACCTGCCCATAGGCGCTGACGCCGAGACGCCGGCCGATCAGCAGCAAAGAGCTGACCACCAGCGTCAGGTTGGTGCCGGAGACAGCGAGCAAGTGGGTCAGGCCGGTGACCCGGAAGTCGTCCTGTGCCTGCTGCGACAAGCGCCCCTCGTCACCGTCGACCAGCGCAGGCACGAGTGCCTCTGCCTCTGCCGGAGCCCAGGCGACACCTTCCCGCACGGCCGCCCGGAGCCGGCTGGACGCCCGCCACCACCACGCCGGCTCGTCGCGGCGGCTCACGACCCTTACCACGCGCAGCGCGGCAGCCTGGTCGATCGCCTCGCTCGGCGACAGCCGGCCCACCACCCGCATGCTGGTGCCGAGCGGCACCTGCAACCAGCCGGTGTCGGCGAACACCACGACGGGCGTACGGACGGCGACGGACTGTCCGCGGGCCTCGACCCGTGTCACCGTCGCATCCAGGACCACGAGATCGGCGAAGCGGCCGTGCACGAGCCGCGGGTCGCTGGTGGTGCGCAGCCCGACGGTGGCGACCGCGCGTTGCTCGGCGAGTTCGCCGACCGGACCCCAACCCAGCCCCAGCACGCGGATGGCCGCGACGCAGCCGGCCACCGCGACCACGAGCGCGACGGCCGCGGACCGGCGGTGACCGCGGCACAGCGCCGCCCCGGCGATAAGCAGCGCGGTCGTGGCCGCGACCAGCGACCAGCGCACCGGAACGTCCAGGCCCCATCCGCAGGTGATCCAGGCCGCCAAGGCAGGTGCGGCCACGCGTAGATCGCGTCGATCGCTCGGGTCGAGCTCGACCCGGTGATCCTGACGTCGCCCGCGCGGAGACGTTGCCGGACGCGGTTGTCGCACCGGGTGCCCTCACACGGTCACCAGGTCACGCAAGTCCGCCAAGGTGGCGTCTCCGATGCCGGACACCTCGAGCAGCTCGTCGACGCTGGTGAAGGCGCCGTTGTCGGCGCGCCAGTCGAGGATTGCCTGCGCGGTGACCGGCCCGACGCCCGGCAACGTGTCGAGCTCAGCCATCGTGGCGGTGTTGAGGTCGATCAAGGTGGCGGGTCCGGTGGTCCCTGGAGTCGCCGTAGGCGTACCGGCGGTCGGAACCGCCAACGGCGCAAGCCCGACGAGTATCTGCTCACCGTCGACGAGCGGACGCGCCAGGTTGAGGGATGTGGTGTCGACTCGTGGCCGCACGCCACCGGCAGCCTCGAGCGCATCGGCCACCCGCGCGCCGGCCGGCAACGTGACGATGCCAGGACGCCGCACCTTGCCCGCCACGTCGACGACGACCTCGGCAGCCGGCGAGCTCGCCGAGGAGTTCTGGGTATCGGCACCGGACCCGGCCGGGGGCGAAACGCCTGGCGCTGCCTCGCCGGCCGGACCCACTGCGCTCGGCGTCACCGCGGACGTGCCGGTGGCCGTCCCTGCCCC
>JBBSMD010000126.1:0-6023 GCA_038233355.1 Propionibacteriales bacterium
CGACTCCCAGCGCCGACTCCCAGCGCGGGCAACCAACGGGTCGGCTGGCGACCTGAGCCGTCAGGGCGGCGGCTGGGACCATGTCGGGGTGGAAGGGGACGTACGGGCAGGGCGGCTGGTCATCCCGGCGCGCGAGCTGGGCTGGCGGTTCTCGCGCGCCTCCGGGCCGGGTGGTCAGGGCGTGAACACGACGGACTCGCGGGTCGAGCTGCGATGGAACCCGGCCACGTCGACCGCCCTGACGGCCGACCAGCGGGCCCGGGTCCTCGACCGGCTGGCCCACCGGCTGGTCGACGGTGAGCTCGTCGTGGTGGCATCGCGGCACCGGGCTCAGCTGCGCAATCGTGCGGACGCGCGCGTCCGGCTCGGGCAGCTGGTCGACCAGGCGCTGCGACCGGTGCCGTCTCGGCGCCCGACCCGTGCCACCGCCGGGTCACAACGGCGCCGGCTCGAAGCCAAGGCCCGACGGGCCCAGCGCAAACAGCTGCGCCGACCGCCGAGCCCGGAGTGACGTGGCTCCGGTCGGGCCACCGTGGCGAGTGGCTGCGGGCGAGAACTCGGGCGACAGGACCCTCCTGGGCGGCGGAGAGTGCAGCCGTGCGGACAGACTGCGAAACTGTCGAGACCGACAGGTTGTCCCTGCCGGTGCTCGAGGCCGCCGCGGTGCGCGCGCTGGCCAGTGGCGTGTCCCTGACCGAGCTCGGGCTCCGCGACCCCTACGACGTCTTCGCCGAGGCGCCGCTCGTGCTCGACCGACGGGCCGAGCAGCTCGCGGCGTCCCCGGCCGACGCGCCCTGGCTGCTTCGGCTGCTGGTCGAGCACCGCAGTGGCGACGTCGTCGGGTACGTCAACTTCCACGCCCCGCCCGATGACCGGGGCATGGTCGAGATCGGCTACCGGGTGGCGGCATCCGTGCGCGGACGGGGTTATGCCACCGAGGCGGCCACCGCGATGTGGCGGTGGGCGCGCGAGCAGGGTGCCCGGGTGCTTCGCGCCACGGTGGGACCCGACAACGTCGCGTCGCTCGCGTTGCTGCACCGGGCCGGCTTCTGGCACGTGGGTGAGCAGATGGACGAGGTCGACGGCCTGGAGCTGGTGTACGAACGCGACGCCTGAGGCCGCGGTGGGCGAGGTCAACCGGTGAGGGCGAGGCCGGCCGCCAGGGCGACCAGACCCAAGCTCACGGACGCGATCGTGTACCCGAGCGCCACCAGCCGGCGCCGTCCTCGCGCGAGCAGGAACGCGTCGACCGCGAACGTTGAGTACGTGGTGAAGGCGCCGCAGGCGCCGGTACCGAGCGCGGCCTGCCACGCCGGTCCGGCGTCGGACCCGACCAGGCAGCCCAGTGCGAAGCAGCCGACCACGTTGACGGTGAGCGTGCCGTACGGCAGCCCCGGTCGGAGCCGGCGCAGGACCCGGTCCGTGCCATGCCGCGCGGGGGCGCCGACCGCGGCGCCCAGCGCCACCCACAGCAGCGTCACCGGATCCCTCGCCGCAGCACCCGCTCGGTCGCCCAGACGCCCAGGCCGACCGCGACGATCGCGGCCACCACGGTGCCGACCACGTACCCCACGCCCTCGGGCAGGTCGCCTCGGCTCCACAGCCGCTGCGCGTCCAGGGCGTAGGTCGAAAACGTCGTCCAGCCACCGAGCACGCCGACCCCCAGCAGGGGGCGCACCCAAGGCAGGCGCGGGACGGCCCGCGCGCTCACCACGACCAGCACACCGATGAGCAGGCAGCCGCTGACGTTGACCGTGAACGTGACCCACGGGAAGCCCGCCGGCACGGCGGTGGTGCTCACCAGGTGCCGGGCCACGGCACCGACCGCGCCACCGGCCGAGACGGCGGACAGCTCGAGCGCGACCCGGACCGGATCGTCGAGGACGGCAGGTTCGGGGCTGTGTTCGGTCACGCTTCCGGACACTACCGACGGCTGCCGGTCACTGGCTGCCGGTTACCCGTTCGCAGTCAACGGCCGCGGTCACCGGCCGCGGATCACTGGTCGCGGATCACTGGGCGCCGGTGACGTACCCGCTCAGCTGGTCGCGCTCGAACTCCAGCTCCCCCATCCGCGCCTTGACCGCGTCCCCGATGCTGACGAGGCCGGCCAGGCGCCCCTCGCGCACCACCGGCACGTGCCGGATGCGCTGCTCGGTCATCAGGCGCATCAGGTCGTCGAGGCTGTCGCTCGGCTCGCAGACGTGCAGCTCGGTGGTCATGACATCACCCACCGAGGTCTGCAACGAGGTGTCGCCATCGTGCAGCAGGCGCACGACGTCGCGCTCGCTGATGATGCCGGCCAGCTGCTCACCGTCCTCGCTGACGACGGTGGCACCGATGTTGTGCTCGACGAGCAGGTCGACCAGCTGCTGCACCGACGCGCGCGGACGGATGGTGTGAACGTCGTTGCTGCCCTTTGACTTGAGCACGTCGGCTACACGCACGAAGACCTCCGATGACCGACCCGGGTGAGCAACCACACTAGTGCGGTCGGTGCGTACGCGGAAAGCGCCGGTCCACCGACGCCTACGATCGGGCCGTGGACCACGGCGGCGCGGCGACGACTGCGCTGCCGGGCACCGCGACGGCTCTGGCCGAGGCCCGCCTGCGCCCAGTCGGCGCCGGCGCGCCAACGGCTGGCGCGGTCATGGGGTGGATCACCGTGGTGCTGTGGCTGGACGCCGGCGGCTCGCTCGCCCGGCAGGGCGCACTGGGGCTGCTGACCTGGGTGGCGCTCTTGCTGGTCCTGCGCCGGGAGTCTCTGGTCGTTCGTACGCAGACCCTGGTGGTCGTGGTCTTCGCGACGGCGGTGGAGTACACGTTCTCGCCGTGGCTCGAGGTGTACGTCTACCGCTTCGACAACGTGCCCGCCTATGTGCCGCCCGGACACGGGCTGGTGTACCTCGCCGCGCTCGCGCTCGGCCGTTCGGTGTGGGTGCGCCAGCATCTGGGGGCGTGTGCCCGGCTCGTCCTGGTCGCCGGCGGTGCCTACGCCGTCTGGGGTCTGTCCCCCCTCGCCCCGCGCCCCGACGTGCTGGGTGCCTTCTGGTTCGCGTGCCTCGTCGGCTTCGTGGTGTGGGGCCCCTCCCGGCCCCTGTACGTGGGCGCGTTCGTCGTCGTCACCTACCTGGAGGTCGTCGGGACCGCTGTGGGCACGTGGCAGTGGCGACCCTTCGACCCGACCGGTCTCGTGGCGATCGGCAACCCGCCGTCGGGCGCCGCCGGTGGGTACGGGTGGTTCGACCTGGCCGCGCTGCTGGTCGCGCCGTGGTTGACGCGTCGCGCGGGCGCGGTGCGGTCCTGGGTGGGACCGCGGGTGGATAGGGTGCGCGGGTCGTGACACGGATGCGGGGCCACGGACGCCGGGACCCGCGCGTACCTCGCCTACGAGACCCCCGGCGTCGGCTGAGGGGGAGGTGCCCGGTTGCTGCCAGTCCCGCTGCGTGACCCCAAGTTCCGCACTTTCTTCGCCGGTCGCGCCGTGTCGATGCTGGGCAACTCGATGGCGCCGGTGGCGCTGGCCTTCGCGGTGCTGGACCTCACCGACAGCACCAGCGCGCTCGGGCTGGTGCTGGCCGCCAACAGCATCCCGATGGTGCTGTTCATGCTGGTCGGCGGCGTGGCCGCCGACCGGTTCTCCCGCAGCACCGTCCTCGTGGTCTCCCATGCCGTCGCCGGGCTGAGCCAGGCCGTGGTGGCGACCCTGCTGATCAGCAGCCACGCGACCCTGCCGCTGCTCGTGGCGCTGGAGGCCGTCAACGGCACCGCCCGCGCCTTCACCTTCCCGGCGATGCAGGGGGCCATCCCCCTGCTGGTCCAGCGGACAGCGCTGCAGCAGTCCAACGCCCTGCTCGGCTTCGCCCGCAACGCCGCCTTCGTCGTCGGCCCGAGCGCCGCGTCGCTGCTGGTCGTGACCGTCGGCTCGGGCTGGGCCATCGGCGTCGACGCCGCCACCTACGCGCTCGCCGCCCTCGCGATGAGCCGGCTACGGCTGCCGGCCGGTGTGCGGGTCCAGGCGACGTCGGTGCTGTCCGACCTGCGCGAGGGCTGGGGCGAGTTCCGCTCCCGTACGTGGGTGTGGGTCGCCGTGCTGGTCTTCGGCGTGACCAACGCCCTCCACGTCGGTGCCTGGGTGACCATCGGACCGGCGATCGCCATGGACACGATCGGCAAGGGCGCCTGGGGGGTCGTGCTCAGTGCCGAGGCGCTGGGCTTCCTGCTCATGACGCTGGTGCTGCTAAGGGTGCGGCTGCGCTACCCCTTGCGCGCCGGACTACTGGGCTGCGCCCTGTGCGCACCACCGATGCTGCTCATCGGGATCGCCCCGGTGGCGGTGCCGCTCGTCGGTCTGTCCCTCGCCGCCGGCGCCGGCGTGCAGATCTTCAGTATTGGCTGGCAGACCTCGCTGCAAGAGCACGTCCCGGTGCACGTCCTGTCGCGGGTGGCCTCCTACGACGCCCTCGGCTCCTTCGTGGCCATCCCCGTCGGCCAGCTGAGCGCGGGCCCGCTGGCGCACGCGTTCGGACGTGAGGAGGTGGTGGTCGGGGCAGCGGTGCTCTACGCCGCCGTCACACTCGGTGCGCTGGCTGTGCCGTCGGTGCGCCGGCTGCGCTCGTGTGCGCCCGAGCCGGTCTCCACCGCGACCAGCGGTTGAGCCGGTGTAGCGCCGGCGGTCGGTGGCCGTGCCGGTCTGGCGCCGGCGGTCGGTGGCCGTGCCGGCTCGGGAGGGCGGTCGCCGGTCCCGCGCGCCGCTCGGGACTCACTCCCCTTCGGGGAACCGCCGACGCGTGGCCAGCTCGGACACGTTCGCCGAGCCTTTGGCGCTACGGTCGCGACCGGGCTCCTCGCCGCCGGGGACGTGACCCAAGAACTGCATCGCCGCGTCGTGCAGGCGGCCGTTGGTCGCCAGGGCGTTGCCGGCGAACGGGCCGTCGGTGCCGTCGAGCCCGCTGAACCGCCCGCCGGCCTCTCGCACGATCACGTCGAGGGCGGCCATGTCGTGCAGTGCCAGCTCGGGTTCGGCCGCGATGTCGACGGCACCCTCGGCGACGAGCATGTAGGACCAGAAGTCCCCGTAGGCGCGGGTTCGCCAGCACCGCCGGGTGAGTGCCAGGAACTGTTCCAGCCGGTCGATCGCCTCCCAAGCACCCAGCGAGGCGTAGACGAACGACGCGTCGGCGATCTCGTCGACGTCGGAGACCCGGCACGGCCTGGCCGACATCAGCGACCGACCGGTCCACGCGCCGCTGGTCTTGGTCGCCCACCAGCGCCGCCCGAGGGCTGGCGCGGACACGCACCCGACGACGACCTCGTCGTCGACGACGAGCCCGATGAGAGTGCCCCACACGGGCACCCCGCGTACGAAGTTGCTCGTGCCGTCGATCGGGTCGACCACCCAGCGCCGCGGACCCCAGCCGGTGCTGCCCTGCTCCTCGCCCTGGACGGCGTCCCGCGGGCGGGCCCGGCCCAGTGTGCGGCGGATCGCCTCCTCGACCGCGACGTCGGCGTCGCTGACCTGGGTCAGATCCGGCTTGGTGGTCACGTGAAGGTCCAGCGCCTTGAACCGGGACGTGGTGAGGGAGTCTGCGTCGTCGGCAAGGACGTGGGCGAGCCGCAGGTCGTCGGTGAAGGAGCTGGCCATGGAAGGCGACCCTACGGCTTCCAGCGGAGCCCTCATCGATCTTGACGGGGGCCAGGCCGCTTCGGTCGTCACCTCCGTCGCAGTGCAGGGCGGCGAGCTCCTGCGCAGCGTGGGAGGCGGCGGGGTGGCCAGGCGTCGGTGGGCCGCTGCCGTACTGGGTGGCACTGGTGCCTTCGTGGATCGGTTCGGGGTGGCCCCGGGGCGGCGGCGACCCGGGGCCACCCCGGTCCAATAGGGCGGCGGCGACGGTCAGGCGGGAGAGGAGTCGCGGCTGGCGAGCACTCGTCGGTAGGACGCGACCCGGTCGGCGTCGGCGCGTCCGCGGGCCACCGCGTCGTCGAGCGCGCACTCCGGCTCGGTCGCCGCATGGGTGCACCCGCGC
>JBBSMD010000127.1:0-5977 GCA_038233355.1 Propionibacteriales bacterium
ACACTCGGCAGGATTCATCGATGCGCGGGCGAGCCCCGAGGGACTACGGTCGCATTGACGAGCCGTCCGGGCTCGGGACCAGGGAGTCACCATGGCCGACAAGTCCCCCCGTCAGCACATGTCCAAGAAGGCGGGCAAGTCCATCAAGGAGAAGCGCGCCGACAAGCACGCGAAGGCGGAGGCGAATCAGCGCAAGACCGAGATAGTTCCGCCCAAGCGCTGAGCCGGGATGCGGCCCGTGGCCGCCAGGGTCAGCCCAGCCGTACGCACGCGTGCGCTCACGGTGTCGGCGACGCCTCGCTGTGCGCCCACACGCCGCACAAGCACCACGCCAGCACACCGGCCAGCTTCGCCCCGTCCTCGAGCAGGAACAGGCTCGAGCTCACCAGGTCCACCGCGACCGACAGCGCCAACAACGCTGCACCGGCGAGGAACGCCGCCCCGACGTACGTACGGCGAAGGGACCAGAACCAGCCGACGAACAGCGCCAGCCCGGCGGCGGCATAGACCGCGAGGACCAGATCCTCCGGCACACCCAGGCGAGGCAGGACCGCCTCGTGCACGAGCATTGTGTCGTCGAGGGCAAGGGCGGCGCAGAGCAGCCCGAGCAGCAGCAGCGGCCGTCGCAGCGACGCAAGCGCCGCTCGGCTCGACAGCAGGTTCAGCGCCGCCGCTGCGGCCCAGGCCAGATTGGTGAGGCGGCTGACGACCCCGGCCCACCACGGGACTCCGGCCACGGCGTTGGTGTCACGCGTGAGGTACCCCACGTCGGGTATCCGTTCGGAGACGGCGGCGGTCACCCCGGCGAGGACCAGGAGGAGGCACAGCCCGGCGGCTGTCCATGCAGCCTGAACACCCTTCGACACCGACGCCCTTTCGTTCTTCGTAGCCAGGCGGTGGTCAGCTTACGGCGCGTCGGCCCCGCTACCTCTCCGTGCGGCGGGGCCTACGCGCGGGGAGCCGGTCAGCCGGAGTGCTGGTCCTCGAGCGACACCACGAACGGCACCTCGACGAGCCTGTGGTCGGGTGAGAGCGCGGTCATCGGCTCCGGTTCGCCGTCAGGGTCCAGCGCGGCGATCGGGGTGACCGTCATGGTCGGCCCGTCGAGGTGGGCGAGCAGGAGGTGCGACTGCGCCGCCCACGCGACCGTACCGGCCGCGTCGAAACCGTCGGGTGGGTCCTCGCGCACCTTGCCGCCGGCGCCAGACAGGAAGTAGTCGATGCCGTCGACCCGGGAGAGCTGGAAGTTGTGCTCGTGGCCGGCGAAGGCGACGCGCACGCCCGCCCGCTGGAACATCGGCACCAGCACCTCCACCATTGCGGCGGTGTTGGGGTGGTGCGGCCCCGCGCAGTACGCCGGGTGGTGGGAGAACGGGATCCGCCAAGCAGGCCCCTGACCGTCGGCGTGCAGGGCCTCGCGCAAGAAGCCGGCGTGCTTGTCGTCCTGGAAGAAGTGCTTGCTCGCCAGCGGGTCGGCCAACGACGTGTCGATGCAGACGAACGCGACGTCCGCGCCGTACTGGAAGCGGTAGAACATCCCCGGGTCGACCGACGCGCGGCCGCCGAGCACCTCGGGGGAGAACCTGGCCTCGGTGTGGAAGTTGTCGAGAATCTGTTCGCGGTCGTCGCTGTCCTCGCTGTCGCTGGTGTCGTGGTTGCCGACCGTCGGGTACACCGGCACTCGGTCCAGGACGTAGCGGTACGGCTGGTAGAAGCTGGAGTACCAGTCGTCGTCCTCCTTCCCGCTCTCCCCACCGGACCAGCCCTCCTCGCCCCGGTAGACGTTGTCGCCGACGGCGATCACGAGCCGGATGCCGGGTCGGTCCACCAGCCGGTCGAGCACCTGCGCCACGCGTCGTTGCCGGCGGCCGCTCTCGGAGTCGGCCATCGTGCCCACGCCGTAGTCCCCGAGCACCGCGAAGGTCAGGGGAGCGCTGACCTGTGAAGAGGGGTGGGTGCGGAAGGACATCGCATAGCTGCGGCCACCCGGTCGCAGGTCGAAACCGCCGCGGCGTACCGGACCCCAGTCCCAGCGCTCGCCTTCCGCCCACGGTTCACCGCCCACCGTGATGCGATAGCGGTACGCCGTGTCCGGCTCGAGCCCTTCGACCCACACGTGGTTGACCTCGTCGGTCTGCGCCTGCGCCACCACCCGCCCGTGGTCGTCGAGCACCTCGACGGCCGCGTCGCCGTACGAGGCGGAGCGGGCGCCGATGCTGTCGGAGCGCCCGGCGCTCACCTCGGCGAGCTGCTCGTCGTCCACCAGGTGCCAGCGGCTCGAAGCGGCCTCCCGGCGGAACCAGAAGCCTCCCCAGGCGATCAGTGCACGGTCGGGACCGACGTCGACGAGGTGGACGAACGGTTCGAAGTGTGTCTCCGGCATGGCACGGTCATACACCAGGCTCATCTGACGAGGCCTTCAGGAGCCGGCTCGCCCGGCGTAACCCGTCGCGACGTCTGCTCCTGGGCGAGCCGCCCGTGCGTCCTCGCGCAGGCTCGAGATCGTCTCCCGCGGTGCGGCCGGAAGGGCACGGCGCACCTCGGTCCAGCCGGCGTAGCCCAAACCGGCGGCACCGGCGCCGTACAACGTGGTGGCCAGGAGGGCCGACGCGGGCCGGGGGAGGGCCTGATCGAGCAGACGCACCAGCGTCGCCGCCGAGGTTCCCGCCGCGAGGGCGCCCAGCGCGCCGGCCGCGCCCAGCAGCGCAGCCCCACGGCCCGCCTGCCGCGCCTTGCCGGCCAGCTCGTCCTGGGCTCGCTGGAACTCTTGGCGCAGCAGCGTCGTCAGGTCGTCGGTGATGGCCTGCAGCAGATCGCTCGTCGTTCCGTCGGATCCGGTGGTCATGTCTTGGTCCCTTCCTGCAAGAGGTACGTCCGTGGTGGCTGCCGGCGGTGCTCACGTGCACCGCTGCGCACGCCGTGTCCGGTGACGTACCCAGAAGGAGCCAGCAGTAGCCGCCCGGGCCATGCCGGGTCAGCCGCGCAGCGCCGGGAGCACTTCGTCGCGGTACAGCCGCATGAACCCCGCGCACTGCGGGTCGCGGCCGAACTCCTCGCAGGACAGGCGTGACCGACCCGCACGACGCCAGACTGCTCAGACGGACCGGCCGCCGGGCCACTCGTCGGGGGGAGCCCCCACCGGCCAGTCCAGCGCTGCCTCGGTTTGGTTGCCTCCGGGGTGACGGGCGGCGAAGGGAGCCACGCCTTCCCGGAGCAGCACCAGGAGCGCCTCGCCGTAGCACTCGGCCGGGTCCGGGTCCTCGACGAAGCGTTCCTCCGCGCGCACGGTGAACGCGACCCGGTAGCCGGCGGGACCGCCGTCGGCGCCGACTGTGCGTTCCAGCCGCTGGAACGAGTCGCCGAGCAGCTCGCGTAGCCGCGCCTCGCCCGGCAGCCACAGTGCCCGGTGCAGCTCGACGGAGTCCAGCGCCCACTCGGTCGTGCCGTTGAAGGCGATGATGCGGCCCGTCGGGATGGTGCGGACCTCGACGGTCATTTCGCTGAGCACGAAGGGCGTGTCGAGCAGGTGCGGCTGGTTGACCACGAACCGGTCGCCGGATTCGGGTTCCCAGCGCAAGCCTGCGTCGCGGAGCTGGAAGGACAGAGCCAGTGAGATCATTCTGAATTATGCCATGCCGGCCCTTGCCGGTTCGACGGTCAGGTGAGGCAGCCAGCTCAGCGGCTGGTCTCGTCGGGCAGCTCGTGCGGGTAGACGACGTCGATGTCGGTGATCGTCTCGGGGAAGTCGGACTGGTTGTTGGTCAGGAACCGGTCGGCACCGGCGGCCACCGCCGTGGCGAGATGGACCGCGTCGGCCGCGCGCAACCGGTACGACGCACCGAGCGCCGCGGCCAGGTGTGCGGTCGCCTCGTCGACGGGACGAAGGTCGAGCCGGCCAAGCAGCGACCCGAGCGCGGCGAGCTCGCCGGTCGCATCCTCGCGTAGCGGCTTGGTCAACAGTTCGGGAACGAGCAGGACCGAGCCGATGCCCGCCACGGCGTCGCCATCGCGGACGGGCCCGTCCGGGAACAGTGCCCGGACGCGCTGGCCCAACGCATGATCGGCCACGGCGGCGTAGATCAGCACGTCGGCGTCGAACGCGTCCATGCCGGCTGCTACCGGCGGGAGCGGCTGGCTCGTAAGGCCGCCAGCAACGACTCAGCTCGCTGCTCGCTCACCGTCGGCTGGTGGACCAGGCTCTCGGTTCGGCCGGCTTCGAGCAGGTCGCGGACCCGCTCCGCGCTCGTAAACGCTGCCTCGGCCCGGCGTACCCGCAAGGCGTCCGGTCGGACCACGACCGCGACCACCTTGCCGTGCCGGGTGATCGTGATCTCCTCGCCGGTCACCACCCGGTCGATGACCTCGGGCAGGGCGGCTCTGGCCTCGCTGATGCTCATCATCGCCGACACGCTTTCACTGTACAACGAGGTACACAGTCGTACAGCGCTCGGATGTTGTGACAGTCGGATCAGGCGGCCTTGAACCAGTCACGTGGCAGGTCGTAGGGCGGCTCGCCCGGGTCGCGGTCGACGTCGGCTTCGGGGTCGTCTGGCGGTGGGGGCGGGTCGGTTGCTCCGGCGGGCCGCAAGCGAGGGGGCAGGCTTCCCCAGCCGAGTGCTGGTGGAGGCTTCGCGTCGTAGGTGCGGCCGGTCGGCATGGTCCAGCGCAAGGTTGGGGCATCGGCTCGCAGCTGTTGCACCAGACTCGACTTCGCGGCGACGTCGGGGTGGACCGGTGGCAGGGGCGGCGGTGGCAGGGCATGGGTGTCCCATGCCGGGTCCTCGGGTGGTGGGTCCGGTTCGGGGTCTGGTGGAGGCAGTGGTTGCACCTGCACCTGCGGGTGCCCCTTGGTCTCGTGGCCCAGATGGCACAAGCTCTGGGCATTGGCCCGAATGGTCTCACCGCCCTTGGCGTAGTCGCGGATGTGATCGAGGGCGTTGGCTGACAGTCCGCAGCCGAGTTCGCGGCAGCTGTGGTCGCGCCAGATGGAGAAGTGCCGGTCGTTGCCGGTGTAGCCGCGCCGCCGGGGGTCCATGGTGAGCAGGCGCCCATCGACAGGGTCGCAGATCAGGCGGCGGATCGAGGTGTCGCAGCTGTCGGCGAGCTGACGCGCCAGCGAGGGCGGGATGGCGCCGTAGCCACGCAGCAGGGCGGGTTCGGCGTCCAGCCCGAGGATGGTGGACAGTGCCACGACGACCTGCAGCTCGACCTTCGGGCGGTCGGGGCGATGGGCCCGCGCGGGCGGCTCGGTGGGCTCGGTGGGCTCAGGTGGTACCGGTGGCTCGGCTGGATCAGCCGGCTCGGGTGGTTCAGCTGGATCAGCCGGCTCGGGTGGATCAGCTGGCTCGGGCTGGACGCGGTCCGCTGCTCTGTCCGGTCCGTCGGACGTCGCCGTCGTGTCGTCCTCGTGCGCGGTGTCGGGTGCGTCGACGGTCGTGGCGCAATCCGGGGATGGTTCGGGTGGGAAGGTCAGGCCGGTGACCAGCTCGACCAGGGTGTCGACCATCAGGTCCTTGAGGGAGCGGGGATCGCCGTCGGCGCGCAGCCCGCGCGCCTGGCCGTCGAGCACCTCGTAGCACGCGACCGCCTCCTCTGCCCGCAGCCTGGCCCACAGTGCGCCGGTGCCGTCCTGCTTGTCGGTGATCGACACCGCACGGTCGCGGCGGGCGGCTGCGGCTCGCTTGGCGGCGATGTCGGGGTCGACCAGGAGTGCGCGGCGGGCTGCGGCCTGGCGCCAGCGGGCGGGTGTGAACGGCTGGTCGGCGACATCCTCGGCCAGCTGGGCGTCGACCCGGCGAGCGTCCTCGGGGCTGAGCAGCCTGGTCTCCTCCAACACGGCACGGGCGGCCGACAGGCGGGTGTCGCCGCGCTCGACGGATGCGAGCAGACGCGGAAACTCGGTCACCAGCCGCTCTGCGTCGTGCGTCTCGTACTCCTCCGTGCGAGGCGACAGCGTGCGGGCGGCGGCCAGCTCACG
>JBBSMD010000128.1:0-5916 GCA_038233355.1 Propionibacteriales bacterium
CACGACGACCCCCGCGGCGGCGACGCCCCGCAACGACCCCAGCCGCACGATTAGGGCCGCTCACCCCCCGCTGATAGCCTGGCAGGTGCCGTTCGACGGCCGCGGATCCAGAGTGCCCGGGTGGACATGCCCCGGGGCGCCGCGCAACGAACCCTCGAGGGAGAACGAGTGTCGGTCGACGCTGCGACCAAGAAGAAGATCATCGACGACTATGCCACCGGCGAGAGCGACACCGGTTCACCCGAGGTGCAGGTGGCGCTGCTGAGCCATCGCATCAGCCACCTGACCGAGCACCTTAAGACGCACAAGCACGACCACCACAGCCGGCGCGGCCTGCTGCTGCTGGTCGGCCAGCGCCGCCGGTTGCTCACCTACCTGTACAACACCGACATCGACCGCTACCGCAGCCTGATCCAACGGCTCGGTCTGCGTCGTTGACCCAGTGAGAGCGGAGCGGCTCCCCGAACCCGGGCAGCCGCTCCACTCGTACGAGGGTGGCCCAGGGTGGGTCGCCCGAGGGCGCCGGGCGACGGACTGAACGAGGACCTTCACCGCGGTGCCCTCTCGAGATGAGAGAGAGGCGATCCCGTGGAGGGATCTGACATCACCACCACCGAGACCCGCATCGACAACGGCCGCTTCGGCACCCGCACCGTCCGGTTCGAGACCGGTCTGCTGGCCCAGCAGGCGGCGGGCTCCGTCGTTGCCTACCTCGACGACGACACGATGCTGCTGAGCGCGACGACCGCCGGCAAGCACCCCAAGGAGCACTTGGACTTCTTCCCGCTCACCATCGACGTCGAGGAGCGGATGTACGCCGCGGGCCGCATCCCGGGCTCGTTCTTCCGCCGCGAGGGCCGGCCCAGTGAGGACGCGATCCTCACCTGCCGCCTCATCGACCGTCCGCTGCGGCCCACGTTCGTCAAGGGTCTGCGCAACGAGGTGCAGGTCGTCATCACCGTGCTCGCGCTCAACCCCGACACGCCGTACGACGTGCTCGCGATCAACGCCGCCTCGGCGTCGACCCAGATCTCCGGTCTGCCGTTCTCCGGCCCGGTGGGGGCGATCCGCGTTGCGCTGATCGAGGGCGAGTGGGTCGCGTTCCCCACCCAGAGCCAGCTCGAGTCGGCGGTCTTCGACATGGTCGTCGCCGGCCGCACGCTGCCCGACGGTGACGTCGCCATCATGATGGTCGAGGCCGAGTCGACCGAGGCGACCTGGGAGCTGGTGCAGAGCGGCACCCAGGCCCCCACCGAGGACATCGTCGCGCAAGGCCTCGAGGCCGCGAAGGGTCCGATCCGCCAGCTGTGCGAGGCGCAGTCGAAGCTCGCCGGTGACGCCGCCAAGCCGGTGCAGGCGTTCCCCACCTTCCCCGACTACTCCGACGACGTCTACGCCGCGGTCGAGTCGGCCACGCGTGACTCGCTCGGCCAGGCGCTCACCATCTCCGGCAAGGCCGAGCGTGAGGACCGGCTGGCCGAGATCAAGTCGGTCGCCCAGACCAACCTGGCCGACGACTTCGAGGGTCGCGACAAGGAGGTCAGCGCGGCCGTCCGGGCGCTGACCAAGCAGCTCGTACGCGAGCGGGTGCTGCGTGACAAGGTGCGCATCGACGGCCGCGGCCTGGCCGACATCCGGTCGCTGTCCGCCGAGGTCGCCACCGTCCCGCGGGTGCACGGCTCGGCGCTGTTCGAGCGCGGGGAGACCCAGATCCTGGGGGTCACCACCCTCAACATGCTGGGCCTCGAGCAGCGGCTCGACACGCTGTCGCCGGAGCGGACGCGCCGGTACATGCACAACTACAACTTCCCCCCGTACTCCACCGGAGAGACCGGCCGGGTCGGTTCGCCCAAGCGCCGCGAGGTTGGCCACGGCGCGCTCGCCGGCCGGGCGCTGTTGCCGGTGCAGCCGAGCCGCGAGGAGTTCCCCTACGCCATCCGGCAGGTGTCCGAGGCGCTCGGGTCCAACGGGTCCACCTCCATGGGCTCGGTCTGCGCGTCGACGATGGCGCTGCTCAACGCCGGTGTGCCGCTTCGCGCGCCGGTTGCCGGTATCGCGATGGGGCTGATCTCCGGTGAGGTCGACGGCGAGACGCAGTACGTGACGCTGACCGACATCCTCGGTGCCGAGGACGCGTTCGGCGACATGGACTTCAAGGTCGCCGGCACCCGCGACTTCGTCACCGCGCTCCAGCTCGACACCAAGCTCGACGGCATCCCGGCCTCCGTGCTCGGCTCCGCACTGGGCCAGGCCCGCGACGCGCGCATGACGATCCTCGACGTGATGAGCGAGGCGATCGCCGAGCCCGACGAGATGAGCCCGTACGCCCCGCGGATCATCACCATGCGCGTACCGGTCGACAAGATCGGCGAGGTGATCGGGCCCAAGGGCAAGGTGATCAACCAGATCCAGGACGACACCGGCGCGCAGATCTCGATCGAGGACGACGGCACCATCTACGTCGGTGCCGACAACGGGGACGCCGCCGAGGCCGCCCGGTCGATGATCAACGCCATCGCCAACCCGACGATGCCCGAGATCGGGGAGCGCTACCTGGGTACGGTCGTCAAGATCACCAACTTCGGCGCGTTCGTGTCGCTGCTGCCCGGCAAGGACGGGCTGCTGCACATCTCCAAGCTGCGCAGCCTCGCCGGCGGCCAGCGGGTCGAGTCGGTCGAGCAGGTGGTCAGCATCGGGCAGAAGCTGCAGGTGCAGATCAACGAGATCGACGACCGCGGCAAGCTGTCGCTGACGCCGGTCCTCGAGGACGACGCACCTGCCGTCACCCCGGAGCATGCGGGCGCGTGAGCCCGGTGCAGCTCGACACCGGTCAGCCGGTCGGCGTCACCTGGACCCTCCTCGGGGAGGACCAAGGCGGACTCGTCCGCCGCACGGTCCTTCCCGGGGGCCTGCGGGTCATCACCGAGGCGATGCCGACCGTGCGTTCGGCCAGCATCGGCATCTGGGTCGGCGTCGGTGCGCGGGACGAGGCGTCGCCCCTCGCCGGGGCGTCGCACTTCCTCGAGCACGTGCTCTTCAAGGGCACGACCACCCGTACGGCACTGGACATCTCCGCCGAGCTCGACGCGGTCGGCGGGGAGATGAACGCCTTCACCGGCAAGGAGTTCACCTGCTTCCACGCCCGGGTGCTCGACACCGACCTGCCGCTGGCGGTCGACGTGCTCGTCGACATGGTGAGTCGTTCGCTCATCTCGGCCCCCGACGTGGAGTCCGAGCGTGGCGTGATCCTCGAGGAGATCGCCATGAACGAGGACGACCCTGACGACGTGGTGCACGACTTGATCTGCGCGCAGGCGTGGGCCGGCGACCCGCTCGGGCGGCCCATCGCCGGACCGGTCGTCAACGTGGAGACGATCACCCGAGACCAGGTCGCCGGCTTCCACTCCGACCACTACCGGCCGCGAGACATGGTGGTGGCGGCTGCCGGCAACCTCGACCACGACACGGTGGTCGCACTCGTACGCAGCGCCTTCGGCGTGGCCCTCGACGTCGACGGCGCACCGGCGGGGCTGCGGCCCTACGCACCGGAGGTGCCGTTCCACCCCGGCGCCAGCGTGGTGCGCCGGCCCACCGAGCAGGCCAACGTCGTGCTGGGCCTGCCCGGCCTGCACCGCCTCCACGAGCGCCGCCACGCCGGTGCCGTGCTCACCACGGCGCTGGGCGGCGGCATGAGCTCCCGGCTCTTCCAGGAGGTGCGCGAGCGTCGGGGGCTGGCGTACTCGGTGTACTCCTTCGGTGCCGCCTACGCCGACACCGGGCTGCTTGGCGTCTACGCCGGTTGTGCGCCGGGCAAGATCGACCAGGTGCTGGGGCTGTGCCGCGAGCAGCTCGCGCTGGCGGCGAAGGAGGGCTTCGACGCCGAAGAGGTCGAGCGGGCCAAGGGCCAACTGCGCGGCAGCGTCGTGCTCGGCCTGGAGGACTCCGGCTCGCGGATGAGCCGGATCGGCAAGGCCGACCTGCTGCACGGCGAGGTCGTGGCGATCGACGAGGTGGTGGAGCGCATCGACGCCGTCACCCTCGATGACGTGCACGAGCTGGCCGGTGAGCTGCTCACGGCGGACCCGGCGCTGGCGGTGGTGGGGCCGTTCGACGACCCCGCCCGGTTCGCGATGACCTGAGCCTGGCCTGCCTGATTACCAGGTTAACGTGGTAATCGGACGCTGACCGTGGCGCGTGCGCCATGGTCAGCGTCCGAAAACCATGGAAAGGTCGGTGGCCGGACCGCCTCGGTAGTCTCCTCGGCGTGAGCGACCACCTGTCCGCCCGCCCGCTCGAGGAGGGCGTCACCACCGACCTCGCCGGACGGCTCACGTACGGCGGCTACCTGCACCTGGATCGGCTGCTCGACGCGCAGCATCCCCTCTCGGACCACCACGACGAGATGCTGTTCATCGTGCAGCACCAGGTCACCGAGCTGTGGCTGAAGCTGCTCTCGCACGAGCTGCGCTCGGCGCTGACCCTGCTCGCCGACGACGACCTCGCTCCCGCGCTCAAGCGGCTGGCCCGGGTCAAGCACATCCAAAAGCAGCTGTTCGAGCAGTGGTCGGTGCTCGCGACGCTGACCCCGGTCGAGTACGTCCAGTTCCGTGACGTGCTCGGCCCGGCATCGGGATTCCAGTCCGCGCAGTACCGCGCGGTGGAGTTCCTGCTCGGCAACAAGAACCCGGCCATGCTGGGAGTCTTCGAGCACGACCCGGACCTGCACGAGCGACTGGCCGCCGACCTGGCCGCCCCGTCCCTGTACGACGAGTTCTTGCGCTGGCTGGCCCGGCACGGCCACCCGGTGCCGGCCGACCGGGTCGAGCGCGACTGGACCCAGCCGTACGAGCCCTCCGACGGCGTGGTCGAGGTGCTGGCGACCGTCTACGCCGACCCCGAGCACCACTGGCAGGCCTACGAGACCGCCGAAGAGCTCGTCGACGTGGAGGAGAGCTTCCAGCTGTGGCGGTTCCGGCACGTCAAGACCGTCGAGCGCATCATCGGCGGCAAGCGCGGCACGGGTGGCTCCTCGGGGGTCGGGTTCCTGCGCCGAGCGCTCGACCTCACGTTCTTCCCCGAGCTGTTGGCCGTACGCACGCGCATCGGTGAGTGAGGCGGCACACCGAGCCGACGCGCCCGCCCAGGGCAGACTGACGCCATGACCACAGACGTGCACCAGCTCACCCGCGAGGACGCGCTCGCCCGCGACGCCGCCGACCCGCTGGCGTCCTTTCGCGAGCGGTTCCTCGTCGACGACGAGCTGGTCGCCTACCTCGACGGCAACTCCCTCGGCCGCGCGCCGCGGTCCACGCTGGAGCGCCTCGAGCAGCTGTACGCCGAACAGTGGGCCGGCCGGCTCATCCGGGGCTGGACCGAGGGCTGGGTCGACCTGCCCGAGCAGGTGGGGGACCGGCTCGGCGCGGCCGTGCTGGGAGCTGCGGCCGGTCAGGTGGTCGTCGCCGACTCCACGTCGGTCAACCTCTACAAGGCGTTGCACGCCGCGGCGGGTCTGCGACCCGACCGCCGCGAGGTGGTCGTCGACGACACCAACTTCCCGACCGACCGCTACCTCGTCGAGTCGCTGGCACGCGAACGTGGCTGCACCGTCCGGTGGATCCACCCAGACCCGACTCGAGGGGCCACCGTCGAGGACCTGGCCGGCACGCTCGGAGCCGAATCCGCACTCGTCCTGCTCTCCCACGTCGACTACCGCTCCGGCTACGTCGCCGACCTCGCTGGTATCACCGCGCGAATCCACGACTCCGGCGCCCTCGCCGTGTGGGACCTCAGCCACTCCGCCGGATGCCTACGGGTCGACCTTGACGCCGCCGGCGCCGACCTGGCCGTCGGCTGCACGTACAAGTACCTCAACGCCGGCCCCGGGGCACCCGCCTTCGTGTACGTCGCGCAGCGACA
>JBBSMD010000129.1:0-5895 GCA_038233355.1 Propionibacteriales bacterium
CACCCGCCACCACCGCGAGCAGCCCGGCCAGCAGAAGGGTGAGCTGCGGGCCACTGTAGGAGAGCGCACCGACACCGGGCACAGGCAGGCGCCGGGACCCGATCAGGCCCGCGGTCAGCGGAGCCAGCGCCAGGACCAGGGCGAGCGCGAGACGTACGAGCGACTGCACCAGCGCGAAGGTGCGCCCGCGGACCGACTCGTCGACCTCCACGCCGAGCAGCGTGTAACCGGTGATCCACGCGACTCCCCCAGCGAAGCCGAGGGCGAGCACGAGCATCATCACGGCCACGATCGACGGCACGAGGGCGATGACGGCGAGCAGCGCGCCCGCGGCGACGAGAGCGATGCCGAAGACCCGAGGTCTCGGCGCCGAGCGGAGCACCCGCGGACCGAGCCACATGCCCCCACCGAGACCGGCGAAGACCGCCCCGAAGAGCAGGCCGTAGCCGGCGTCGGACGCGTCGAGGTCGCTGACGAAGACGCGCCCGAGGCCGATCACGACCCCGCCGGCGGCGAAGGCAGCCACGATGCCGCCGACGAGGGCGCGCACGAGCGGGGTGCGCCAGACGTAGGCCCACCCGGCGGCGATGTCGCCGAGTACGGAGCCGCCGGCCTCGACGCCGGCGGGTGGCACCGGGCCGACCCGGATGCACAGCAGCCCCGCGACCACGAGGCTGGCGGCGTTGACCCACAGCGCCAGGTCGACCGGACCGCCGAACCCCCACCCGAGGTGCTGGGAGGTGAAGTCGGTCAGCTGCGAGAGACCGACGAACACCCCGGCGGCCGGCACCGCGGAGCCGTACGACGAGGCAAGGTTGAGCCGGTTGGCGTCCTCGAGGCACTCAATCGGTACGAGCGCCGGCACCGTGGCGTCCTTCGTCGGCAGCCACAGCATGCTGGCGACCTCGACGAGCACGGTGGCCACGTAGACCCATGCGAGGGTGTCCACGAGCGGGATCGTGGCGAAGATCAGCCCCCGGGCGACGTTGCCGACCACCAGCGTGGTGCGCCGGTCCAGCCGGTCGGCGACGTAGCCCGCGATCGGGCCCACCAGCATCGCCGGCAGCACCCGCAGCAGCAGGACCCCGGCGATGGCAAGGCTGCGCTCGCCGCTACTCCCGCCTGCGGCGGCGTTGGCGTACGCGGTGAGCGCGAGCAGCCCGACCCAGTCCCCCAGCCCCGACAGGGTGAGCGACACCCACAGCCGGCGGAAGGCCACGATGCGCAGCACCCCGGCGATCCCGGGCGGTACGGCGGCGTCGGGCACGCAAGCAGGCTAGTCCGACGTGGTCGCCGGCACGGCCCACTGCGCACCGCCACGCCCGCTCGGGTGGGGTGCCCGCTGCGGGCCGCCACGCCCGCTCGGGTGGGTGACTGCGTACCCGCCCGGGTCAGCTCGCCCCGCGAGCGGCCGTCCAGGCGCCGGATCAGCTCGCCCGCCAGCGGCTCCCATGCGCCTCGTGCGCTCGTTGGTCGGTTTGGGCTGTTTCGGGCCCGCCGGAATCGACCCAAACCGACCAAGCAGCGCGGCAACCCCCCGAGGAGGGCCACTACGTCCCCGCTCGAGGGTGGGTGAGCGCGTACGCCGGGTCAGCGGCGGTACGAACAGCGGCCCTGTTACCGCGACAGCGGTTCGAAGCGGCGCAGCCGCAGGCTGTTGGTGACCACGAAGACGCTGGAGAAGGCCATGGCGGCTCCGGCGATCATCGGGTTGAGCAGCCCTGCCATCGCGAGCGGGATCGCCGCGACGTTGTAGGCGAACGCCCAGAACAGGTTGCCCTTGATCGTGCCGAGCGTGCGGCGCGCCAGCCGAATGGCGTCGGCGGCCACTCGCAGGTCACCGCGGGCCAGGGTCAGGTCGGAGGCTTCGATGGCGACGTCGGTGCCGGTCCCCATCGCGATGCCGAGGTCGGCCTGCGCGAGCGCCGCCGCGTCGTTGACGCCGTCACCGACCATCGCCACCACGCGACCCTCATGCTGGAGACGGCGCACGGCGGCCACCTTGTCGGCCGGGAGCACCTCGGCCACGACTTCGCCGATGCCCACCTCGGCAGCGACCGCATGGGCCACGGCGTGGTTGTCACCGGTCAGCAGCACCGGGCGCAGGCCCAGGGCCCGCAGCTGCGCCACCGCTTGCGCGCTCGTCGGCTTGACGGTGTCGGCCACGCTCAGCACGCCACGTGCGCGACCGTCCCAGCCGGCTACGACGGGGGTGCGTCCCAACGCCTGCGCGGCCTCGACCGCGCTGCGCAGCTCGGGCGGCAGTGGGGAGTCGAAGAGTCTGACCCGGCCCACCGCGACCGCGTGGCCGTCCACGACACCGCGTACGCCGAGCCCCTCGACGTTGACGAAGTCGCGCACCGTCGGCAGCGGACCGCCGACGTACGACAGAGCCGCGGCAGCGACCGCCTGGGCGATCGGGTGCTCCGAGCCGGACTCCAGCGCACCGGCCAGCGCCAGCAGGTGCCGACGCTCCACGTCAGTGGCCGGGGTCACGTCGACCACGCTCATCTGCCCCGACGTCACGGTGCCGGTCTTGTCGAGCACGACGGTGTCGACCTGACGCGTCGACTCCAGCACCTGCGGACCCTTCAACAGGATGCCCAGCTGCGCGCCGCGGCCGGTACCGACCATCAGCGCGGTGGGAGTGGCCAGGCCGAGCGCGCACGGGCACGCGATGATCAGCACCGCGACCGCGGCGGTGAAGCCGGCGGCTGCTCCGCCGCCGACGAGCAGCCATCCGACGAGCGTGGCGACGGCGAGCCCGAGCACGACCGGTACGAAGACAGCCGAGACCCGGTCGGCCAGCCGCTGGACCTGCGCCTTGCCGTTCTGCGCCTCCTCGACCAGCCGGGCCAGCTGCGCCAGCGCGGTGTCGTCACCGACGCGGGTGGCCCGCAGCACCAGGCGGCCGCTGGCGTTGACGGTGGCCCCCGCCACGTCGTCTCCGGGACCGACCTCCACCGGGACGCTCTCCCCGGTCAGCATCGACGCGTCGACCGCCGAGCGGCCGTCGAGGACCTCGGCGTCGGTCGCGACCTTCTCCCCCGGCCGTACGACGAAGGTGTCGGCGACGGCGAGGTCGCCGACCGGTACCCGCACCTCCACCCCGTCGCGGAGCACCGCCACGTCCTTGGCGCCGAGCTCGAGCAGCGCGCGCAGGGCAGCACCGGCGCGCCGCTTGGCGCGCGCCTCGGCGTAGCGACCGGCCAGCAGGAAGGTCGTGACACCGGCGGCGGCCTCGAAGTAGATCGCGCTGGTGCCGTCGACCCCGCCGGCGGTCAGCGCGAAGGTGTGCCGCATGCCCAGCTCGCCGGCGTCGCCCCAGAGCAGGGCGTACACCGACCAGCCGTAGGCGGCGAGCGTGCCCATCGAGACGAGGGTGTCCATGGTGGCCGCGCCGTGCCGCAGGTTCGTCCACGCGGCTCGATGGAAGGGCCACCCGCCGTAGGCCAGGACCGGGGTGGTGAGCGCCAGCGACCACCACTGCCAGCCGGTGAGCTGTAGCGCCGGGATCATGGCGACCGCGACGACCGGCACCGTGAGCACCGCGCTGACCAGCAAGCGCACGCGCAGCGGGTCACGGGAGGTCTCTGGCGGTGGCTGCGGCTGCGGCGGCCGGGCGGAGTAGCCGGCCTTCTCCACCGCGGCGACCAGGTCCTCGATCGAGACGTCACCAGCACGGTCGACCCGGGCCTTGTGGGTGGCGAAGTTGACGCTGGCGGCGACGCCGTCGAGCCGGTTGAGCCGCTTCTCGACCCGCATCGCGCACGACGCGCACGTCATGCCCTCGACGTCGAGCTCCACCGTGGCGGAGTCGGCCGTGCGCAGCGTGCTCATCGGGTGCGGGGGCCGGACGCGCGGGTGCGGATGCGGCACGCGCAGGTGCCGGGGCGGGAGGCGCCGGTTGTTGGGCGGGCGCGTCGCGAGCCGATCACGCCTCCACGCCCGGGTCGGCCCGCTCGGTCATCTCGTAGCCCGCCTCGTCGACGGCCGCGGCGACCGCACTGTCGGCGAGCGGGGCCTCGCTGGTGACCGTGACCTGCCCCGAGTCGAGGTCGACGTCGACCGCCCGTACGCCCGGCAGGCCGCCGATCTCCTCGGTGACGGCGGCGGCGCAGTGGTCACAGGTCATGCCGGCCACCCGGTAGGTGTGGGTCTCGGTCATCGTGTCTCCTTCGGGAGTCGGAGGGGTCCGACGGCTCGGGTGCTCAGGACCGGACGAGGCGGGCGATCGCCTCGGCGGCTTCGTGCACCTTGTCATCGGCCTCGGGGCCGCCCTGGGCAGCCGCCCGTACGACACACGAGGCCAGGTGCTCCTCCAGCAACCCGAGCGCGACCGACTGCAACGCCTTGGTGGTGGCGGCGACCTGGGTGAGGATGTCGATGCAGTACTGCTCCTGCTCGACCATCCGTTGCAACCCGCGGGCCTGCCCCTCGATGCGGCGCAAGCGCGTGACGTACTCGTCCTTGTGCTCGATGTAACCGTGCCGGGCGGTCGGCTGCGTGTGCGTCATCGATGTCTCCTCGCGCCATCCGCCAGCATACCCCTCGGGGGTACGAGTGGAGGATGCGGAGAATCCACGAAGGGGCATGATCGCGCCATGGCCCGTCTTCGCCACATCGTCCGTCGCCTAGTGCTGGGTCTGCTCGCAGCGCAGGCGGTCGTCATCGTTGCGCTCGTCGGCACCGACGCGTGGCGCAAGCGCGTCCGTCCACGGCACGGCACGTTTCCGCGCACGCCACCGACCGACCTGCCGGTCGGCGACTCGGTGACGACCACCTACACCTACGGCGAGGACCTGTACCGCGACATGCTCGACGCGGTCCGCGGGGCCCGGCACCAGATCCTGTTCGAGTCCTACATCGTCAAGGGCGACGCGGTGGGCCGAGAGTTCAAGCGGGCTCTGGTCGACGCGGCCGAGCGAGGTGTCGAGGTTTTCGTCGTCTACGACGGCTTCGCCAACCTGGTCGTGCCGCGCCCGTTCCTGCACTTCCCGCGCTCGGTACACGTCCTGCGCTACCCGGTGTTCCGGGTCGAGGCGCTGCTGTTCAACGTCCGCAAGCTCGGCCGGGACCACCGCAAGCTGCTCGTCGTCGACGGCCAGGTCGGTTTCGTCGGCGGCTTCAACATCGGTGCCCTGTACGCGACGAGGTGGCGTGACACCCACGTCCGCATCACCGGTCCGTCGGTGTGGGAGCTGCAGAACGCCTTCGTCGACTTCTGGAACCTGCACCGGGGCCGCCGCCGGCCACGGTTGGACGACCCTGGCGCGACGCTGTGGGAGCCACGCATCCGGACCGCTCGCAACGTACCCGAGCAGTTGGTCTTCCCGATCCGGTCGATGTACCTGGACGCCATCGACCGGGCCCGGCACCACGTCTACCTCACCCAGGCCTACTTCATCCCCGACCGCGACGTGCTGGCCGGTCTGCTGGCCGCGGCCCACCGCGGCGTGGACGTGCGCGTCCTCGTGCCGGCGACCTCCAACCACGTCGTGGCCGACTGGCTGTCACGTGGCTTCTACACAGCGCTGCTGCGCGGTGGGGTCGCGCTGTGGCTGTACGAGGGCGGGATGGTGCACGCCAAGACCGCGACCGTCGACGGGCAGTGGAGCACCGTGGGCACCGCGAACATCGACCGGTTGAGCCTCGTCGGCAACTACGAGGTCAACGTCGAGATCTTCGACGACGACTTCGCCGCGCACCTCGAGCGGATCTTCGCCACCGACTGCAGCCAGGCCCGCCAGCTCGACGCCGAACAGTGGCAGCGACGACCGCTGACCGCCAAGCTCGGGGAACGGCTCCTCGCGCCGCTGCGTCCGCTGCTTTAGCCGGAGGTGGCCGGCGACTTCTGCCGGCCCGTCGCCTTCTTGCCCGCTGACCTGGTGCCCG
>JBBSMD010000130.1:0-5831 GCA_038233355.1 Propionibacteriales bacterium
CTTGGTGTTCTCGTCGTACCTCGAGCCGGCAATACGGCCGCGGTGCGCCATGATGTCGATGGCGTCACACGTGGTCGCCGTAACGGCCGCAGCAGGAGAGGGGAGGACGACACTGAGTGGAGTCATAAATGCACTAAGCGTGATACCAGTGAGGACCGAACCTCGCAACGCCTTCCCGAGCATGTGTCGTTCTTCTTCCTTCACGCAGTGGTCATCAAAGAATCTGTGCAACCACGTAAGCGTATGCCACGCCTTTCCTTCGTGCGAGAGAACCCTCAAAATGAGTCTCGGCAAGCCAGCGAAGCGGCGCAAACCCACGAATGCAAATCACTGGTTGTACTGGGATGAGCACGTGGCGTAACGAATCCACCACGAAGGCTTGCTGGTCTCGACGGCCGGGCACGCCGGTGGACTACATCCCGGTGCTGGCGCACCAACGGCGGTAGCGGCGGAGATTGTCGGTCAGGATGGAGTCGACGCCCAGGTCGAGCCAGTGCTGCCACCCTTGCGCCCGGTTGGCCAAGGGGGCATGCACCAGCAAGCCCTTGCTCTGGTACCACTGCACATCCTCGGCCGTGGCCATGAGTCGCCGGCGTGCTACCAGGCCGTCCATGCCGGCCGGCCAGTTCCTCTCGACCGCCTGTCCCGACGTCTTCCAGGACGACTCGATGTCTGGTGCGAGGTCGTTCATGATGGTCAGCCGTGACTTGCTCTGGTCGTTCAGCAGGGTGCGTTCCGCCATGTCGGTGCGCCTCAGCAAGCCGAAGTACTTGTCCCACAGCTCGGGGGTCCACGGGCCGTCCTTGGTCTCCAGCCGCACGTTCATCCCGGTCGGCTCGACTGCCCGTAGCACCGACGACAGCGCCGGGACTTGATAGCCATGGCGGGTGTGAAAGCCGCGTATCGTCGCCAAGGGCAGCTCCTCGACCCGCCCGGTCCCGTCCGTCGTCCGATCCACTGTCGGGTCGTGCATGAGGACGAAGCGGCCGCCCTGGGTGATGCGGACATCCGTTTCGGCGTAGTCGGCGCCAACCCTCGCCACGTGCAAGAAGCTCTCGAGCGTGTTCTCGTCGTACGCAGCGTTCTTGACCCGACCCTTGTGAGCCATCACCGGAACGGAATCACACAGGACAGGAGCGGTTGCGTTAGCCGAGCTCGCCGAGGCAACGCTCTGCGTAGTTGACGCAACGCAAAGAGTTAGTACGGTCGCAATGGCACGACCGAGTCCGTTCCCGAGCACGCACTCTCTCCATCTCAATCGAGAATGGGCTATGCAGGCGGAAAGGTACTCGCTGTCCTAGTAGATTTCAAGGGCGAAGTTGGATTGCACGTGACCGGCTGTGCGAGCACGGGCAATCTCGGACCGCTCAGGTGGCTCAGGTCGGGCCCAGCACCGCGGCCGATCTGGCCGGCAGGCGCACGGCACCCTCGGCGACCGAGGCGTCGTCGCTCCAGGCGAGCACGACGTCCATACGCAGGCCTCGCGGGACCAGATCGAGCGTGGCGACGATGTCGCCGAGGTTGACCGCGACCCGGTGCTCACCCCGTTCGACCACCACGCCGACGCCGTCGTGGTGGACGACCACCTGGTCGAGCCGTGGGTCGCGAAGGTCGGGCCGCTCGCGGCGCAGTGCGATGAGGTCGCGGTACCAGCCCAACACGCGGCCGTGCCGCCCGTCGCTGCGCTCGGCCCAGTCCAGCGTGGACTGCCGCGGGGTGGAGCGAGCCTGCGGATCCGGCACCTCGTCGGGGCTCCAGCCGTGCTCGCCGAACTCCTCGCGTCGGCCCTCCCGCACGGCCGCGGCCAGGGCGGGGTCGGTGTGGTCGGTGAAGTACTGCCACGGGGTGGAGGCCGCCCACTCCTCGCCCATGAACAGCATCGGCGTGTAGGGACTGGTCAGCAGCAGCGCGACACCGCAGGCCAGCGTCCCGGGGTCGAGGGAGTCCGACAGCCGGTCGCCGGTGGCACGGTTGCCTACCTGGTCGTGGGTCTGCAGCGACGCGACGAAGCGCCAACCCGGTGTCATGGACCGGTCGACCGGTCGACCGTGGGTGTGCCGCCGGAACGTCGAGTACGTCCCGTCGTGCAAGAAGGCGTGGGAGAGCACCTTGGCCAGCGCGCCAGGCTCGGCGAAGTCGGCGTAGTAGCCCTGGGTCTCCCCGGTGAGCAGCACGTGCAGAGCGTGGTGCACGTCGTCGACCCACTGAGCGTGCAGGCCCGTCCCGCCGGCCTCGCGCGGGGTCACCGTGCGCGGGTCGTTGCGGTCGGACTCGGCGATGAGCCACAGCGGTCGACCGACGCGCGCGGCGAGGGCGTCGACGCTCGCGGACAGCTCCTCGAGGAACGGGATGGCGCGCTCGTCGAAGAGTGCGTGCACGGCGTCGAGCCGCAGCGCGTCGACGTGGAGGTCGGCCAGCCACATCAGCGCGTTGTCGAGCAGGAAGCCGCGTACCTCGTCGCTCAGCGGCCCGTCGAGGTTCAGCGCCTGGCCCCATGGTGTGCCGTAGCGGTCGGTGTAGTACGGACCGAAAGCCGCCAGGTGGTCGCCGCTGGGTCCGAGGTGGTTGTAAACCACGTCGAGGCAGACGCCCAGCCCACGGGTGTGACAGGCGTCGACGAAGCGACAAAACGCCTCCGGGCCGCCGTAGGGCGCGTGCACGGCATAGAGCCCGACGCCGTCGTAGCCCCAGCCGAAGCGGCCCGGGAACGTCGCGACCGGCATCACCTCGACCAGGTCGACCCCGAGGTCGACGAGCTGGTCGAGCCGCTCGATCGCCGAGTCGAGGGTGCCCTGCGCGGTGAACGTGCCGATGTGCAGCTCGTAGATGACGGCGCCGGCCAGCTGGACCCCGGCCCAGCCGGTGTCGGCCCACTCGTGTGCCGCGACGTCGACCACCTCGGCCGCACCGTCCGGCCCGTCGGGGAGTCGAAGGGCCCGCGGGTCGGGGTGCGGCACCTTGTGGTCGATCCGGTAGGCGTAGCGGGCGCCTGGCCGAGCCTCGACCGATGCGGTCCACCAGCCGGTGTCGGCTGGGGTCATGTCGTGCTCGACGCCGTTGAGCACGAGCGTCACCGCCTCCTCGGCGGCCGGCGCCCAGACCGCCAACGGCGGCCGGGTGGGGCGGCTGGCGCCCAGCTGACCGCCCAGCCCGGCGGTGAGCCCGGCGGTGATCGCGGCGGTCGAGCCGGGAGCCGGCCCGGCGGACCTGTCGGCTGGTCGGGTGGTCACGTCGCGGTCGCTGCACGCAGCAGCAAGGCGACCGGCAGCTCGGCGAGCAGGTCGGCGACGGGCACCGCACCGGTGACGGTGGCACCGCTCAGGGCGTCGGTCCACGTACCGGGCGGCAGGTGCAGGGTCGCGTCACCCCATCCGCCGCGGCTGGCCAGCGTGGTGGGCCAGCGGGTCGCCACGCTCAGCGCGCGCCCACCGCGCACGAAGGCGAGCAGGTGCTGGTTGCCGGCGTCGAACGGTTCGTACGAGCCGGCGACGTGGCCCGACCGGCGCAGCCGCAGGGCCGTGGTCGTCACCGCCAGCTTCTCGTCGTCGAGCCGGTCGCCGCCAGCGCGGCCGCTCTCACCACCGCCGCGGGCGACGCTGGCCGCGTCGCCGACCGCGTCGCCAAGCGGGGCGTCGGCCACGTCGCCGACCGGGGCGCCGGCGGGCAGCCGGTCGAGCCGGGCCTGCCGTGCGGCGAAGTCGACCGGACGGCGGTTGTCCGGGTCGACGAGCGAACGCTCGACCAGCTCGCAGCCCTGGTAGACGTCGGGGACGCCGGGCAGCGTCAGCTGCAGCAGCTTGGCCGACAGCGTGACGCTGCGGGTGGCCGCGGCCAGCGCGTCGACGTGCGCGGCGACGCTGTCGCGCAGCCGGCCCGGCGCCAGCACCTGGTGTCCGAGATCGAGGACGCGTCGTTCGTACGCCTCGTCGGGCTCGGTCCACGTGGTGCGCGCCTTGCCCTCGCGCAACGCCTTGGTCAGGTAGGGATCAAGCCGTTCGGAGTCGATGGGCCACGCACCGAGCACGGTCTGCATGAGCAGGTACGCGTCGCGCAGGTCCACGCCGGGCCCCTCGGCTGCGTGCCGCACCAACGCCCAGGTGCCGTCCCAGCGTGGCGTGTCCTCGGCCATCGCCAGCAACCGTGCGCGCACGTCCTCGCTGCGCTTGGTGTCGTGCGTCGACAGCGTCGTCATGCCGTACGGCCAGTCCCTCGCCTGCCGGCTGGCCCACTCGTGCAGCACCGAGGCGCCGCCGCGTACGAAAGCGTCGAGGTCGCCACCCACCTCGGCCAGGGCGCACAACCGGTGCATGCGATAGAAGGCGGTGTCCTCGATCCCCTTGGCCAGCGCGGGACCGCAGGTCTGCTGGAAGCGCACCAGCAGGTCGGCGGTGGCCGGCCGGGCGGTGTGCCCGGCCACCCCGGTGTCGGCGAGCAGCCGGTGCAGGACCGTCAGCTCGTCGCCCAGGTCGGGGCGGCGGGTGCCGGCGACCTCCACCGTGTGCGCCAGCCGGTCCAGCGACTCGACCGGGGCGGGGTGCCCCGGGCGCAGGTAGGCCCGGTAGACCTCGGCCGCCACCAGCAGCTCGACCAGCGCCGCCTCCGCCCGGTCGGGCTCCAGCCTCGCGTCGGACTCGGCCGCGGCTTGCACCGCGACCCGGGTCAGTCGGGCCACCTCGGGGCCGAGCAGCCGGGTGACCGCGTCACGCATGGCCTGGGCCTCGACCTGCTCGACCCCTGCGCCGCCGAGATCGGCCCACACGCGCGTCAGGTGGTCACCAACAGGCGGCACCAGCGCGGTCTGCAGCGCGCGGATGGCGTCGTACCCGGTGGTGCCGTGCACCGGCCAGCCGGTCGGCAGCTGCTCCTGTCGGGCGAGGATCTTCTCGACGAGCAGCCAGGCGCCGGGAGCCGCGGCCGACAACCGTTCGACGTAGCCCTCGGGGTCGGCCATGCCGTCGGGGTGGTCGATCCGGAAGCCGTCCAGCACACCACGCTCGTACAGGTCGAGCAGGAGCGCGTGCGTGGCGTCGAAGACCTGGTCGAGCTCGACCCGGACCGCGATGAGCTCGTCGACGTCGAAGAACCTCCGGTACGTCAGCGCGGTCGCCTTGTCGCGCCAGGACGCGAGCTGCCAGTGCTGGGCGGCGACGACAGCGGCGACGTCGGCCCCCTCGGTGCCGGGTGCCACCGGCAGCACCCGGTCGTGGTAGCGCACCACCGCCTCTCCGGCGCGCTCGTCCAGCACGAGCTCCCCGCCGGCCAGCACCTCGGTCAGCGGAGCCCCGAGCACCGGCAGGCCGATCCGCCCGTCACCGGCCTCCCAGTCGACGTCGAACCAGTGCGCGTACGCCGAGCCGCGCCCGTACCGCAGCAGATCCCACAGCGGTGCGTTGCGCCACGCCTGCGCAGGGAAGGCCATGTGGTTGGGCACCACGTCGACGAGCACGCCCAGGCCGGCGCCGTGCGCGGCGGCGGCGAGCCTCTCGAGCCCTTCGCGGCCCCCGAGCTCGGTGCTGACCGCCGTGTGATCGACCACGTCGTACCCGTGCATGGACCCGGGCGCGGCCTGCAGCACGGGGGAGATGTACACCGTCGACACCCCGAGGTCGGCCAGGTAGGGCACGAGCGCCTGCGCGGCGGCGAAGCCGAAGCCGGCGTGCAGCTGCAGGCGGTAGGTGCCCGACACCGGTCGGGCCGGCGGTGGCATCGGCTCAGGCATCGGCCGGCTCGTCGGGGCGGGCCCGCCGCAGCACCGCCACCGACCGGGCGAGCATGCGTCGCTGCACGCCGGCCGGCACGGGGTGGCCGTCCACGCCCGGCACCGCGTCGCC
>JBBSMD010000131.1:0-5755 GCA_038233355.1 Propionibacteriales bacterium
ACCCGGCGCGGCGTCCGCGTCTTCGACCTGCGCGACCTGACTCTCCTGCGGCGCCCGCTCGGGCGCCATCGCTACGTGCTGCCGCAACGCCAGCACTGGAGCTCGACGCTGACGGCGGGACCGGCCCCGCTGCGGTGGTCGTTCCTCTCCGTCGATGCGAGCACTCCCGCCGAGCCGGAGCTGCTGGCCGGGGAGTACGCCCGCCGGGGCACCCCGCGGCTGGTCCGCTTCCCGCTGGCACCGCTGCTGGCGGACCGCCCGGTGCCGGCCGCAGAGGTGATCGACGCCGGTGTGCTCAGCATGCAGGGGGCTGCCCGCGTCGACGGCACCTGGTGGGTGAGCGCGAGCCGCGGCACCAGCCGGCGCGGCCGGCTGTGGTACGGCGACGCCGGACGGGGTTTCACCCGTGTCGACGATGCCCTCCCGGTCGGCTGCGAGGACCTCTCCTACGAAGCCGCCGGCCACCGGCTGTGGACCCAGGCCGAGCACCCGGGTCGGCGCCTTGTCGTCGCCGTGCCGCTGCCGCAGCAATGACGCCGTAGCACTGATGGCGTAGCACTGGTGGCGTAGCACGGGCCGCGCAACTGTGACGTCGCAGCACCGAGGCCCAGCCTGGACGGCGCGACCCGGACGGCGCGACGCGGACGGCGCGACGCGGACGGCCCAGGCCCGGACGGCGCGGCCTGGACGGCGCATCCGGAACAGGCCAGGGTCGCGGGCTCGAACGCGACCCGGCAGGCTTCGGGTCATGGTGAACTTCGGCTACACCCTGATGACCGAGCAGTCCGGGCCTCGTGAGCTGGTGCGCGATGCGCAGGCAGCCGAGGCGGCCGGTTTCGACTTCGCGGTGTCCAGCGACCACTACTTCCCGTGGTTGGCCTCCCAAGGTCACGCGCCGTACGCCTGGAGCGTCCTGGGTGCGGTCGCACACGTCACCGAGCGGATGGAGCTGATGACGTACGTGACGTGTCCGACGATCCGCTACCACCCGGCCGTGATCGCGCAGAAGGCCGCCACGGTGGGCATCCTCGCCGAGGGGCGCTTCACCCTGGGCCTGGGTTCCGGCGAGACGCTCAACGAGCACGTGGTCGGTCGCGGCTGGCCGGCGGCCACCGTGCGCCACGAGATGCTGGTCGAGGCGGTGGACATCATCCGTGGTCTGTTCGGTGGCACCCTCCTCGACTACGCCGGGCAGCACTTCCGCGTCGACGCGGCCAAGCTGTGGGACGTCCCCGACCAGCCGGTGCCGATCGCGATCGCCGTCTCGGGCAAGCGCTCCTGCGAGCGGTTGGCGCCGCTGGCCGACGCCATGGTGGCCGTGGAGCCCGACGCGGAGCTGGTGCGGCTGTTCGACGAGCACTGGGCCGGGTCGGGTGGCGCCCGCAAGATCGGCCAGATCCCGATCTGCTGGGATGCCGACCGTGACGCGGCGATCGAGCGGGCGCACGACCAGTTCCGCTGGTTTGCCGGGGGGTGGCGGGTCAACGCCGACCTTCCGGCCACCGGTGCGTTCGAGGCCGCCACCGGCTTCGTGCGCCCCGACGACGTCGCGGAGTCGATTCCGTGCGGGGACGACGTCGACGCGGTCGTCGAGGCGGTGTCGTCGTTCTGGACCGCAGGTTTCACCGATGTCGCGCTCGTCCAGGTCGGCGGGGCCCATCAGGGACCGTTCCTGGAGGCCGCGCGGAGCCGGCTGCTGCCGGCTCTGCGGGAGGCCGCCGGCTCGGCCTGAGCGGTCTCAGCCGTTGCCGCTCGCGCTGTCCCCGGGCGCAGGTCCGGGCGGCTCGGCGTCTTGGTCGAGTTCGTCGTCGGGGTCGTCCTGCACGTCTGGGTTGCCGGCCGACTCGCGCTCGGCCGGCTCGGGTGTGGTCGTGGTGTCGTCCATGCCGGGCGACGCTACCGCGGGCTTGTGAACCGGCGTCAGCGGTGCTGGGACGGTCCTCCCTGGCTGCGCGGACGCACGGGTTTACGTTCGCAATGCGCCGATGCCCCGGCGGGCGACGGTGGCGTACCCCCACGGGCCGGCGGCAGCCGGGCCGGGACCGGCGGGGCAGGAGAGGGATGCCGCCAGCCGCCTGTTTGACCAAGGACTGCATCCCTCTCCCGGAGTCGTCTAGGTACCCGCGGACGGGGAGCAGCAACCTTCTCCTGGCCGCACGTCTGTACCGGCGAAGCGGACTGGGCCGATCCCCAGCGGGCCGGTAGGCCTTCCCGGCAGGTCTCGGTGCAGCGACGAGCGCCGCCGATAGCCAGCACATCAGGTCGGAGATGGCCGAGGTCGCCGAGGACACCGGCCACGTGAGCTGCTCCTGGTCGGCGGCGTGTCCCCTCCTCCTGGTAGGTCAGCAGCTCGTATCACGAGTCGGCTCATGCGATGCGATGGAGGTTGAGCCACCAGGCGGCCATGCGCGAGCGCCAGCCCGGGCGACTTCGATGAATGCCCGCTCGCCATCGGGGTACGGCTCGGACGTCCCTGTCCCGCAACCTGAAGGAGGACCGCCATGGCAACCGGTGAGACCGGTTTCACCGACGTGTCGTTCGACCTGATCTCGGTGCAGTACCACTCGCTCAAGGCCGGTCACGACTACGGCCAGTACGTCCGCGACGCGGAGAACGCCGGTCTTGACGACGTGGCCTCGTTCTTCCGCGAGGTCATGGAGCAGGACTCGCAGCGGGCGCACCGCTGCCATGAGCTGCTCCAGCAGGTGATGTCCGGCAGCTGAGCCCGCGTGCGAGGCGTCGTCTCGCGCGAGCGGCGACCTCGTCGACCAACTCGCGCGGCGACGCCCTGCCGCCGCGATCCGGGCCAGTGCCTCAGGTGCGGCCGCGTCGGCGATCGCGCTTGGCCGTGTACATGGCCGCGTCGGCCTCCCGAGCGGCGTCCGCCACGCTCTCTCCCGGGGACGCGGTGCCACAACCGATACTGGCGGCGAAGGTGTCCGCGTCGCTCATCAGTCCGCCCGGCCAGAGGCGAGACGCGCTCGGTCGCGACGTCTCCGCTGACGGCAGCAGCCAGGCGAATTCGTCGCCCCCGAGGCGTACGACGACGTCGCCGAAGCGTGCATGCTCGCGCAGCAGCCGCGCGCATCGGCGTAACAGCTCGTCACCGGCCGCGTGACCGCGGGTGTCGTTGACGTACTTGAGACCGTCGACATCGAGCGTCGCGGAGCACGTCGGCGTCGGAGGACAGCGCGTCCACCGCCACGGTCACGATGTGCTGCAAGGTGCCCGACAGGTCGGCCGCCTCCCCGGTGGTGATCGCGCGTACGGCGTGGAGCACCTCGAGCTCGGAAGGAGAGACCTCTTCGACGTCGGCGTCGACCCAGGTGGCGACCGCGCGCAGCTCGTCCTCGGTGGTACCGGGGGTGAGGCAACCGGTCGGGTTGGCCACGACGACGGCCACGTCGCGCGAGACCCGCACGACGGCACCGGAGACGGCGTAGTACAGCCCGAGCACCCCGGCGGGTGCCTCGTGCTCGAAGCGGTGCACCCCGCCCGGGCGGGCCGGCATCTGTGCGAGCAGCGGCTCCTCTTCGGTGTCGAGGTCCACCAAGCCCGCCCATCCGGTGCCCCGTCCGAAGCCGCCGAGGTGAGCCCAGCGGGTCGGGGAGAGGCGGCGGAAGTGCAGGGCGTCCACCACCTCGTAGCGCGCCGCGGCGCGTGCGGTCTCCGTGGCGGCGGTCGTCTCGCTCATGCCGTGACTCCGCTCGTACGCCGGAGCCGGCCCCGATCGAGTGCCGCCGCACCCAATCGTCGCGAACGGGACGGACATCGAGCGCTCGGTGGGTTCTAGGAGCCGAGTCTAGGCTGCTCGGTGTGCCGCCCGAGCCAGAGATGCAGCTGACCGAGGACGAGCTGGACTTCCTCACCGGGGTGTTGGATCTTGCGCGCGCCGGCGAGCACCGGGAGCTGGAGCGGATGCTCGACGCCGGTGTGCCGGTCAACCTCACCGGCGGTGCTGGTGACTCGCTGCTGATCCTCGCGGCATACCACGACCGGCTCGAGACCGTTCAGTTGCTGCTGGCCCGGGGCGCCGATACCGGCCGGGTGAACGACCGGGGACAGACCGCACTCGGTGCCGCGGTCTTCCGCCGCTCGGAGCCGGTCGTGCGTGCCTTGCTCGCGTCCGGGGCCGATCCCTGGCTCGGTCGCCAGTCGGCCTACGCGGTGGCCGCGATCTTCGATCTCGACGACATGCGGGCCATCCTCGACGCGCCCTCGGCATAGCGAGGGGGGCACCGACCCGGCGTCCGGGCGCGGAACGGGCCGGTGAGAGCCTGACGCGGTGCTTGGCCCGTACCGCGACGTCCTTGCCGTGCCGGGTGCCACGCTCTTCGCCTCGGCCGGTGTAGTGGCTCGGCTGCCGATCTCGATGCTCGGGATCGGGATCGTCCTGCTGATCGAGCCGGCCACCGGCTCCTACGGGATGGCTGGTGCCGTGGCGGCCACGTACGGCGTCGTGCAATCGGTAACGACACCACTGCTTGCTCGGGCGGTCGACCGCTACGGCCAGGCGAAGGTGATGAGCCCGGCGATCGTCGTGCACGTGGCGGGGCTGCTCGCGCTCGTGGCGCTCGCCGCCCGCACGACGCCGACGTGGACCCTTTTCGCCGCTGCGGCCCTCGTCGGGGGCACGATCGGCTCCCTCGGGAGTCTGGTGCGGGCCCGTTGGTCCTACGCGCTTGCCGACGACCCCCGCCGCGCCGCTCGTCTGCACACGGCGTACTCCCTCGAGTCGGTGCTCGACGAGGTGGTATTCATCACCGGTCCGCTCGTCGTCACACTGCTGGCGGTGCGGGTCTCACCGGCCCTGGGCCTGCTGGTCGCCGCCGCCGCGGTCGGCGGTGGCGGCGCGGCACTGCTGTCCCAGCGGGGCACCGAGCCGCCCGCCTCGGGAGTAGGCGCCGACGGGGGCACTGGCGTGCTGCGGGCGCCGGGCATGGGCGTGCTCGTGGTGACATTCGTGTGTGTCGGGGGCATCTTCGGCGCGGTGGAGGTCGTGACGGTTGCCTTCACCGATGAGCGCGGTGTGCCCGGTGCCGCGGGCGGGGTGCTCGCCGCGTTTGCGCTCGGCAGCCTGCTGGCCGGCCTCGGCTACGGTGCGGTGCACTGGCAGTCTCCTGCGGGTCCACGCTTCGTGCTGGGGGTGCTGTTGCTCGCTTCGGGCGTGGCCCCGGTCGCGCTCGTCGACCGGGTGGATCTGCTGACCGGGGTGGTCTTCGTGGCCGGCTTCGCCATCTCGCCCATGCTGATCAGCGGCAACCAGCTCGTCCAGGACCTGGTGCCCGGCCAGCGGCTCACCGAGGGCCTGGCCTGGGTGGCGACCGCGCTGGGCGTCGGGGTCGCGGCCGGTTCCGCGCTGTCCGGCGCCGCGGTCGATACCGCCGGCGCCCACCGGGCCTACCTCGTGCCGGTCGCTGCCGGGGTCATTGCCGCTGCTGTGGCCGTCGGTGGTCGCCGCCGGCTGCTGTCGCCGCGTTGACACCGGTTGTGCGTCCGGGCGGTTCAGGTGCCGACTGCCGCGGGTCGACACCGGTCGCCGGCTTCGACGACCGGTCAGGTGCCGGTTGCCGGCGCGGGCGCGCTCGAGTGTTCGCGCTCACGTCCCTGCAACTGGTGGCGCAGCCGTCGGCTCGGCCAGGCGCTGGCCGAGCCGATCGTGGACAGCAGCGCCGGCATCAGCAGGGACCGCACGACGAGCACGTCGAGGGTGATGCCGACCGCCATCGCAAAGGCCAGCTGACGGAAGGACTCC
>JBBSMD010000132.1:0-5675 GCA_038233355.1 Propionibacteriales bacterium
CGACCACCGCAGCGGGGCCGGTCCCGCCGTCAGCGTCGAGCTCCAGTGCTGGCGTTGCGGCAGCACGTAGCGATGGCGCCCGAGCGGGCGCCGCAGGAGAGTCAGGTCGCGCAGGTCGAAGACGCGGACGCCGCGCCGGGTGTCGGCGACCAGCAGCAGGTCACCGAACCACGCCAGCCCCCCTGCGTGGACCGGTACGCGGCGATACGGCCGCCGCGGGTCGGTGTACGAGCGACGCGGGTCGACGAGGAGTACGTGCTCGTACCGCTGCCGCTCGAGTGACAGCACGCTGACCCGAGACGCCACGTCGGGCAGCCGTTCGCCGAGCCCCTTGGCGTACCAGGCGGCCAGCACGACACCGGCGCGCCCCTCATGGCCCGCCCCGTGGCCGGCCTCGGCGTCCGTGGTGAGCCCCTGGGGCCACCAGCGGCGCGTCTCGGCGTCGGTGGCCTCCCATTCCAGTGCCTGCGCGTCAGGGTGGCGTTCGTCGGTGACCGGCTCGGCCGCCCGGCCGAGGTCGGCCAGTACGCCGTCGAGACCGACCCGCCGACCGACCCGGTGCGCCATCGCCTCGGCACGCTCGGCGACTCCCGGGCCGGGCGTCAGGGTCAACGGAGCGGTCACCCGATCGACATTAGTGCGGGGGTGCCTCGCGTTTTGCCCCAGCCACTCGGCGGTACGGTCCACGCGCACCCCGGGCACCCAGCACCGGGGACTCGTCTCGCGAAGGAGCCCCATGGTCAGTGGTCCGACCGGGCAGTCGGTCGAGGTCTCGGCGGGGGCGTCGGCCGGGGTCTCGGCGGGGGCGTCGGCCGGGGTCTCGGCGGGGGTCTCGGCTGCAGCGGCGACCGCGGCGTTGGCCGGGGTCTCGGCGGGGGTCTCGGCTGCAGCGGCGACCGGGGTCTCGGCGGGGGCGCCGCTCGAGGCGTCCACCGGGGAGTCCACCAGGGCCACCAGGGAGTCGGCCACGGGGACGTCGAGGAAGGCGGCGGATCGGTCGACCCGCGAGGGCGACGGGCTCGTGGTGGTCACCGGCGGCGCCGGCTTCCTCGGCTCGTGGCTGTGCCGAGAGCTACTCGAGCGTGGCCAGCGGGTGCTCAGCGTCGACGACCACTCCACCGGGCGGTCGCAGAACCTCGCCGAGCTGGCCGACCACCCACGCTTCCGCGCGCGGCCAGGGGACGTGTGCGAGGGAGTCGACGTCGACGAGCCGGTCGCGGCGATCTACCACCTGGCATCACCGGCCTCCCCCCCGGCGTACCAGCGGCTCGCGGTCGAGACCTTGCGGGTGGGCAGTCTCGGCACGTTCGCCGCGCTCGAGCTGGCCCGGGCGACGGGAGCCCGCTTCGTGTTGGCCTCCACCTCGGAGGTGTACGGCGACCCGCTGCAGCACCCGCAGACCGAGTCGTACTGGGGCAACGTCAACCCGGTCGGACCGCGCAGCATGTACGACGAGGCGAAGCGCTTCGCCGAGGCCGTCACCGCCACGTACCGTCGTGTCCACGCGGTGAATGCCGGCATCGTGCGGATCTTCAACACGTACGGGCCGCGGATGGACCCGCGCGACGGCCGGGTCGTGCCGACGTTCATCGGCCAGGCGCTGCGCGGTGAGCCGATGACCGTCGCCGGCGACGGCAGCCAGACCCGATCCCTGTGCCACGCGCGCGACACCGTCCGCGCGCTCGCCGAGATGGGGGCGAGTGACCACCCGGGCCCGGTCAACGTCGGCAACCCGTGCGAGGTGAGCGTCCGCGACCTCGCCACCGAGATCGCGTGCCTCGTCGGTGTCGAGCCGGACGTCCACTTCGTGGACCTGCCCGTCGACGATCCCCGGGTGCGCTGCCCCGACGTGGCGCTGGCCGCTCGCGTGCTGGGGTGGCAGCCGCAGACCACGCGAGCGGACGGCTTGCGGGAGACGATCGAGTGGTACCGCGCCGAGGGCTTCGGCTGACCGGCCCGCTCACGACCCGACCCGACCGCCAACAGCCGCGAGGTTTTTGGCGAAGGACGGTGCGCCCGGTGTGCGTACGACGTCGTAACCCGGGTGCATGACGATGTGAGCCTCCGGGGCCACGACGCCTTCGCCAGCGATGCGGGAGCTTGGGCAGAAGGCCTGGGAGTCGACCGGTCCGGGCTGCCTTGCGAGGCGCTGCGATCTCCGGCGGCCTGGCGAGTGGGGCGGCGCACCACCCCGTCTGACGTGACAGCAGGTGCCTTTCAACGCCGGCAAACCCACCTGGCGCCACGTCGGACGACCGTACGGATCCACCCGAGCCACTCAGGCACGCGGGTGAGCCACCCAGGCGCCCGGGTGGCTCACCCAGGCGCGCGGGTGGGCCACCACCCAGGCGCCGGGCCAGCACGCCCGCACGCGAGCCGATTCAGACGTCTCACGCGCTCATCGGTCGGTTTGTGCTGTTTCGGTCGGCCGGAACCCGCCCAAACCAACCAGCCAGCGCGACGACCCGGAGGGGAGCCACCCGTGCGCCGGGTTCGGTCAAGCCCCAGCCGTCGACAGCCGCTCGTGTACCGCGGCGAGCACCTCGCCCACCGTGATCGCCAGCAGCGCCGGATCCGGCTCGGCAGCGTGCGGGTCGCCCACCCGACGACCACCCACCGCTGCGTCACCAGCGAGCACGCCACCCGTCGTGCAGCCGTGCCACAGAACCGTGTGCGGCCCTGGCGGGGGGCCCCACCAGGCCGGCGGGGTCGGTCCGAACAGCAGCACCGAAGGGCGCCCGTAGGCGCTGGCCAGATGCGCCACGCCGGTGTCGCCGCACACCACCAGCCGTGCCGCGGCGACCAGAGCGGCCAGGGCGGGCAGTGTCGTCTTGCCGGCCAGTACGGCCGTCTCGTCCAGGCCGGCGGAGGCGGCCACCTGCAGCGCCACCTCGCGCTCGGCCGCCGACCCCGTCAGCACGACCCGGTACTCGCCGGACAGGGCGGCCGCGACCTGCGCGAAGCGCTCCGCCGGCCACCGACGGGCGCCGCTGGCCGCCCCGGCGTGCACGACGACCGCGTCGGCCGTCGGCGGCTCCTCCGGCGGAGACGGCAGTCTCCGGTCGTCGGGGTTGCAGCGGGCACCCCGACCCTCGACCAGCCCTTCGACCAGCAGCCGGCACCAGCGGTACGACTCGTGCTCGTCGGGTCGCCACACCGGACCGGGCAGGTCGGGCGTGCCGAAGACGACGAGCCGGCGAGGCGTCAGCGCCTGCACCAGTACGTGGCTCGGCGGCCCTCGCCCGTGCAGGTCGATGCCGAGGTCGGGCGGCGGGCCGGTCCACGCGACCGGCTCGAGCTCACCGCTGGGCAGCACCTCGTCGACGAGCCCAGCGACGCGTACGAGCTCCCCGACCGCCTCGGGGCAAGCCAGAACGATGCGGTGGTCGGGGACGACCGCCCGCAGGGTGCGTAGCGCCGGCACCGTGGCCAGCAGATCCCCGAGCCCCAGCGCCCGGAGCACCAGCGCGGTGGGTGGCCCCGTCACACGTGCGTCGCGGTGCGCGTCCGCGCCACCAGCCCGCTCGTGGAGCGACCCGGGAGGTAGGGCACCACCACGCTTCGACCCGACCAGCGGGCCAGCACCTCGTCCTCGGGCAACATGCCGGCGGCGTAGTCGCCACCCTTGACCCACACGTCGGGTCGCAGCCGCTCCAGCACCTCGAACGGCGTGTCCTCGCCGAACACCAGCACCCCGTCGACACAGCCGAGGGCGGACAGAACGGCCGCCCGGTCGGCCTCGGGTACGACCGGACGGTCGGGGCCCTTGAGCCGGCGCACCGACGCGTCGGAGTTGAGACACACCACCAGGCACGAGCCCTGCGCCCGGGCCGCTCGCAGCGTCGCCACGTGCCCGGCGTGCAACAGGTCAAAGCACCCGCCGGTGGCCACCACCGTGCCACCACGACGCTGGGTGCGCCGGGCCAGTGCGACCACCTCGTCGGGCGTGGCCGATGCAGCCACCTGGTTCGGCGTCGTCGGCGCGCGGCGCGACGGCGCGGCCACGACCGGTCGGGCCAGGGCGGCCGCACCCCCGTCGGCGACGTACCGCGCCGCAGCCCGGACACCGGCGCGCGCCGCCGCACCTGCTTCGGCGCCGGCGGCGAGCGCACCCGCGGCGGCAGCAGCCAGCTGGTCGCCGGCGCCGCAGGTGTCGGTGCCGGAGACCTCGGCGACGTCCAGCTGCTCGGTCGTGCCGTCGGCGCACACGAGCACGGCGCCGCGACCACCCCTCGTCACACACAGGGTCGGCACCTCCCAGCGGGCGACCAGGTCCAGGGCAGCTGCGACCAGGTCGGCTCCGTCGGCGGCGCCTACCTCGTGCTCGTTGGGCGTGACCAGCAACGTGCCCGGCACGGGTGGTCCACCCAGCGGGTGCGGGTCCCAGACGAGCGGCACCCGGTGCGCTGCCGCCTGCAGCACTCGTCGGGCTCCCGGCTGGTGGGTGAGGCCACGGCCGTAGTCGGAGACCAGCACGCCGGCACACTGCTCGAGCACCTCGGTCACGGCGTCCGGAGCCTGGTCGAGGGGTGCCGCTCCACCGCCACGGTCCAGCCGCACCAGCGACTGGCCACCGGCCCGTACCCGCCGCTTCACCGGGGTACCACCGGTCGCCGGCAGGGCGAGCACACGCACCGCGGGCTCGAGCCGCCCGATCAGCTGATCGGCGGCCGCATCGTCGGCCAGTGGCGTCACGAGCACGACGGGCCGGCCTCCACGGGCCGCCAGCAGCGCGGCCAGCGCGGCCCCACCCGGCCGCGCCAGCTCCTGCCGCTCGTCGACGACCGGCACGGGGGCGTCGGGGCAGAGCCTCGTCGACTCACCGACCAGGTCGATGTCGAGCAGCGCCTCACCGACGACGACGAGCGGACGGTCGGTCACGGCAGGTGCTTGCGGCACGGCGTCTCCTCCTCCTCCGGTGCGAGCAGAGCCGCATCAAAGGCGGCGCAGACAGTGTGCAACGCCACCAGGTGCAGCTCTTGCACGGTGGCCGCTGCGGGGGCAGGGACCGACAGCACCTCGTGCGCGCAGTCGGCCAGATCGTTGGGCTCTGGGCCGGTGAAGGCCCAGACGTCCAGGCCCAGCTCACGACCTCGCTTGGCGGCGGCGACCACGTTGGGGCTGCGGCCGCTGGTCGACATGAGCACTAGCACGTCCCCGGGGCGGCCGTGCGCCTCGACCTGACGGGCGTACAGCTCACTGCTCGGGTAGTCGTTGACGAGCGCGGTCAGCGTCGAGGTCTCCGCAGTCAGGCAGATCGCGGAGAAGGCGGGCCGATCGACGCAGTAGCGTCCGACGAGCTCGGCGGTGAGGTGCTGGGCTTGGGCCGCACTGCCGCCGTTGCCCGCGGCCAGCAGCCGCTGGCCCGCCGGCAGCCGCCGGGCCAGCTCGGCGCCCCACGCCTGCGCCTGGTCCGCGCACGGACCGAAGTGCTCCAGGGCGGCGTAGAGGGCTGCCACGTGCTCGGTCATCCCGCCCGGCCGGCTCGGCCCGCCCGCCACGTCCGCCGGGCAGCCTGTCAGGTGACCGCTCGGGTCGTCGGTGACACGGTCGCTGACGCAGTCGGTGATGCGGTCGGTGATGCGGTCGGGCAGAGCACTCACGAGACGACCTCCTTCGCTGCGGTCACGGACCGTCGCGCCACGACCTCGGCGTAGATCTGCTCGGTACGGGCG
>JBBSMD010000133.1:0-5628 GCA_038233355.1 Propionibacteriales bacterium
CCGGTGAGGACCTCGGGCACCACCGAGAGGACGTCGTGCACGCCGGCGGCGAAGACCCCGGCGTTCGCGGCGTCCCGCACCGCCGACGTCGCACCGACTCGTACGTGCTCGACGGCATGCTCGGCGCAGACGTCCGCGTACTCCTCGACCACGCGCAACGCCCTGCGCAGCGCCGCCGGATCGAGCCGGCCGGTGCGGTCCACCCCCTCCCCGAGGCGCACGATGCGCAGCCGACGGTCGAGGTCGACCTGCGTCCCGGTGGCGGGGTCGAGCTCGGTGACCAGCAGTCGGAGCGAGTTGGTGCCGCAGTCCAGCGCGCCGACGCGCGTGCCGCTCACCTCGTCGACTCCGCCGGGGGCCGTACGCACGGCCCCTGAGTCCACCACGGCGGCAGCGCCTCCAACGCCTCGTCGCCGAGCGGGTTGACCCCGCTGCCCGCCGCGAGGGCGTGCGCGACCAGGGCGTGCAGACACTTGACCCGGTCGGGCATGCCCCCGGCCGAGACGCCGGAGACCTCCGGCACGTGGGTGCGGGCGTCGCGTTGGGCGAGGTACGCCTCGTGTGCTCCCCGGTAGCGCGCCGCGAGGTCGGCGTCGGCACCGAGCCGCCGCGACATGGCTCGCATGACACCGGACGCCTCGAGGGTGCTGACGGCGCCGGTCAGCCGCGGACAGCTGAGGTAGTAGGTGGTGGGGAACGGGGTGCCGTCGGGCAACCGGGGATGGGTGGCGACGGTGTCCGGCTGACCGCAGGGGCACCGGTGCGCCACCCCGACGACACCTCGCGGCTCGCGACCCAGCTGTGTGGTGACCACGGCGAGGTCGGCGGCACTCGCCGGCGCCTCCGGCCGGTCGGTCACGACGGCGGCCCGTCACCTCGCTGCCGAGCCGGCGCGCGCAAGATGTCGGAGATCGGTGGGCGACGCTCGGCGCGGATCTCGGCCGGTGTCTTGCCCGCCTCCTCGACGCTGCCCCACAGCGTCGCGTACCAGGTCTCGGGTGGTTCGTCGAGACGCACCGGAGCGTCGAGCAGCCCGGTGGCGCCGAGGGTCTGCCCGTCCTCGTCTACGACCCGGTAGGCGACCTCGCCCGGCATGACCATCGCGAGCCGCTCGCGGGCCTGCTGCTCGACGTAGGCGGGGTCCTGCCAGCGCCGGGCCACCTGCGTGAGCGAGTCGACCTGCGCCTGCGCGGTCGCGATGTGCTCTTGGGCCCGGGCGAGGTCCTCGCGCTGCTGCAACCAGGCTCGCAGGCTGGAGGCGTACGAGGCCGCCAGCACCACCAACACCAACAGCAGCACCGCGGTGCGCCCGCTGAGCCAGGCGCGACGCGCGGGGACGGCCGTCGCACCGGCCGGGGAGGCACCCATCGCTACCGCTCTCGAACCGCCGTCAGCCCAGCGCCAGCCGCGGGAAGGCGGCACGACCGGCGTAGCGGGCGGAGTCGGCCAGCAGCTGCTCGATGCGCAGGAGCTGGTTGTACTTCGCCACCCGCTCCGACCGGGCCGGGGCGCCGGTCTTGATCTGGCCGCAGTTGGTGGCGACCGCGAGGTCGGCGATGGTGATGTCCTCGGTCTCGCCGGAGCGGTGGCTGAGCATGCAGGTGAACCCGGCGCGGTGCGCGGTCTCCACCGCGTCGAGGGTCTCGCTGAGCGTACCGATCTGGTTGACCTTGACCAGCAAGGCGTTGGCGGCCCGCTCGCCGATGCCCCGCCGGAGCCGCTCGACGTTGGTGACGAACAAGTCGTCGCCGACCACTTGCACGCGCTCGCCCAGCGCGGCGGTGAGCGTCGTCCAGCCGGCCCAGTCGTCCTCGGCCAGCGGGTCCTCGATCGAGACGATCGGGTACGCCTCGACGAGCTCGGTGTAGTAGGCGGTCATCTGCTCCGCGCTCTTGTCGGCGCCCTCGAAGTGGTATCGGCCCGCGTCGTGGAACTCGGTGGCGGCCACGTCCAGGGCGAGTCCGACGTCGGTGCCCAGCGTCAGGCCGGCTCGGTCGACGGCCACAGCGATGAGGTCGAGCGCTTCGCGGTTGCTGCCGAGGTCGGGGGCGAAGCCGCCCTCGTCGCCGAGGCCGGTCGCCAGCCCGCGCTCCTTGAGCACCGACTTGAGGGCGTGGTAGACCCCGGCACCCTGCTCGAGCGCTTCGGTGAAGGTGGCGGCACCGATCGGGGCGACCATAAACTCCTGCACGTCGACGCCGGTGTCGGCGTGCGCGCCGCCGTTGAGGATGTTCATCATCGGCACCGGCAACAGGTGGGCGTGCGGGCCACCGACGTAGCGGAACAGCGGTAGCCCGCTCGACTGCGCGGCCGCCCGTGCGACCGCGAGCGAGACGCCGAGGATCGCGTTGGCACCCAGACGCGCCTTGTTGTCGCTGCCGTCGAGGTCGACCAGCGCCTGATCGATCAGGCGCTGCTCGTCGGCGTCGGCCCCCACCAGCTCGGGCTGCAGCACCTCGAGGACGGCGTCGACGGCCTGCCGGACACCCTTGCCGGCATAACGTGCACCCCCGTCGCGCAGCTCGGCCGCCTCGAAAGCGCCGGTCGAGGCGCCGGAGGGGACCGCGGCCCGGCCCGTGGCACCGTCGCTGAGGACCACGTCGACCTCGATGGTCGGGTTGCCGCGGGAGTCGAGGATCTCGCGGGCTCCGACGGCTTCGATGCTGGACATGGGCCAACCCTAGACGTCTCGGCGGCTGCGCCTCGGTCGGCGCGCCTGCGTCGCGGTGACGCGACGTACGGCCCACTGGACACGGCTCAGGGTTGCTCCCCTCGGCTTCGCAGCCAGGTGCAGCAGCCTGGTACCAGGAGAACGTGGTATCGGCAGCGGCACGGCTCAGCGTGCCGGGGCTGACCCGGACTGCTCGCGGGCTCGCACCGCGGCCTCCAGGGCGCGCACCGTACGGCGCAGAGCACCTTCGGGGTCGACGCCGGCCGCCCGCGCCGCCCGCACCTGCGCGAGCAGGGCCGCCCCTGCCTGGCGCTCCGCGTCGTCGGTATCCGCGCTCGCCACCTGGTCGGCGAGGTCTCCCAGGCCGGCGCGCTCGACCCGGCCCAGCACCTTCTCGGCCCGCGCGAGGGCGGGCAGTGCGGCCGGCACCCCGTCGAGCACCGAGGCGCGGCTCTTCTCCTCGGCCTTGATCTGCTCCCAGTTGGCCATCACCTGTGCGGCACCGTCGACGGCGACGTCGGCGAACACGTGCGGGTGCCGCCGGACCATCTTCGCCGCGGCGTCAGCGGCCACCTCGTCGAGCCCCCACCGGTCGCTTTGCTGCTCTGCGGCGATGCGGGCGTGCAACAGCACCTGCAGCAGCAGGTCACCCAGCTCCTCGCGAAGCGAGGACGGGTCGCTGTCGTCGAGGGCCGCCAGGACCTCGTGGGTCTCCTCGAGCAGGTACGGCGCCAGCGACTGATGGGTCTGTTCGCGGTCCCACGGGCACTCCCGACGCAACCGGTCGACGACGGCCACGAGCTCGAGCAGGGCGGGACCCGTCGGCGGCGCTCCCGCTTGCTGCTCCGTCGTCGGGGGTACGGGGGCCGCTGCCATGGGTGCAGGGTAGGGCCGCCGCGGGCGGGGCCGCGGAGCGGCAGCGAACGCACCCGACCGCGCCGGCGTCAGGAGCAGCCGGTGACAGCCGACTGGGCGCCGGGGTCACCCGCCGCGACCGCGAGCGGGGCCTCCTGCGCTACGTCGTCGACCCCGTTGCGCAGCGCGTAGTCCGCAGCCAGCCGCGGGTCGATCTCGACCCGGTCGGCCGCCCGGGCGATGGCCGTGTCGGCCGCGCTGTCGGCCTCGTCGGCCGTGCCCTCGCTGCCTTGGTCGCTCAACAACCGCACGCCGATCGCGCGCCGCAGCGCGAGGGTGCGCTGGTTGAGGGCGTACAGGTCGGCGATGCGCTCACCGGCCTGCTCCGGCATGGCCGCGATGACCTGCCGGGTCGCCGCGTCGGGCTCGCTCGTGCCGGCCGACGGCGGCACGCTGGCGCCGACCTGCTCGGCCACCTGGTCGGTCAGCTCGGCGCTCACGAACAGGTCGAGGACGAAGCCGCGCAGGTCGGCCCCGCTCAGCGGCTGCGCCTCCTGCCCGGTCAGGTCGGCGCTGGTGCGGCCGTACTCGCAGACCGCGCTGGCGTAGGCGTCCACCCGGTCGAAGGCGATCCTCTCGCCGTCGACCGTGGCGGCCACTCCGGGCACCTCCTGACCGCATCCGACCAGCAGCCCGGCTACGGCGACCAGCGCGAGCAACTGACGCGGCCGGCGGGGCAGGGGCAGCGGCACGACGGCCTCCTGTGAGCGGGCACCGGTGGTGACGGCCCGGTGCGAAACGGTCAGGACGCCAACGCACTCGGCCGGTCGAGCACCGAGTCGAGCACCTGGCGGCACCAGGTGAGCAGCTCCTCGTCCCGCAGCGGGGCGCCACCGACCACGGCGGTCCGTGGGCGGGGTACGAGGATCGTACGCACGCCGGCCTTGACCACCGTGCGCGGGTACAGCCGCTGCAGCCGGAGCCGGGCCGACTCGGGCAGGTCGACCGGCGCGAACCGCACGTTGCTGCCGGCCACCGTGATGTCGCGCAGACCGGCCGCGCTCGCCCGTGCCCGCAGCCGAGCCACCTCGAGCAGCGCGCCCACCGGCTCGGGGGACTCGCCGTAGCGGTCGACGATCTCGGCGCGCACCTCCTCGACGTCGGCGTCGGAGCGCACTGCCGCGAGCCGCTTGTACATCTCGAGGCGCAGCCGCTCGCTGGGCACGTAGTCGTGCGGCAGGTGCGCGTCGATCGGCAGCTCGATCTTGACGTCGGCCTCGCTCTGGCCGCCCTCTCCGCGGAAGGCGGCGACCGCCTCCCCCACCAGCCGTACGTAGAGGTCGAAGCCGACGTCGGCGATGTGGCCCGACTGCTCCCCGCCGAGCAGGTTTCCGGCGCCCCGGATCTCGAGGTCCTTCATGGCCACCGCCATGCCTCCGCCGAGCTCGGAGTGCTGGGCGATGGTGGCGAGCCGTTCGTGCGCGGTCTCGGTCAGCGGCTTGTCGGGTGGGTAGAGGAAGTAGGCGTACGCGCGCTCGGCGCCGCGCCCGACCCGGCCGCGCAGCTGGTGCAGCTGGGACAGCCCGAGCAGGTCGGCGCGCTCGGCGACGAGCGTGTTGGCGTTGGACACGTCGAGGCCCGACTCCACGATCGTGGTGCACACCAGCACGTCGAACTTCTTCTCCCAGAAGTCGACCATGACCTGTTCGAGCCGGTGCTCGCCCAGCTGTCCGTGGGCGGAGGCGATCCGCGCCTCGGGCACCAGCCGCTGCAACCGGGCGACCGCCTTGTCGATGGTCGACACCCGGTTGTGGATGTAGAACACCTGCCCCTCACGCAAGAGCTCGCGCCGCAGCGCCGCGATCACCTGCCGGTCCTCGTACGGCCCGACGAAGCTGAGCACCGGGTGCCGTTCCTCCGGCGGGGTGGTGATCGTGGACATCTCGCGGATGCCGGTGATGGCCATCTCGAGGGTGCGCGGGATCGGGGTGGCCGACATCGACAGCACGTCGACGGCCGCGCGCAGGTGCTTGAGCGCTTCCTTGTGCTCGACGCCGAACCGCTGCTCCTCGTCGACCACGACGAGACCGAGCTTGGGCACC
>JBBSMD010000134.1:0-5483 GCA_038233355.1 Propionibacteriales bacterium
GCGCTCGGGTTCGTCGCCGACCCGGGGCCGATCCGCGAGTGGGAGGTCGAGATGGTGCACCGCCGTCACGTGCTCGTCGACACCACGATGGCCACGTCCCGTCCGGGGGTGTTCGCGGCCGGTGACATGGCCGAGTACGAGGGCAAGGTGCGGCTCATCTCGGTCGGCTTCGGTGAGGTGGCCACCGCCGTCAACAACGCGGTGGTGCACCTGCATCCGAACATGCACCTGTTCCCGGGCCACACCAGCTCCGGCGACCCGCCGCCCGAGCCGGTGACCCCGACGGTGGTGTAGGCGGCCCGTCGCCGCTGCCACACCGTCGAGTGGCCCGCTGTGGTGGCCCGCGGGCGGGCTGGCGGTTCCGTACCGTCGAGTGGCCCGCTGTGGTGGTCGGGGCTGCCCGGTAGCGACCACATGGGGCCACTCGGGGACAAGTCGAGGGGGGTCAGGCGGGCAGGTTGGCGAGTCGGACCCGGCCGGTCGCGACGAGTCGGTCCTGCGCGTCGCGGATCTCGACGTCCCACAGCTGCTGCCGGCGACCGCGCTGGACCGGTGCGGCGGTCGCGGTGAGCTCACCGTCACGTACGGGACGCAGGAACTCGGTGTGGTTGCTGGTGCCCACCACCTGGCCCCGCTCGGCGTACCACAGCGTGGCCGCGATGCTGGCCGCCGACTCGACGGCCGTGCAGAAGGTGCCGCCGTGGGTGATGCCGAACGGTTGCTGGTGCTGCGGGCCGGTCGTCCAGCGCAGTACGCAGGAGTCGCCGTCGGCGTGCGTTACGCGCATGCCGAGCAGCCCGGCGAGGCCACCGGCCATGTCGACGTCATCCACGGGTGCCTCCGGTCGGCGAGCGCGTGCGGTCAGTCAACCAGCCGGCTCGCAAGCTGGCCCTCTGGTGGTGCGCGTCGGCCCGGCGCGGGTCCCGCCGCATCTCCGCCAGCGCGGCGAGTCGGCGCGTCGCCCGTGGTGCCCATCCCGCCGGCTCCGTCCCGTCCACGCGGGGCGTCCTCGACTCTGGTCACATACAACGGTCGGCTTCGGCATGTCGGTGTCGCTTCTGACCACGCCCGTTGACCGGCACCGGGGTGTGGTCACAGACGACAACCCGCTACGGCGTGTCGGTGTCGCTTGTGACCACACTCGTGCCGAAGGAGGCCCGTCGGGCCGCGCGCCGCAGCGTCGCCAGCAGCGCCGGGCCCAGGAGGAGGATCGCGACTGCGTTGGTGATCGCCCGCCCGGTGTCCCACCCGAGCGCCGAGGTGGTGACGTCGAAGATGAGGAACCGCTGGAGGTTCTCCAGCAGCGGCGCGCCGGGTACGAACGACAGCGCGGTGTCCGAGCCGATCGCGAACGGCCAGAACCACAGGTTCATGAGCAAGCCGTATGCGTACGCGGCGAGGACGCCGTACCCGACGAGCAGGGCCACTTCGGCGCGGCCGGTGACCCGTCGCGGGAGCAGGCCGGCACCCAGACCGATCCAGGCGGAGGCCAGCATCTGGAACGGCAGCCACGGACCGACCCCCCCGGTGAGCAGCGCCGACGCGAACAGCGACGTGCAGCCCAGCACGAACCCGAAGCCGGCACCGAAGACGCGTCCCGCCAGGATCAGGACGAAGAAGACGGTCTCCACTCCGGCGATGCCCGCCCCGAGCGGTCGCAGGGCGGCGTCCACCGCCGAGAGCACGCCCAGCATCGCCAGCGCCTTGGCGTCCATGCCGCCCTCGGCCAGCTCCACCAGCACGACCGCCACCAGCACCGGCAGCACGAGGACGAAGAGGAACGGCGCGTCGGTGGTATGCCCCACCAGCGACGTTTCGGACCGTACGAACAGCGGCCAGCAGAACATCACCAGCCCCGCCGTCGAGGCCAGGCCCAGTACGAGCGCCGACCGCGGCCGTACGGGCACGGCGACCCGATGTGTCGCGGCGGGCCTGTCGCCGGCGCGGACGGGCGCCGGGGCCAGCTCAGCCATGCCGCACCCCCGCCGGCCCTGCCGGGTGAACCCGGTCCGCCAGGCTGGCCGACGCGGAGCTTCCCGACAGCTCCGGCCCGGCCGCCCTAAAGGCCCCCGGCGGTCCCGGCCCCCCCTGCACTGACGGCCCGGACCCGCCCTGCACGGCCAGCCCGGGCAGCAGCTGCGCGGCCTGCGCGACGGTCAGGACCGGGTGCGGGGCGAGGATCTTGGCGACCTGGGGAGCGAAGACGGGCGAGTCCGCGAGCGCCTGGCGGGCGGGCGCATCCGTGACGACCTCGCCGTCGGCGAGCACGACCACCCGTGAGGCGGCCTGCGCGGCGAACTCGACGTCGTGCGTGGCGACCACCACCGCGCGTCCACCACCGGCGAGCTCGGCGAGTACGTCGCGCAGCCGGGCCTTGGCGCCGTAGTCGAGCCCGCGGGTCGGCTCGTCGAGCAGCACCACCACCGGTTCGGTGACCAGCTGAACGGCCAGGACCAGGGCGAGCCGCTGCCCCTCCGACAGGTCCCGAGGGTGCGCGTGGCCGGGCACGGGTCCGCCGGAGAGCCGGTCGAGCAGGCCGCGGGCCGTCCCAGGGGAACGCTGAGACGCGGCATCGGCCGCCGCCAGCTCGGCGTCGACCCGGTCGAGGCAGAGCAGGTCGGTGGCCTGCTGGGGCACCAGGCTGACCCGTCGTACGGCGTCGCGCCTCGACAGGGCGGCGAGGTCGGCACCAGCCACCCGCACCGTGCCACCACTGCGCCGTCCCGCGCCGGCCAGAGCCCACAGCAGGCTCGACTTGCCGGAACCGTTGCGGCCCATCAGCGCGACCATCTCGCCCGGCGCGGCGGCGAGGTCGACGCCACGGACCGCCACCGCGTCGCCGTAGCGCACCACGACGCCGCGGGCGACGACCCCGTCGGTCGGGTCGCCCGGCGTTGCCGGTACGGGAGGTGTCTGGACCGGTGCGGCGCGCCACGCGGTCGCGGCCCGGCGCGCGTCGCGCACCGACAGGGGCAACGGCTCCCACCCGGCCAGCCGGCCCAGCTCCACCACCGGGGGGGCGACCGGGGACGTCCGCAGCACGTCGCGGGGGGCACCGGCCGTCACGGCGCCGTGCGCCACCACCACCATGCCGTCGGCGTACTCCACGACCCGTTCCAGCCGGTGCTCGGCGGCCAGGGCGGTCACCCCGACGTCGTGCACCAGGCGCAGCACGGCCGACAGCGCCTCCTCGGCGGCGGCGGGGTCGAGCGCGGAGGTCGGCTCGTCGAGCACCAGCACGCGGGGGTGCATGGTGAGCACCGCGCCGATCGCGACCCGTTGCTGCTCGCCGCCGGACAGCGTGCGCAGGGCCCGCCGCCGCAGTGGCGCGATGCCGAGCAGGTCGAGCACCTCCTCCACCCGGCGGCGCATCGTGGCGGCCGGAATGGCGACCTGCTCCATCCCGTACGCAAGCTCCTCCTCGACCGTGTCGGTCACGAACCCGGAGAGCGGGTCCTGCCCGACCACGCCGACGGTCTCGGCCAGCTCGCGCGGAGGGTGCGTGCGGGGGTCGAGCCCGTCGACGCGCACGAATCCTTCGACGTGTCCGCCGGTGAAGTGCGGCACCAGACCGTTGACCGAGCGCAGCAGGGTCGACTTGCCCGAGCCGGTGGCCCCGACGACGAGGGCCAGCTCGCCCTCCTCGACGGTCAGGTCGACCTCGCGCAGGCTCGGCCGGTCCGCCTCCGGGTAGGTGAACGTGAGGTCGCGCCACTCGATCACGACAGCGCCTCCTGCACCTGTCGGCGGTTGGGCCGCGGCGCGGTGGCCACCTCGTCGACCATCTCGGGCGGCGGGGCCAGCCAGGCCGGCAGCAACGCCACGAGCAGTCCCAGCACCGCTCCGGCCGGCAGCTGCGGCCACGTCGGCGGGGACACGCGGGGGTAGGCGGCCACCGGGTCGGCGAGCCACACCGCCACGGCGGCCACCAGCCCGCACGCGACGACCGCCAGCTCCGGGAGGCGCCACCGGTCCGGGCGGTACGCGGTGCGCTGGACGCCGCGACCGGCCAGTGCGAGCCCGATCACGGCGAGGAGTACGCCTAGGGTCAGCACCGGTCCGGCCAGCACCCGTGGCGTAGTGGTGTCGAGCAGCGCGTAGACGCCGACGCTTACCCCGCACAGCCCCGTCACGAGCATGGCTCCCGTGGCCGCGACGGCGCGCGAGGAGCGGGTGCCGCGCCGCCCGTACCCACGTGAGTCCATCGACGCGGCCAGCAGCAGCGAGCGGTCGAAAGCGTCCTCGAGCACGGGGACGATGATGCCGAGCAGAGCATGCACACGTCGCTGCTCGGGGGACGGCCGCAGGCGGCGGGCACGACGCACGCGTACCAGGCTCTCGGCCAGCTGCGGGAACACCGACAGCGCGACGACGATCGCGGTGCTCACCTCGTGCAGTGCCGGGGGCATCGACCGCAGCAGCCGGCGGGGGTTGGCCAGCGCGTTGGCGGCCCCGAAGCAGATCAGCATCGTCGCCAGCCGCAGCCCGTCGTAGAGGCCGCCGAGCAGCGACTCCAGCGTCAGGTCGCCGAGGAGGCGGATGCCGGACACCCAGTCCGGCAGCGGCACCTGTGGCAGGGCGAGCACGACGGTCTGACCGCCCGCGCTCCCGCCACCGAACAGCACCCGGAACAGCACCCGCAGCAGCACCACCACCCCACCGGCGATCAGGTAGAACCGGAAGGCGCGGGCCCACGGCGCGTCGGGCCGCCGCGCGAGCACCACCCAGGAGGCCACCGCCAGGACGGTCCCCAGCAGCAGCGGGTTCGTCGTACGGCTGGCGGCCACGGCGAGACACAGGGCCCAAGCCCACCAGGCGAGGGGGTGCAGAGCGCGGGGCAGCCGGTGCACTGCCCAGCCGGACGAGCCGCCCGAGGCGTTCACCGCTGGCCCATGGTGGCCTCAGCCTCGCCGGCGGCGCCAGGCGGTCATGCCTCCGCCGAGCGCCAGCAGCGCCAACAATCCGGCGCCGAGAACCGTGACGAGAGGTGACCCGGTATCGACGGCGGGTTCGTCGGGGACGTCCGAGGTGACCACGACGTCGGAGCCGGCGGCTGGCCCGGTCGGTTCGACGCCGGCCTCCTTGGTCGCCCATCCTTCGAGGCGGCGTCGGTCCTCCCTGGCCTGCCGTGCCTCCTGCGCCCGCGCGGCTCGGGCGCGCGCCGCTGCCGTCTCCTGCGCCCGATCCGCCTCCGTCCCGGCCGACAGGTCCGGTGCCGGTGCGGGGGTCTGGGTCGCGGGGGCGTTCGGGGTCACGCTCGGGTTCGGCGTCCCCGGGGTCGGGGTCCCAGGGGTCGGCGTCCCAGGGGTCGGCGTCCCCGGGGTCGGCGTCCCCGGGGTCGGCGTCGTGGTCGGTGTCGGCGCGCTGGTCGAGCCCGCACCACCGCTGACACCGCCCGAGCCGGCGTCACCGCGGCTGGAGCCATCCGGCCCGCTGCCTCCGCCCGAGCCCGGACCGCCCGAGCTGGAGCCGCTGTCAGAGCC
>JBBSMD010000135.1:0-5450 GCA_038233355.1 Propionibacteriales bacterium
AAGATCCGCCCGACCGCCATCAGGACACTCCGCGCACGTAGTCGACCTGCGGTGCTCCCCGGGTGGGGATGAGCACTCCGATGACGTCGATCCGCACCTCCCGCGGTGACCACTCCAGCTCGGCCTCGGCCAGGTAGCGGGCCACCAGGCGGCGGAGCCGGGCGGCCTTCGCCTGCGTCACGGCTTCGAGCGCGGAGCCGAACACCTCGCTGGCGCGAGTCTTGACCTCGACGGCCACGAGCACTTCGACGTCTCGGCAGACCAGGTCGAGCTCGCCCAGCTCGCAGCGCCAGTTGCTGTCGAGCAGGGTCATCCCGTGGGCCTGCAGCATGCGGGCGGCCAGTTGCTCGCCGTACCGTCCGACCGCGACACGTCGCCGCGCGGTCGACCCCATCGCTCCACCTCCCGGTCGTCGGGGTGGAACCTGCCGTCAGCCGGCGCGTCGGAGCGAGGTCGCGTCGCGCTTGTGCACGAGGGCGAGGTCGTTGACCGCTGTGGGCCGAGAGCGGCCGGTCAGCGGTGCGCGGCGGTCGGCGCCGCCTCGACCGCTCGCCCGTGCGAGGCGGACGGCTCGGCCGCTCGCTCCTCGGCCCCGTGCGCCGCGCGCGCGGACGCCTCGGCCGCGGGAGGTTCCCGCCCGGCCGCACGGCGTACGTTGACGAAGCGCCACCGGTGCTCCGGGCACGGCCCGTGCACGGTGAGCGCCTGCTGGTGGCGGTCGGTGCAGTAGCCCTTGTGCACGTCGAACTCGTAGAGCGGGAAGCGCTCGTGCACCTGCGCCATCAGCCGGTCGCGGGTCACCTTGGCCACGACCGAGGCCGCAGCGATCGACGCGGTCACCCGGTCGCCCTTCCAGATCGCGAGACCGGGCACCCCCAGGCCGTCGACGCTGAACCCGTCGGTGAGCACGTATGCGGGCCGTACGCCGAGCCGCGCCAGCGCCCGGCGCAGCGCCTCCACGTTGGCCACGTGCATCCCCAGCCGATCGCACTCGGTGGCCGCCACCACGACCACGCTCCACGCGTCGGCGCGTCGTACGACCCGTGCGTAGCACGCCGCACGTTGGCGCTCGCTCAGCAGCTTGGAGTCCGCGAGCCCGGGCACTTCGCCGGAGCGGCCGGCCGGCAGCACGACGGCGGCTGCGACCAGCGGGCCGGCGCAGGCGCCTCGCCCCGCCTCGTCCACGCCGGCCACCGGTGTCATGCCGCTTCGATGCAGGGCGCGTTCGTACTTGTGCAGTCCGGCGTCGCGGCGAATCGTGGCACCGCGAGGCAGCCGGCTCACGGTTGTGCGGTGTGGCCCGACGGAACCTCCGCGAAGACGTCGCCGACTCCGTCGACGACCTGCAGGCGAGACCACGGCCAGACAACCGTCCAGACCCTACCCACCACGTCCTCGGTCGGCACGAACCCGCCACCGGGAGTGCCCAGATGGGCACGAGAGTCGCTCGAGCCCGGGCGATTGTCGCCCATCACCCACAGCTTGTCGGCCGGCAGGGTGACATCGAAGGGGCTCAGCGAGGGCGCCATCCGGCGCGGCAAGTAGGTCTCGTCGACGGGCTCGCCGTTGACGCTGATAAGCCCTTGTGAGTCGCAACACTGAACCCGGTCACCGCCCACCCCGATCACGCGCTTCACCAGGTGCCCGCCGGTCGGGTACAGCCCGATCAGACTCAACGCCCGCTGCACGCCGTGCACCGCGGGCTGGCCGTCGCCAGGGCCGAGCCAGCCGTCGGGATCGTCGAAGACCACGATGTCCCCGCGTTCGACGTCACCGGTCCAGTAGGACACCTTCTGCACCAGGATGCGGTCGTTGGTGTCGAGGGTGGTCTCCATCGAGCCCGACGGGATGTAGAACGCCTGCACCAGGAAGGTCTTGACCAACAATGCGAGCACCAGCGCGGAGACCAGCAGGAGCAGCGCCTCCTGCCACAGGGGCAGCGCCTTCTTGGTTCTCTTCGTGGCGGCTTCGGAGGGCACCAGCAGAGCCTAGCCGTGCACCGGAAGCAGCAGCCCGACCGTCGGCCCGGGCATGTCAGCGCCCGGTTACCGGGTCACGCCGCTCCTTGATCTTGGCGGCCTTGCCGCGCAGGTTGCGCAGGTAGTACAGCTTCGCGCGCCGCACGTCGCCGCGGGTGACGACCTCGACCGTCTCGAAGATCGGAGAGTGCAACGGGAACGTCCGCTCGACGCCCACCCCGAAGCTCACCTTGCGCACGGTGAACGTGCGACCGATACCCGAGCCCTGCACCCGGATGCAGACACCCTGGAAGACCTGCACCCGAGAGCGGTTGCCCTCGACGACGCGTACGTGCACCCTGAGAGTGTCGCCTGCGCGAAAGCTCGGCAGGTCGGTGCGCTTGCGCTCTGCGGCCAGAGCGTCGATGGCGTTGGTCATGGCGTCTCTTCCTCGCCGCTGCCACAGGTCAGGCGACGGTACGGTCGGGAGGTGCGCGGGGTGTGCCGGCGCGCCGCTGCGGATCCTCCCCTGTGGCAGAGGGGCCGGGCCGTCGGGTGGACGGACGAGCGCGTGGGCCGGCGGATCAGTCTGCCACATCCACCAGCCCCGGCCGAAATCGGCGGCAGGCGCCCCCCGGGGCGGTTTCGGCGGCCGGTCGGGCGTACGCCTCAGCTCGGCTGGTCGCCTCCTGGCGGGGGGAGCAGGTCCGGGCGACGGTCGGCGGTACGTCGCAGCGCCTGTTCGCGGCGCCAGCCGGCGATCCGGCCATGGTGACCGGACAGCAGCACGCCGGGCACGTCACGACCCCGCCAGCTGGCGGGCTTGGTGTAGACGGGGTACTCCAGCATCGGCCCGTCGTCCCCGGCGGTGTGCGACTCCTCGGACAAGGACGCAGGGTTGCCCAACACGCCGGGGAGTAGCCGGACGACGGCCTCGACGATCGCGAGGGTGGCGACTTCCCCGCCGGTTACGACGAAGTCACCGATCGACACCTCTTCGACCGGCATCTGGGTGGCGGCCTCGTCGAGCACCCGCTGGTCGATCCCCTCGTAGCGCCCGCAGGCGAAGAGTAACCACGGCAAAGCGGCCAGCCGGACCGCGTCGGACTGAGTGAACAGGCGGCCGGCCGGGGTGGGCAGCACGAGGGTCGGCGGTTCGGCGTCGGGTGGGACGAGCTCGTCCAGCGCCTCCCCCCAGGGGCCGGGCGCCATGACCATGCCGGCACCGCCGCCGTACGGTGTGTCGTCGACGCTGCGGTGTCGATCGGAGGTCCAGCGACGCAGGTCGTGCACACGCAGGTCGATGAGCCCGCGCCTGCGCGCCTTGCCCGGCAACGACAGGTCGAGCGGTGCCAGGTAGTCGGGGAAGATCGTGACGACGTCGAGGCGCACGTGGGGTCACCCGGTGAGGTCGGGCTCAAGTGCGCCACTGCGCGCCGCCACGACCAGCCGACCAGCGGCCACGTCGACGCTAGTCACCACGTCGGCGACGAACGGCACCAACACCTCGCCACCGTCGTTGCGACGCACCGAGAGCACCTCGTGGGCCGGCAGGTGGAGCACCGCCTCCACGGTGCCGACGGTGTCTCCGCGGTCGGTGCACACCGCGAGGCCGACAAGCTGGTGATCGTAGAACTCCTCGGGGTCCACCGGCCGTTCCTGGCCGTCCACGTCGAGCACGAGCGTGGCCCCGCGCAACCGCTCGGCCGCGGTCCGGTCGGACACCCGCTCGAACGCGACGAGCAGCCGGCCAGCGTGCGGGCGGACCCCGGCGACGGTCACCGCGGAGTACGGCCGCGGCGGGTCGAGCCGCATGCGCGTACCCACCGCGAACCTGCGCTCCGGCTCGTCGGTGCGCACCTCGACGCTGACCTCGCCGCGCACCCCGTGTGCGCGACCGATGCGTCCGACCACGACCTCCACCACGACGGTGGGCCTGCGCTCAGCTGCGCCGGTCGACGTCGACGAAGTCGATCCGGGCGCCACCGCGACCGGCGAGCGCGCCGACGACCGTGCGGATGGCGGTGGCCGTACGGCCCCCCCGCCCGATCACCTTGCCAAGGTCGTCTGGATGAACCCGTACCTCGAACAGGCGACCCCGCCGCAGCTCCTTGGCGCGCACATCGACGTCGTCAGGGTGCTCGACGATGCCCCGCACCAGGTGCTCGACGACCTCGGAAACCACGACGCTCAGGCCTCGCTGCTCTCTGCGTCGCCCGGCTGCTCGGTCGTCTCAGCGGCCGGCGTCTCAGCGGCCGGGGCGGCGCTCCTGCGGCTGCGCTGGGTGACCGCCTCGGCGTGCGCCTCGACACCGGCGTCGCGCAGAGCCTCGTTGAAGACCTCGGTCTTGTCCCGTCGGGGCGAAGCCTCGGCCAGTGGCGCCGGCGCAGGCTTGCCCTTGAACTTCTGCCAGTCACCGGTCTTGCGCAGCAAGGCGGCGACGGGCTCGCTCGGCTGGGCACCGACGCCGAGCCAGTACTGCGCACGCTCGCTGTCGACGTCGATCAGCGACGGGTCAGACTTGGGGTGGTACTTGCCGATCTCCTCGATCACGCGACCGTCACGCTTGGTGCGCGAGTCGGCGACGACGATGCGGTAGTACGGCTGGCGGATCTTGCCCATCCGCTTGAGGCGAATCTTGACGGCCACGGGCGTGGTGTCTCCTGTCGTTACGAGGGGGGGGTGAATCGCCGCGCCCGGTGGGGACGTGCGCTCGGATCCTGGGGCCGCCGCAGCCGGTCGAGAGGGTCCGGTCGCGGTCGGGCTCGACCGTGCAGTCTGCCAGACAGGGCCGCTCGCTCCCAATCGACGCCGTCGCGGACCCTCCAGCGCCATCCGGGTAACGCCACCCCCTCTGCCTTCCGACGACGTGTCAGGGTGGTGACGCAGCCTTCCCATCCTCGCGCCGAGCGCTGACAGGTCGGCCCCGAGACTGCTTGGCTGGCGCGATGAGCGCCGCACCGGGTCAACGAGAGTTGTCCGCGTACCACTCGCGGTTGCCGTACGGGGAGCAGGTGTCGCCCGAGCCGGTGCTCGGCGGGCCCTTCTTCCCCTTCGACGGTGACCTGGCCGTCGTACCGCTCGACGAGCCGGTCGTGCCAGAGCCGCCGCGCGACGGTGAGAGGCGGTGGGGGCCGGCCGGCCCGGGTGAGCAGTCACCCGAACGGCACCCGCACCCATCGCACCTCATGGGCCCGCGTGCGCGAGTTGTCACCGCGCGCGGGCGCCCCAGCCCCCGCGCACGGTGACAACTCGACCCGAGCACGGCGTCAGGCGACGACCCGGCCGCGCAGGAACACCCGCGACGGCGCCGCGAGCACCCGCAGGTCGGCCAGCGGGTCGGCGTCGTACACGCAGAAGTCGGCCGGCGCGCCCTCCTCGAGCACCGGGTGACCGAGCCACTCCCGCGCCCGCCAGGATGCCGCCCCGAGCGCGTCGAGGGGGGTGAGCCCGTACGTCGCGAGCTTCTGCACCTCTGCGGCGACCAGTCCG
>JBBSMD010000136.1:0-5428 GCA_038233355.1 Propionibacteriales bacterium
CGCGCCGCCTGGCACGACGCGGCTGGCCGACAGACGGTGGGGTCGGGGCGACAGGACTCGAACCTGCGATCTCCTGCTCCCAAAGCAGGCGCGCTAGCCACTACGCTACGCCCCGCGGCGTCGACCGAGTCTAGTGGACCGCGGGTGCTGCTCGGACGCCTCGAGCGACCACCACTCCAGTACGCCGGTCGGCGGCCTCTGTGTGCATTCGGCACGTTTGTCACAAGCGACCATTCCGGGGTGCCGGGAGGCAAACCGCAGCGAACCTCGCAGGCAATCCGATCTCCAGCGAGGGAGCAAATTGTCATGAACTACCTGCGACTGATGGCGGCCACCGGTCTCGCCGCGATGCCGCTCGCCTTTGCCGCACCCGCACACGCGGACGACACGGTCAACTTCACGTTGTCCTAGCAGAACAGCAGCGGCGCGAACTCGACCGGCACCGTCGCCGCCAAGGGCGACGGTTCCCTGGAGGTGCACCTCGAAGCCAGCGGCTTCAAACAGCCGCACGCCTGGCACATTCACGGTTTCCGCCTCGGGCGGCAAGCGGTCAGCGACCCCCAGCTCTCGCAAGACAGGACTCGACTACTCCACTGATCGTGTGAGCGGAGATGGTCGGGGTCCGCGACGTCGACGGCTGATCGGCAGTTGCTGACCCATGGTCAGTCAGTCGCTGGATCCGGCGACAAGTGTTCGTGCACGGCCAACCAACGGCCGTCGGGTTGCTGCTCGAAGACGATCGTCTCGCGCTCGTGCAGCTCTACTTCTCCTGCGACAGAGGCGACCCGCGTCCGGACCCGGTGGGTGAAGACGGCCACCGATCCGAGACTCTGCACCCGTCGCGCCGACGACTCACAGGACACGACGCGAAAGTCCTCGTCTCGTTGCCAGCTCGCCCACAACCGCCGGTAGTCGTCCACCGACTCGATCAGCTGGGGGGTCGAGTGGAAGACGAACGAGGCGTGGTCGGCGAAACAGGCGAAGTACGCCTCGAGGTCGCCGCTTGCGAACGCCGCCACGAGTGCCGCCGCCGCGTCCAGCACCTTCGGCTCAGAGTCGCTCATCCGGCACCTCCCTGAGTGCGTCGTGCCATCGCGGACACGAGCTCGTAGAGCACGTGCGAGGCCGCGATGCCGGTGACTTGGGCATGGTCATAAGCCGGTGCCACCTCCACCACGTCTGCGCCGACGAGGTTGACGTCGGCCAGACCCCGCAGGATGGCCAGGAGCTCTCGGCTGCTCAAACCGCCCGCCTCCGGGGTGCCGGTGCCGGGTGCAAACGCGGGGTCCAGCACGTCGATGTCAACCGAGACGTAGACCGGCCGTTCCTGCACCCGCTCCCGTATGCGCTCCACCACGCCGCGTGCGCCCAGCTCGTCCATCTCGACGCTGGGCACCACGCAGAAGCCGAGCCCCGCGTCGTCGCTGAGGTCGGTCGAGGCATAGAGCGGTCCACGGATGCCCACGTGCATCGCCGCCGACCGGTCGATGAGCCCCTCCTCCGACGCCCGCCGAAACGGGGTGCCGTGGGTGTAGTCAGCGCCGAAGTAGCTCTCCCACGTGTCGAGGTGGGCGTCGAAATGCACCACGGCGACCGGGCCGCCGTGCCGATGTGCCATGGCACGCAGCAGGGGCAGCGCGATCGTGTGGTCGCCACCGATCGTCACGAGGCGATCGGCGCGCTCGAGGATCGAGCGGGCCCCGTGGTGAACCTGCTCGATGGCCGCGGTGAGGTCGAACGGATTGACTGCCAGATCACCGGCGTCGGCCACCTGTTGGCGCGCGAAGGGTTCGATGTCGACCGCCGGGTTGTACGGGCGCAGGAGCCGCGACGACTCGCGGACGTGGTTGGGTCCGAAGCGCGCCCCGGGCCGGTAGCTCACGCCGGTGTCGAACGGCACGCCCAGCACGGCAACATCGAGGTCGCTCACCTCGTCGACGCGCGGCAGCCGGCCGAAGGTGGCCGGCCCGGCATAGCGCGGCACGACCGTCGCGTCCACTTGGCCGAGGCGGCCGCCTTCTGTGCGGCGCGGCGAGTCGCCGGCGTATGACAACGTCGGGTCCGCGTCAGTCACGGGTGGCCCTGATCAGCTCCGCCGCGCGGCGTCGCTGCCTGGCCGCGGACGCGCGGGGGTCGTCGTGGATGGGTGGTGGGGTCTCGCCCCCACCGGTCGGGACGAGTCGCGACCCGTCCGGTCCGAAGACGTACCTCGGCTCGGGCACGACGATCAGCAGAGCCAGGTAGACCACCGCAGCGACGCCGAGGGTGACCGGGAGGCTGATGTCCACGCCTCCGGCGCTGTTGCGGAACGGGCCCTCGATCAGTGGCGGGTAGTTGGCGAACATGAGGCCGAGGACTGCCGCCGGGATCCAGGCCACCATGCCGCGCCAGTTGACGCCGTTGGTGAACCAGTACAGACCGCCGACCCGGCCCTGGTTGAACACCTGGACGTCCTGGGGGCCGTAGTGACCACGTCGCACCACGTACCCGATCGTCATGATGATCATCCACGGCGTGGTGCAGATGACGATCGCACCGATGAAGGCGTTGACACTGTCCAACAGGTTGAACGCCAGTCGCCCCACCAGGATGAACACGAAGGCCAGCACGCCGATGAACAGCGACGCCTGCACCCGGCTGAGGCGCGGGAAGACCGACGAGAAGTCGAGGCCGGTGCCGTAGAGGGACGTGACACCGGTCGACATCCCGCCGAGGAAGGCGACCACCACGAGCAGCAGCGTGTACCACAGCGGCGATGCCTGCACGAGCGCGAACACGTAATCGGCCTCACCGGACACGATGGTTGCCGTGCCCACCCCGAACAGGAACGGCACCAGCGTCGCCAGCTGGGCACCGAACGTCGCCGCCAGCAACGACGGCACCGAGGTGCCGCGCGGGATGTAGCGCGACCAGTCGCCCAGGAAGGCGCCGAACGAGATCGGGTTGCCCATGACGATCAGTGCCGAGAGAACGAACGTCGGCCAGAACGAGCCGAGGGCGTAGGCGCCCGGACCGGGGTCGTAGCCGAAGTCGAAGATGCTGGCGTAGGCGATGACACCGAGCAGGATCAACACGGTGTTGGCGACGACCACGATCTTGTTGACCAACAACATGAACTGGTAGCCGTACACGACGACGACGATCACCAGCGCTCCCAGCACCGCGTAGATGATGCCTCGGGTGAGGTCGCTGTCGGGCACGTCGAACAACCGCTGCAGCGCCCCGGCGAGCGCGTCACCGCTCACCCACACCGAGATGGAGTAGAACGCGATGGCTGTCAGCAAGGACAGGAACGAGCCCAACACCCGGCCACGGACCCCGAAGTGAGCGCCCGACGAGACCGCGTTGTTGGTCCCGGTCCTTGGTCCGAACAGCCCCATCGGCATCAGGATTGCCGCCCCGACGACGACGCCGAGCACGGTCGCCGCGACCGCCTGCCACAACGACAACCCGAGCAGCACCGGGAAGGTGCCCAAGATGATGGTGGCGAAGGTGTTGGCGCCGCCGAACTGGATCCGAAACAGGTCAAGAGGCCGTGAGGTGCGGTGCTCGTCGGGGATCGTGTCGATCCCGTGCTGCTCTATCTCGGTGACTTTCACCCGCCGTGGCTCGACGTCCCCCGCAAGGCTGGGTCCGCTCATCTCGACCGCCTTTCACGCTTGCGGCCATCGCTCGACACGTAGCCGTTGACGGGCGAGGCTAGACCCGAGTTGCCTGTGAAGCAACATCAGTTGTCCCATCACCCTGATCGAGGGAGACCTGCCATGCTCACTCGCCGCGTCGTCGACTTGTCCGTGCCGGTCGGGCCGGCCACACAGGTCTATCCCGGCGACCCCGCCCCCCGCTTCGAGGTGCACTCCACGATCGAGCGCGACGGCTTCAACCTGCTGCGGCTGCAGCTGGGGTCACAGACCGGCACACACGTCGACGCGCCGTACCACTTCCGTGAGGACGGCTTGCGCATCGATCAGGTCGACCTTGCACTCTTTGCCGGACCGGCCGTCGTGGTCGACGTACGGGGGGTGGGGGCGCGGGAGCGCATCACCTGGGAGCACGTCGCTGCACATGCGTCCGGGCTTCGGCCTGGCGTCATCGCCCTGATCTGCACCGGGTGGGCGGAGTACTTCGGCACACCCGCCTACTTCGACAACCCCTTCCTCGACGCCGGTGCCGTGCAGCGGATGCTCGACCTCGGCGTGCGGACCTTCTGCCTCGACGCGCTCAACATCGACGAGACGCCGGACGTCGACCACCCAGGCGAGGGCTATCCCGCCCACCACCTGATTGCCGCTGCGGGCGGGATCATCGGCGAAAACTTTCGCAACATCGACCTGGTCGACTTCCCCGACCCATTCGTCACCTGCTTCCCCATGGCCCTGGAGAATGCCGACGGTGCACCCGTACGCGCGATCGCGATGGATCTGGAGGGCTGATGACCGGACGCACCCGACCCGTCGCGGAGCCGGGCGCTGGCAACAGCGTGCGGCTCGGCGGCCGGTTGCGCTCCGCGCGCCAGGCCCGCAGCTTGACCCTGGAGAAGGTCGCCGCGGCTACCGGTCTCACGAAGGGCTTCCTCAGTCGCCTCGAGCGCGATGAGGTGTCACCGTCGGTGGCGTCCTTGGTCGCCGTCTGCGAGGTCCTCGGCATCCGCATCGGTGAGCTCTTCGAGACTCCGCAGACCCAACTGGTCCGGGCGTCGGAAGGTAGGCGCATCAACTTCGGCGGCCGCAATGTCCGCGAATTCCTGTTGACGCCGGGCACGCAGAGTCACCTGCAGGTCATCCACTCGACCATGGAGCCGGGGGGCACCGGCGGTGACGAGCTCTACACGCTCAACTGCGACGTCGAGTTCGTCTATGTCGTACGTGGACAGCTGACGGTATTCCTCACCGCCGAGTCGGTGCGGCTGCGCGCCGGAGACGCCTTCACCTTCCCCGGGCGAGAACCGCACACGTGGGCGAACGCCCGCGACGACGAGGAGTGCGAGGTCTTGTGGGCGCTAGCACCCGCGCCGTGACCGCGGGCCCTGAGGGACCCGGGTGAGGCACGAGAAGCGCCCGAGCTGGCCGGTCGGCCGCGCCGCCTTCGATGTCCGGGTGGGCGCCGCGTGCATGGCATCATGAGATGGCCCCACCAGGGCGCGCGGGTGTAGCTCAATGGCAGAGCCCCAGCCTTCCAAGCTGGTCATGCCGGTTCGATCCCGGTCACCCGCTCCAGTGTTGTGCAGGTCAGGTGCGGTTTTTGCGGTTCGGCCGATTGACCGCCAGACCCCCTGAAAACCCCCCTTGTGACCTCCCGTTAGGTCACGGTTAGGTCATGCGGAGGTCACGCCAGGCCCCTTCAGGGACGGTCGGATCCGAGGTCGTTTGGGCCTCGCGCCGGGTGCAGATAGCCGATCGCCCCTCGCCGTCTTCGGTGGCGGAATGAC
>JBBSMD010000137.1:0-5392 GCA_038233355.1 Propionibacteriales bacterium
ACGGTGGTGGCGTCCAGTGCCGACACCAGTGTCTCGTCGTGGGTCGAGACGGCGACGGCCGCGCCGCCAGCGGCCAGCGACTGCAGCAGCCCGCTCACCGCCGCCCAGGTGTGCCGATCCTGCCCGACGGTGGGTTCGTCGACCAGCGACAGGGCGGGGGAGTGCGCCAGCCCGGCGAGCACGGCGAGGCGGCGCTGCTCACCACCGGACAGCCGGTACGGGTCGGTATCGGCGCGCTCGGCCAGGCCCGTGACGGCCAGCAGCTCCTCGACCGGGACGGGTCGGCCGAGGCGGTCGGCGGTGAGCCGCACCTCGGCTCGGACGCTGCGGGTCAGCAGTGCGTGCTCGGCGTCCTGCGGCACCCAGCCGACACGGGCGGCGAGTTGGTCGGAGCGCCACCGGTGCATCGGCGCGGCCAGACCGTCGGCGACCGTCGGCCCCGGCACCACACGACCGCTGGTGGGGTCGACCAGCCCGCCGAGGGCCGCCAGCAGCGTCGACTTGCCGGCTCCGGACGGGCCGGTGAGAGCGGTGACGGCACCCGCCTCGACGCTCACGTCGACGCCCCGCACCGCATCGTGGTGGCGGCTGCCCCGCAGGGTGCGGCTATGCAAGCTCACGTGCAGCGCGTCAGTGTGCACGGCGCACCCGCCACCCGACCCCCCGCCTTGCCCCCAGCGGTCGTCCCCGAGGGCGTCGATCGCGACCGGCTGCGGGTCGGGCACGCCCGGCACCCACACGCCCGCGTCCGCCAGGGTCGCGGTGTGCTCGGCCAGCACGCGCTGAGGTGGCCCGTCGGCCAGCAGCGAGCCGTCGGCGGCCAAGACCACCAACCGGTCGACGTGGGGGAGCCACGGGCCGAGTCGGTGCTCGACCACAACGAGCGTCGCCCCCGTGGTGGCCACCACCTCGCTGACGGCGTCGCGCACGGTCGCCGCGGACACCGGATCGAGCATGGCGGTCGGCTCGTCGAGCAGCAGCAGCCCCGGTCGCATCGCCAGGGCACCGGCCAGTGCCAGGCGCTGCGTCTCCCCGCCGGACAGGGTGCGGGTGGGGACGTCGAGCGGGTACGCCAACCCCACCAGATCGAGCGCCTCGCGTACCCGCGCCCACACCTCGGCTCGGGGGAGGCCGAGGTTCTCAGGGCCGAACGCGACGTCGCGCCCGAGGCGCTCCGCGACGACGGCGTCACCGGGCCGCTGCAGCAGCAGCCCGGTGCGGCCGTCACGGCCCGGCGAGGCACCGTCGACGAGGACCGCACCGGACATGTCGCCCGCGCTGGCGTCACCGAGCACACCGGCGGCGGCTCGCAGCACGGTCGACTTGCCGGCCCCCGACGGTCCGACCAGCAGGACGCGTTCACCCGGCTCGACGCACAGGTCGAGGTCGGCGACGACGGGTCGGCGGCGACCGGCCGGCCGCCAGCCGAAGCCGCGCAGGGCGAGGCCCGCGGGCGCGCCGAGCGCGCTCGGGCCGGTGAGGTCAGCCCGCAGTGCGGTCACGATGCTCGCGACCGGCCGGGAAGGCGTCGAGCGCACCGGCGGCAGCAAGCGCCCGTACCAGCAGCCAGCCGCCCACCCCGGCGACGACCGCGCCGGAGAGCGCGAAGAAGCCGAGGTAGGCCAGCTGGTCGCGCAGGGGCAGGTCGGCGAAGTAGACGTACCACTCGTAGACCGACTCGAGCGTCGCGGCCAGCGCGGCACCCAGCGCCGCGACCAGCACGCCGAAGCGCCGGTACAGGAAGACCGCGAGGACGATCTCCACCCCGAGTCCTTGCAGGAACCCGGACACGAGCACCCCGGAGCCCCACTGGTTGCCCAGGAGGTACTCGACGTTGGCCGCGACCAGCTCCGCGAGCACCGCCGCGCCGGGTTTGCGCACCACCAACCCACCCACGACACCGCCGAGCAGCCAGGGGCCGGCGAGCAGCCCCGACAGCGGGAGGTAGGCGAAGACGGCGGCCTGGGACAGGCCGGCGTAGGCGAGGTCCCAGCCCCAGAAGGCGACACCCACCGCGACGCCGATCATGGTGGCGGTGAGCAGGTCCACCGTGCGCCACGACAGCCGGGCCGGTGCCTGTGCATGGATCGTCGTTGACATGCTTCGACTCCCTTCGCCGGTGCTAACCGGAGCAGGTTCGAGGGTCTGCGGGGATCCGCACTCTCAGCGCCTCGGTGGCGCTCCCCTGTCGTACGCGAGCCAGAGTACCCCGGGCGAGCGGGCGGTACGCCAGCGCCCCGGGCGCTGGGCAGGGTGCGTTGGGCAGGGTGCGTTGGCAGGGTGTACGCATGCAGCTCGGCGAGGTGATCCGACGGCGGCGCATGGTGCGCCGCTACCGCGACGAGCCGGTCGACCCCCGCGTGGTCGAGCGGGCGCTCGACCGGGCCACCCGCGCCCCGAGCGCAGGCTTCACCCAGGGCTGGGCGTTCCTGGTGCTGGACGCCCCCGGCGACGTGGCCCGCTTCTGGGCGGCGGCGACCCCCCCGGGCCGGGGGACCGACTCCTGGTCGCAGGGGATGCGGCGTGCCCCGGTCGTCGTGGTGCCGTTCTCGCACCGGCGGGCCTACCTCGACCGCTACGCCGCGCCGGACAAGGGCTGGGACCACCGGGACGACTCGCGGTGGCCGGTGCCGTACTGGCACGTGGACGCCGGGATGGCGGCGCTGCTGATCCTGCTCAGCGTGTGCGACGACGGCCTGGGCGCCTGCTTCTTCGGGGTGCCGGGCGAGCGGGTGGACCCGCTGCGGTCGGCGTTCGGCGTGCCGCACGACTTCGAGCCGGTCGGGGCGGTGACGATCGGTCACCCGGCCGACGGTGCGCCGACCCGTTCCCGGCGCCGACGGCGTCGTCTCGACGAGGTGGTCCACCGCGGTCGCTGGTGAGGGGTGACGCTCCTGTCGGGGGCTGTGTGGCCGGAAATCCGGAAGGCTCACCGCACGGGCCTAGACCACTTAGAGTCACGCCGTCATCACTGGTGGTCGGAAGCAACGCCCACGCCGTGAGCCGAGGCGAGCGGTCACGGCTCCCTCGGCCGCTCACGGTGCGTACGATCTGAGTCGCCGACGCGTCCCGGCAGCTCGTGGCACGGGCGCCTGGGGTCGGCGAACCGAGCGGCCGGACCGACCGCGTCGCGGCGAGGAGCGTGCATGCCGTTCGTCCAGGTGGCAGCGATCGTGGTGTCGCTGCTGGTGTCGGTGGTGGCGGTCGTGCTCTTTGCCCGGGCGGTGACGCGGATCGTGTCGGTGGTGCGCCTGGGCCAGCCGGCGGTCGGTCGCGGTGACCGTCGCGGTGCGCGGTGGGCGATGATGCTGCGCGAGACCCTCGGCCACACGCGGATGCTGGCCTGGACGTGGGTGGGGGTGGCGCACTGGTTCGTGTTCATCGCGTTCGGGGCGTTGTTCTTCACCTTGGTGACCGCTTACGGGCAGCTGTTCGACGCGCAGTTCGCACTGCCGGTGATCGGGCACCGGGTGGTGTACGAGTGGCTGGCCGAGGCCATCGCGTGGCTGGGCCTGGTCGCGATCGTCGGGCTGATCGGCTACCGGGTGTCGCACCGCCCGGCCGGCGGTCTGGGGCGTCGCAGCCGGTTCTTCGGGTCGCGGATGTGGCAGGCGTACTACGTCGAGGCGACGATCCTGGGGATCGTCGTGTGCGTGCTGGGCCTGCGTGGGTTGGAGTACGCCCTGACCGGCGACTCGGCCTGGCACTACCCGTTCACCGCCTGGTTCGGTGCGGGTCTGACTGGTCTGTCGACCGGCACCCTGGAGACGTCGATCCACCTGCTGGCCGCGACCAAGATCCTCATCTCGATGGCGTGGTTCGCGGTGCTGGCGGCCAACCTGACGATGGGGGTGGCCTGGCACCGGTTCACCGTCTGGCCCAACATCTGGTTCAAGCGGCACGCCGACGGGAGGCCCTCGCTGGGAGGCTTGCCGCCGATGACGGTGGCCGGTGCACCGGTCTCGCTCGACGACCTCGACGAGCTGGACGAGGATGCGGCACTGGGTGTGGGAAAGGTCGAGGACTTCTCCTGGAAGGGGCTGCTCGACTTCACCACCTGCACCGAGTGCGGGCGGTGCCAGAGCCAGTGCCCGGCGTGGAACACCGACAAGCCGCTGTCGCCGAAGCTGCTGATCACCGGGCTGCGCGAGCACGTCTACGCCAAGGCGCCCTACCTGCAAGCCGACGACTCGGCCTCGGCGCCGCCCGCGGAAGTGCGTGAGGCCGAGCGTCCGCTGATCGGTGCGGAGTCGGCGTACGGGGTGATCGACCCGGACGTGTTGTGGAGCTGTACGACCTGTGGGGCGTGTGTGCAGCAGTGCCCGGTCGACATCGAGCATGTCGACCACATCGTGGACATGCGCCGCTACCAGGTGCTGGTGGAGGCGAACTTCCCCCCCGAGCTGAACCAGCTGTTCAAGGGGTTGGAGACCAAGGGCAACCCGTGGAACATGGCGCCGGCGGCGCGGATGGACTGGGCTCGCGCCCTGCCCTTCGAGGTCAAGCAGGTCGGCAGCGACGTCGAGGACCTGTCCGGTGTGGAGTACCTGTTTTGGGTCGGTTGCGCGGGGGCGTACGAGGACCGGGCCAAGAAGACCACCCAGGCGGTGGCCGAGCTGTTGCACACCGCGGGGGTCGAGTTCGCCGTACTCGGAGACGGCGAGACCTGCACTGGGGACCCGGCACGGCGGGCCGGCAACGAGTTCGTGTTCCAGATGCTGGCGGCGCAAAACGCCGAGACGCTGCGGGAGGCGAAGGCAACCAAGGTCGTCGCCACCTGCGCGCACTGCTTCAACACGCTGCGCAACGAGTACGGCCAGCTCGGGATGGAGCTGGAGGTCGTGCACCACACCCAGCTGCTGAACCGGCTGGTGCGAGAGGGACGGTTGACCCCCGTCCCCGACGACGGCGCGGTGGCCGGGTCGGTCAATAGGCGCACCATCACCTACCACGACCCGTGCTACCTGGGCCGGCACAACCAGGTCTACGAGCCTCCCCGAGAGCTGTTGGGCGTGATCCCCGGTGCCCAGCTGAAGGAGATGCCCCGCCATGGCGAGCGGTCCTTTTGCTGCGGTGCGGGCGGTGCGCGGATGTGGATGGAGGAGAAGATCGGCCAGCGGATCAACCTCGACCGCACCGCCGAGGCCGTCGACACCGGCGCCGACCAGATCGCGACCGGTTGCCCGTTCTGCCGAGTCATGCTGTCCGACGGCCTCACCATGGCCCAGTCCCAAGGCAGCGCCCGAGAGGAGGTCGAGGTCCTCGACGTCGCCCAGATGCTGCTGGCCGCGGTGAAGCGGGCTCCCGCGGCACCGCTGGAGGCCGAACCGACGCGTGCAGACGCCGACGACCCGGCGACGATCACGGCCACCTCCCAGGTCGGGGCGCTCGC
>JBBSMD010000138.1:0-5351 GCA_038233355.1 Propionibacteriales bacterium
AGTCTCGGGAAACCTGGGCGGGCGTCTGCACGTGCAACGCTTCGAGGGCGGCAGCTGGCGACGCTTCCCGGTGACGGCCGGGATCCACGCCAAGAGGTTTCGGGTGCGGGTCGCGCTGGGCAGGCCCGGGCCGAACCGCCTACGGGTCGTGGCACCTGGCCGCGGTGTGGTCTCCGACGCCGTGACGATCCGCATCCGCCGATGAAACCGGGGCACCGTGACGATCCGCATCCGCCGGTGCGCAGGGCACCATGACGATCCGGATCCGGCGGTGCGCAGAGGGACGCGGCCGGTCGTCGGCTCGCTCACTGCGACTGGATGACCTCGCCCTTGCCGAGCACGGTCAGGCCGTCGCGCACCATGAGCCCGCGGGCCTCGTCGGCCTCGGGGTCGACTCCGATCTCGACGCCGGGAGGCACCACGACGTTCTTGTCGAGGATGGCTCGGTGCACGCGCGCTCCCTCGCCGACCACCACGTTGTCGAGCAGCACCGACTCGCACACCTCGGCACCGTGGCCGACGTGGACCCGAGGCGAGAGGACCGAACGCTCGACCCGCGACCCGCTGATCACCGCGCCCGGTGAGAGCAGCGCCTGGTCGGCATAGGCGGGGCGCTCACCGGCGCCGTGCACCAGCTTCGCGGGCGGCATGGGCCCGGAGGCGGTGTAGATCGGCCACTCGGCGTTGTAGAGGTTGAACACCGGCAATGCCGAGACGAGGTCCAGGTGGGCCTCGTGGTACGAGGCGAGCGTGCCGACGTCGCGCCAGTAGTCACGGTCCCGCTCGGAGATGCCCGGCACGTCGTTGTCCTTGAAGTCGTAGACCGCGGCCTCGTTCCTGTCGACGAACGCCGGCACGATGTCGCCCCCCATGTCGTGCTTGCTGCCCTCTGCATCGGCGTCGGCGGTCACCGCCTCGACGAGGCCCCGGGCGTCGAAGACGTAGTTGCCCATCGAGGCAAGGATCTCGTGCGGAGCGTCCGGCAGCCCTTGCGGCGCGGTCGGCTTCTCCAGGAAGTCGCGGATCGAGCGTGGGTCGTCGGGTTCGACGTCGATGACGCCGAACTGGTCGGCCATGGAGATCGGCTGCCTGATCGCGGCCACGGTGGCACCCGCGCCGGAGTCGAGGTGGGCGGCGACCATCTGGGCGAAGTCCATCCGGTACACGTGGTCGGCCCCGACGACGACGATGACGTCCGGCCGCTCGTCGCCGACCAGGTTGAGGCTCTGGAAGATCGCGTCGGCGCTACCGGCGTACCAGCGCTTGCCGACCCGCTGTTGCGCCGGCACCGGCGCCACGTAGTTGCCGAGCATCGCCGACAGCCGCCAGGTCGAGGTGACGTGCCGGTCGAGGCTGTGCGACTTGTACTGCGTGAGCACGACGACCTTGAGGTAGCCAGAGTTGACGACATTGCTGAGCGCGAAGTCGATGAGTCGGTAGATGCCTCCGTACGGCACCGCCGGTTTGGCCCGGTCGACGGTCAGCGGCATCAGCCGCTTGCCCTCGCCGCCGGCAAGGACGATGGTCAGCACCTTAGGGTCGCGCGCGCGCCGGGACACGCTCGTGACCCTAGAGGGGTCGAAGCCTGGGCGACCAATGCCGGGCCCGCGCCGACCGCACTAGGGTTCCGGTATGTCCGGTCCGCTCCGCGCCGACGTGCTGAGCCGGGAGTACCCCCCCGACGTCTACGGCGGGGCCGGCGTGCACGTCGCCGAGCTGGTCCGCGCGTTGCGGCGGCTGGACGGGCTCGACATCCAGGTGCGGTGCTTCGGTGGCCCACGCGACGAGCCGGCCACGACCGGCTACCCCTGGCCGGAGCACCTCGACGACGCCAACTCCGCCCTGCGTTCGCTGGGTGTCGACCTGGCGATGGCCGACGACTGCGCCGGCGCCGACCTCGTGCACTCCCACACCTGGTACGCCGCGATGGCCGGCCACGTCGCCGCGCTGCTGCACGAGGTGCCGCACGTCTTCACCGCGCACAGCCTCGAGCCGCTGCGTCCCTGGAAGGCCGAGCAGCTCGGCGGTGGGTACGCGCTCAGCTCGTGGGCCGAGCGCACCGCGGTCGAGGCCGCTGCCGCGGTCGTCGCGGTGAGCACGGCCATGCGCGACGACGTGCTGCGCTGCTACCCCCGGCTCGACCCCGACCGTGTGCACGTCGTCCACAACGGGATCGACACCAGCGAGTGGACGCCGGTGCACGATCCGGAGCGGGTCCGCGCGCTCGGCGTCGACCCCGAGCGACCCAGCGTGGTCTTCGTAGGACGCATCACCCGGCAAAAGGGGCTGCCACACCTGTTGCGCGCCGCCGCCGACCTGCCGCGTGAGGTCCAGCTCGTGCTCTGCGCCGGCGCCCCTGACACGCCCGAGATCGGCGCCGAGGTCGCGACGCTGGTCTCGGGGCTGCGCGAGCGCCGGGAAGGCGTCGTGTGGATCGACCGGATGCTGCCGCGAGCCGACGTACTCGTGCTGCTCACTGCGGCGACCGTCTTCGCCTGCCCGTCGGTGTACGAGCCGCTCGGCATCGTCAACCTCGAGGCCATGGCGTGCGAGACCGCCGTCGTCGCCACCGCCACCGGCGGCATCCCCGAGGTCGTCGCCGACGCCGACACCGGCCTGCTGGTGCCGATCGAGCAGGTCGCCGACGGCACCGGCACACCACTGGACCCTGGCCGGTTCGAGGCCGACCTCGCGGCCCGGCTGAGCGAGCTCGCGACCGACCCGGATCGCGCTGCGGCGATGGGCCGGGCCGGAAGGGCGAAGGCCGAGCGTGACTTCGGCTGGGACGCGTGCGCCGCCAGGACCGTCGAGGTCTATCGCCACGTGACCTAGCCCGACTGGTCCCAGCGCAGCAACGCCGCCGTGGAGGCGCCGCCGAGGGCCTCGGTGCCGGCCACGGTCGCATCGGCGCCGGTCAGGGCGGCCGCAGCCACCAGGGCCAGGTCGGCCCGCACGGGCTCGGCCACGTCGACGGCGCCCAGCGCCAGCCCCGGGTGCTCGGTGGGGGAGAGCGTCTGCTCGGCCGTCGCATCGGGGTCGAACACGAGGGTCTCGACTTGGCCACGGACGAAGGCGTCGGCCACGTCGGCCACGCCGGTCGCCACGGAGCGCCCGGTGCCGAGCCGGTCCCGCAGCTCGTGGGCCACCTGCAAGCGTCGACCGGCCACGGTGGCCACCAAGGCGTCGTGCACCGCGCCCCACAGCGCCTCTCCGCCGCCGTCCGCGGCCCGGCTGCCGGTCTCGAGCTGCACGACATCGGCAGGAGTGCTCTCGAGCATCGTCTCCACGTCGGAGCGCGAGCGTGGCTCGCCGGCGATCAGCACAGTCTCGACACCGGCGCGTACGTGCGACAGGACCTGGTCGACCACGGCCTCGGCGTTGCGGTGCCAGATCGTCTCCGTCACGTTCTGGTAGCGCTGGTGCGAGCGGCCGCTGGCGTCCTCCTCATGCGCCGCCTCCGTCCCGCCGCCCGCGGCCGCCTGCTCGTCGGCGTTGGCCAGCTCGGAGCGGAAGAGCCCCACGTCACCTCCCTCGTGGTCGACGACCGCCAGCACGAACGGCAGTGACCCGTCCTGCGCAGCGATCCAGCGATGCAGGTCAGGGAGCGGTGCCCACACCGCCTGAGGCCGGGAGGTGCGCTCGTGCATCGTTTCGTCGAGCAAGACCCCCCGCTCGGTGGCCACGACCAGCCGGCTCAACGGCGCGGGCTGGTGCGGGTTGGTCACCAACCGGTCTGCCACCGCGACAGCGACCTGGTCGGGGGCCCCCTGCTCGCTCAGCTGCTCGCGGACCTCTCGCGCCCGTAGCTCCACCTCGTGCGCGGCGTCCTCATGGTCTCGGCTCACGTCGACCAGCACGGACGCAAACGGGCCGGGGTCGTCGTACAGGTGCGCGATGTGGGCGGTCTGCATGGTCTCTCCTCGTGATGGTGTCGGCCTCCCCTTCATACCCGTACGTCGGTGGGGTACGCCTCTGAATCCACCGGTGAGCGCTGGTTGAGGGCGTTTCGGCTGGATGGTTGAGCTGGTTGTGTCGGGTGCTGGGCGTGGGCAGCACAGACTGGCCGGTCTGCCCGGCGTTTCCACGGTGGTCTCCGGTCCTGCCCGTGGTGGTCAGCAGGTTGCCGGGGGTGGTGGGCCGCAGGCTGTGGTGAACAGCTGTTGCCAGCTGATTTCCTAGGGCCAGTCGCGGGGTAGGTGCAGCACGAGGTGCCGGGTCGAGCGGGTGATCCGGGCGGCGACACCGATCAGCTGTGTGCGGATGGTGGCGGTGGTCGAGCGGGCGTGGGTGGGTCCGGCAGCGCAGCCAGCGGCGCGGGTGGGGTTGAACGCCATCGCGGCCAGGACCAGCCAGGCGGCGTTGGCGGTGCGGACGTGGCCGAAGGTGAACGCGCGCAAGCACGTCCCCAGCGTCGCCGTGCGGCTGGACGCCTTGCCAGAGCGCGGAGCCGTCCCAGGCCCCATATATGGGAGCCGTGCGGGTGGAGGGTCCTCTCTCCGTCCCGGTAACGACCGGATACGAGCACTTGTGGGAACTCGACAGTTCCTCCCTCAGGTGAAGCTCCTACCTGAGGATGCCAGCGCGACCGGGCGCCACCGTGTGCCGATCCCCTGCAGCGGGCCCCCAGGGTGAAGAGCCAGGCTCGCCTTCGGATGGTGACACTCCCCCGACCGGTAGACGCCCCTTTCCCGGGAACCTCACCGGGCGGGGCTTACGGGGCGCTCTCATGGGTGGGCCACGACAGCCTGCGACAGTCGCGGAGGTGGTTCTGGGACAACAACGGCCGCTGCTGTGGCACCGCTGGAGTGCTCGCCCTGGCCTGCGACCGACAGGTCACCCGAGGCGACGGACTCGATTTCGCCGACGTGCTCATGCCGGACCTGGCAGATCGCGCGACCCGCGACGACCAGGGAGCTCGCTGGTGCAACGTCGAGTACCGAGACGACCCTCCTGACCTCGAGCCGCACCACGGGTGTGTCATGGGCAATACCGGCATCGTGCGCGAGCTGCTCCGCCACGCACGCCTGGCAGCAGGCAAGGACCCGAGCTACGCCGTGGACTGGCCCGACCACCCCCCGGCGAGCACGAGGTAGCACGGGGTCAACGCAAGCGGCCCATAGCAACTCGCGCGAGTGTCTCACTGCGATCCCCTGGGGGGCGCCCGCGTTTTTCCGAGCGGCTCGTCGCTGCGGACGAGCGTGCACCGGTGGCCGTTCCCCCGTTGCAACGATTTGTCAGGCACGAGGGAGCCGGGGACGTGGCCGCCCCTCTCCCGACAGGTCGCTCGGGGGGTTGCGAGCTGGGGCCGGTTTGCGGTGATCGGGCATCGAGCAAGGGATCATCCCCGCTGG
>JBBSMD010000139.1:0-5316 GCA_038233355.1 Propionibacteriales bacterium
TATCGGACGACATCGACCCGATGGTGATGGGCGCCTTGTGGGTGCGGATCCGCTGCTTCCCGTGGCGCCGCCGCACCCGGGCGATCGCGGCGAACATCTTGCGAGACACCCGAGCCGACGTGTTGCACCAGCTCACCCAGCCGCGCGCCGGTGGCCACGGGAGCCGCGGGATCTGTCTGCTCGTCGACCCCCAGGTATCGGTCCTGGACCGGATGACCGCAGCCGACCGGCCAGACGCCTGCTCATCCGCAGGTCGGTCACTGACGAGCGCCGACAGTTGCACGGGGAGCGCTTCGGCCACGGTGCGCTGGTTCCGCGACGAAGCCGGCGGCTGGGCACGGACCGAGCTGTGGATGACGTGCATGGTGGACCTGAGCAGCGGAAACGTCGTCGACGTCGTCGACGGCCGCGACTCCGCCGCGGTCCGCAACTGGCTGGAAGCTCGGCCTCGGTGGTGGCGCCGCCGGGTCCAGGTGGTCGCCATCGACCCCTCGGCGCCGTTCCGATCCGCGGTCCGCCAGTGGCTGCCCAAGGCCACCATCAGCGTCGACCATTTTCACCTGGTCAAGCTCGGCAACGACGCCGTCACCGCGGTGCGCCGCCGGGTCAGCTGGGACCGCCACGACCGCCACGACCGCCGTGGCCGCAGCGTCGACCTGGCCTGGGCGCACCGGCTGCTGCTGATGGTTACCGATCTCTGACGCGGAAGGGGTGAGAGGAACCCGGTTGCCCATGTGGTCACGAACGTCGTTGTCACTCCGATAGACACCGACACCGCTTCGATGCGTTCGAAAGGAATCGGTGTCACGACGGACGGAGCGTCGGCTGCGTGACCTACCACGACCAGGTCGTGCGGAACGTGGACGGTTGGCGGCTCCATCGCCGGACGATTCGACCTCGACGCCAGCCACTGACCTTCAACTGACTACCGCGCGTCACCTGTTCGACCGAGTCGTCACCGCCGATCATTCGTCATCTGACACGATCCTTGGTACACCCCAGAGGCTGGCCGCTGGCTCCAGGCTAAGGCCGAGCCCGACTGCCTGCATCAGGGTGAGTTCCGCGACCCAGGCTGAGAGTCCGCAGCGGCCCCAGCGCGCAAGGAAGGCGTCGACCAGCGCGGCGAACCCTCCGCCGCGGTGACCGTGAACACCGCCGGGCCGCCGTGGCCGTCCCGCAAGCGACCGGGTCAGCCGCCGGCCACTGCCGCCGACGGCCACTTCTCGCAGGTCAGCCTCGCGAGCCCGAAAGGGTGGACTCCCGTTCGACCGAGCGGGAGTGATCGCTCGTGCTCACGCTCGCCGGGCGTCGAGACGACAGGGCGCCCCACGCGTAGGCCGCGGCCACCATGACGAGCGCGCCGGTGCCGTAGTGGTAGCCGAGTGCCGACAACGCGTTGGACAGCGCCGAGCCGCCCATCATGCCGCCGCCCATGCTCTGACCGGCCCACAGTGGGTGCAGTGAGGGCACGATGACGAACCAGACACCAGCGGCGGTGCCGAGCGTGGCTCCGAGGGTCTGGCTGGTCCCCCGGCCCAGCAGCATCGCGCCACCGATCACTGCGACGATGCCGGGGACCAGGTGCAGGGTGACGCGGCTCTCGGTGACGACCCAGGCGGCTGTGTTGCCCATGTCGTAGCCGAAGGTCGGGCCAACGAAGGGGATGAGGCCTCCCCACACACCGGCGATCAGGACGATGAGTCCGGCGGCCTTGGCTCGGCCGGAGGTGACAGCAGGGGCACTCATGGGATCTCCTTCACGCAACCGCGCCTGCGGCTGCGCCTCGGGTACGTGGTGCGTACATCGATCATCCGCCCCTCACATGCACCTGGCAAGGACTTCTGGCCGGGCCGTCCGGTCGACCGGGGTGTCTGCGCCGGTCGGGTGCCTACAGTGCGGACATGCGCGTCGCGTTCGTGGGCAAGGGTGGTGCCGGCAAGTCCTCGCTGGCCGGCACGTTCGCCCGTCTGCTCGCACGCACCGGTGAGCCGGTGCTGGCCCTCGACTCCGACCCGATGCCCGGGCTGGCGTACTCGTTGGGCGTCGAGCGTCGAGATGCCGGTCTGCCCGACGAGGTCGTCGAGGAGTACGAAGCAGACGGGCGGCGGCGTTACCGGCTCAGGCCGGGTCTGAGTGGTCCGCAGGTCGTCGAAGAGCATGCGGCCTGCGGCCCCGACGGTGTGCGCTTTCTTCAGCTCGGCAAGGCGCGCGGTGCGCGTTGGCACAACTCTCGACAGCACTTCGGGTACCAACACGTCCTCGACGACCTGCCTTCGCGATGGAGCGTCGTCGGCGACCTGCCCGGTGGCACCCGCCAGCCGTACTTCCGGTGGGGCCGCTACGCCGACACCTTCCTGCTCGTGGTGGAGCCGACCGCCGCATCGATCCTGACCGGCCGCCGGCTCGCCAGGCTGGCCGACTCCGCGACACGTCCACGGTTGGCCGTGGTCGCGAACAAGGTGCGCGAGCCCGGTGATGCCGCGACGGTGGCCCAGCGCACCGGTCTGCCGGTGGCGGGTGCCGTTCCGGAGGACACGGCCCTCCGGGAGGCAGACCGGCAGGGCCTTGCCTTGCTCGAGTGGGCACCGCACGCGCCGGCGGTGGACGCGGTACGTTCGTTGGTAGCCACACTCCAGGCAGAGAGGCAGCCACGATGAAGATCGCTGTGGTCGGCAAGGGCGGCTCGGGCAAGACCACGACCTCAGCGGTGCTCGCCCGCACCTTTGCCCGCGCCGGCCACCAGACGCTCGCTCTGGACTGTGACACCAACCCCAACCTCGGCATCTCCCTCGGCCTCGGCGAGGAGACCACCGAGCGGCTCGTCTCCATGCGGGACGCGCTCGACGACGGGACTGAGGAGCACGCCCACAGCGCGGACGAGCTGATCGAGCGTTTCGGCACCGACGGCCCGGACGGTGTACGACTCGCTGTCGTGTCCGCGATCCAGAACCCGGAGCCGGGCTGTCCTTGATGCGGAGTCTCGCCCGAGCAGCTGCTCGGCGAGCTGGCCCGGTCGGGCCGGACCGTGGTGGCCGACTTCGAGGCGGGCCTGGGCACCGTCATGCGCCTGGAGGGTCAGGCGGTCGACGTCGTCGTCGTGGTGGTCGAGCCCACGACAAAGTCGCTCGAGGTGGGTCGACGTGCCGCCGAGACGGTCGTGGAGGCAGGACTGGGCCGGGTCGTGGTCACCGCCAACCGGGTCCGCGATGACGACGACCTGGTCCGGGTGCGGGCGGCGTTCCCCCGCGAGCCCGTCGGGCTGGTGCCTGAAGATCCGGCCATCCTGGCCGCCGAACGCGGCGGCGCCGCACCACTCGACGCGGCCCCGGCCTCACCCGGGGTGCGGGCACTGGTGCACCTAGCCGAGCTGGTCCTCGACGGCGGCTGAGCGATCCGGCGCTCAGCCGCCGAGGCTCCCCTTCCGGGTGTGCGCCACGTCGGCGGCGTCGACGATCTGGTCGAGGACCTGTTGCATGGCCGGCCCGACCGGTGTGAGCCCGTCGACACCGCCACGGTCCGCCGCCGCGACCCCGCCATCGTAGGGAAGCACTCCGGCCAGCGTGAGGCCCTCGCCGGACAGTGCCTGCTCGAAGTAGGCGGTGTCCTCGTCGGATCGGGCCTTGTTGCCGACGGCGAGCACCCCGGGAATGCCTAGCTCGTCGGCGAGGGCGGCGGTCCGCGCGGCAGTGAGCACCGACTTGCGCGTCGGCTCGCAGACGACCAGCAGGAGGTCGGCGTGCGCGAGGGTGCCACCGGACCGGCTGAGGTGCTCCAGGCCGGCTTCCATGTCGACCAGCGTCAGGTCGATGTCGCGCAGCGCGTCGGTGAGCAGGCTGCGCACGGTGGCGTGACCGCTGCAGGTGCAGCCGGCCCCGGCCTGCGCCACCTTGATCGCCGAGAGCAACGTCGGGCCGGCGGGTGTGGGCCGGCCGTACTCGGCCACCAGCTCGGCGGAGGTGACCGCGCCGCCAGAGCCCACCACCGTCGAACGGGGCAGCACCGGCACGGCCTCGGTCTCCTCCAGCGACAGCCCGAGCGACAATCCGAGGTTGGGGTTGGAGTCGGTGTCGACCGCTACGACCTGGCGCCCCCTGCCGGCGTACGTGCGCGCCAGCAGTCCGCAGACGGTGGTCTTGCCCACGCCACCCTTGCCCACCACCCCGAGGCGCAGGCGCGTCACCGCCGGCCCTGATGGTGTGCTGGCCACCGCCATCGTCTGACTCATGGACGTCTCCTCTCGATCCGGTCACGGTACTAGCGCTGCACACGTACCGTTGTGCACACTGCAGTGACGAAGTTCGGGCGCGGCGACGGGAGGTCGGCAGTGGTCGTGATGTGGGTGATGAGCGCCGTGGGCCTGCTGGTCGTCGCCCCCGTGGTCGTCTTGCTCGCCACGTACGTCATCCGCCCCGCGCTGGAGTGCGCCCGATACGCCGACGACATCCTCGAGCACGGCGTGGGCATCACTGTGGCGGTCGAGCCGGTGCCCGAGCTGGTCACCACCAGGGAGCTCGTTGGTGACGTCGCCGCCAGCGCAGGCGACTACGTCAGTTCGCTGCGCCGTCTTGCTGCCGGTCAGGCCTGAGGGAGCCACCATGTCCGCTGCCGCCATCGCCGCCCTGGTCGTGACCGGGGTACTGGTCGCCGCGCTGGCGTTCTACCTGCTCTGGGTCGTCATGATCCTGCGCCGGCTCACCGACACGCTCGGCAAGGTCGTGTTCGGTGTCGATGCCATCGCGCACCGGGTCCGACCGGTCGACGGCATCCTCACCGACATCAACACCGACCTGGTGGGCGTCGCCGAGGCGCTGGAGGCACTGGCCGACGATCTCGGCCCGCAGCGCGCCGCCGAGGCGTCGTGAACCGCCGGCACCGCCGAGTGAAGGTGAGTCAGTTGTGAGTGTGCAGTTCCGCTGCGCAGACGTCGGGGTCGTCTGCACCAACGTCGCCGAGGCCGACACCGAGCAGGAGCTGATGGCCGCGGTCACGGACCACGCCCGGGCTGAGCACGGGGTCGAGCTAAACGACACCTTGGTCGACTACGCCCGGACCAAGGTGCGGGAAGACGGTGCTTGACGCCGCCGGCGAGCCTGCGCTGGCCCCACCCCCATCCGACGAGGCGCTCGCTGCGCTCGGTCCGCTGCTCGACCGGCTCGAGCAGCTGCTCGACGACGTCGAGCGCGACGAGCAGGTGCGTGACCGGGTCTTCGAGCTGCTCGACGGCGTGGATGCGGTGCACCGGCTGGCCATCACCCGGCTGGCGGACGCCATGGGCGACACCCTGCCCGACCTGCGACGCGGCGACGCGGCGGTCGA
>JBBSMD010000140.1:0-5300 GCA_038233355.1 Propionibacteriales bacterium
GGCCCGAAGCCGGTGAACGGCGGCCCGAGCCGACGTACGACACCACCCTCCTGGTCGACGCCGATCCACAGCGGGAACGACCGACCCGAGTGCTTCTGCAACGCGTGCAACCGGGACGCGAGCGTGACCGGGTCGCCGACGCTGGCCTCGAAGAGGATGACGCCGCCGAGGTGGTGCTGGCGGACGAGCTGGGCCGGCGGCGTGGTGCCGTCGTACGCCGCGACCACCACCTGCCCGGCCCGCTCGTCGACGCTCATCCGGCCGACGATGTGCATGGCGCGGCGGAGCTCTTTGCGGCTCGGGCCACCCGGCCACGAGTCCGGGACGACGCTGGCGGGCCGCCCGGCCGTACTCCACTGGCCCTCGGCGCGCTTGTCCTTCTCCTTGGCCTCTTTGGCCTCTTTGACCTCCTTGGCCTCCTTGGTCCGGTGACCGGACTCGGTCTGCCGGCCGGAGCGGTCGGCCGCCACGGGCATCTGGTCGGTGCTGCAGGCGGTGAGTCCGCCCAGAATGCTCAACGCCAGCACCGCAGCGCAAGCACGCAGCGGCAGGGAGCGGTGACGGGGGGTGAGCACGGGCTCTACCCTCGCAAACGGTTGGTCATCGACCAAGCCGCCGCTCGCACCCGCGGTCGCGCTGCTCACCCCGTGGCGAACGCAGCAGCCAGGCGGCGGTCATAGGTGTGCAACCCGCACACACGGCGACGTCGGCTGGAGGCGAGATGAAGCAGGTCTCGGGCGCCCAGGTCACCATGCCGGCTGGCCAGTGAGCGGGCGTAGAGGACGTCGTCGGCCTCCAGCGGCCAGATGCTGCCGACAGAGGTGGCCAGGGCGAGTGCGGCATCCAACGTGGCGCCGCGACCAACTGGCAGATAGGCGTGGCAGAGCTCCTGCAACACCTCCGCGGACGTGGCAAGGGGCTCGGACTCGGCGACGGCCCGTGCGAAGAAGGCCTGTGCCTGCTCACGCAGAGGATGTGGGCGACCAACCGCGTACATGAAGACGTTGGTGTCGACGAAGATCACCGCCGGTGCCCGCCGGCCCGAGAGGCGGTCATCACGCTCAGGTGCTCCTCCCACTCCGGCTCGCGCTCCGCTGCCCGCGCGTCCGGCACCCCGGCAAGGAATGCGCTGAGTGCACGGGAATCGGTCAGCGGGCCGGTACGCCCCTCGGCGAACCGACGACGCGCAGCCCCGAGGAACCATGCGCTGAGCGACATGCCCTCCGCCTCGGCTCGCCGCCGGAAGGCCTCACGCTCGGACTCGTCGAGAACGACCTGCACCCGGGTGCTCATGAGTAAGTAGGTTACCCACCCGTCGGTCCGGGTGCGGCTGAGTCCCGTCGACGGTGGAAAGTCCGTGGACCCGACAGAAGCGACTTCGCACCGTCACCTCGTGAGCGTCTCTGTGCCACCTTGCGGTAGCACCCTCCGCCTGCCTCAGGCCCGTCCGGCCGCGGCCAGCAGGGTCTCCGCCGCCGAGCGGAGCCCCTCCATCTGGTCCAGCTCTTGGTCCTCGTGCTCGATGTTCACCGCCATGGCGGAGTCGACCCGTTCGAGCGCCTGCAGGAACGAGCGCCACCAGTCGACGTCGTGGCCGCGGCCGACCGCGACGAAGTCCCAGGAGGCGTTGGTCGGCCAGCCGCTCAGCGTGTAGGAGCCGCCCAGGCTCAGCGCGTCCGGGTCGTCGGACCGCACTCGGGTGAACCGGTCGTCGAGAACACCGTTGACGCGTGCGGCGGCGTTGATGCGGGTGTCCTTGGCGGCTGCGTTGTAAACCAGGTCACCGAGGTGGTCGACCGCCTCGACCGGCTCGATGCCCTGCCAGAACAGGTGGCTGGGGTCGAGCTCGGCGCCGACGTGGGTGGCGCCGATCTCGGTGGCGAGCCGCTCGAGCGTGGCCGGGTTGTAGACGACGTTGTGCGGGTGCATCTCGATGGCGACCTTGACGTCGTGGTCGGCGGCGTGCGCCTGCACCTTGCGCCAGAACGGGATGGCCACCTCGTTCCACTGGTAGTCGCGTACGTCGAGGAAGACGCTGTGCCACGGCAGCACGTTCCACGCCGGGTACTGCCCACCGGCGCTGGCCGCGGGGGTGCCCGACATCGTGACCACCCGCGTGACTCCGATGGAGGCGGCGATCTCGATCGAGTCGAACAGGTCCTGCGCCTGGGCCGGGCCGACCTCGGGGTTGGGGTCGAGTGGGTTGCCGTTGCAGTTGAGCGCCGTCAGCGTGATGCCGGCATCCTCGTACAGGCCGAGATAGTCCTGACGCGCCTGCTCGCTGGCTCGCAGGTCGTCGACGGGCAGGTGCACCGGCGGCAGGAAACCGCCGGAGTTGATCTCCGCACTCTCCAGCCCGAGATCGGCCAGCACCCGCAACGCGTCGGGCAGGGGCTGATCGTGCAGGCAGGCGGTGTAGGCGCCGAGCTTCATGGATGTCTCCTCAGGTCAGCGAAGGAAGCGAGAGGTGGCAACGCTGCAGCGGGCAGCGGCGGCGACCGATCAGGGGACGGCCACCTCGGCGCCGCCCTGCTGCGCTGAGGTGGTCACTGCCTCGAGCAGCCGCAGGTTGTGCAGCCCGTGCGCGAGCGGCGGGCACGGCGGCAGCCCGTCCACGCCGGCGACCTGCTCGAGGAACGCGCGGGCCTGGAAGGTGAACAGGTCGTTCTGCCCGTAGCCGACACCGGGGAAGTCCATGGGGAGGCCGCCGGCCAGGTACGGGTGGGCCGGGCCGATGGGCACGGTCCGGAACCCCTGCATGGGGCCGGCCGACGTGGCGTCGACCACACCGATCTCCCCCGGTCGGTCCAGATCGAAGGTGGCAGCGCCGCGCTCGGCGAACAGCTCGAAGCCCAATGAGTTCGCATGGCCGAACGCGATGCGAGAGACCGCCATCGCAGCGGTCGCACCGGAGGCGAAGATCGCGGTGAACATCGCGACGTCCTCGTTCTCCACCGGTTCGCGCTCGTCGCTCAGCTCGGCGGCGGCGTGCCCGACCGCCGCCCCGAGTGGCAGCGCTCGCTCCGCTGTAGCCGTGGAGAAAACGGCTCCGTGCACCGAGGCGATGGGGCCGCAGGCGAACTCGGCGACGTCGACGACGTGGCTGCCGATGTCGGCGAGCGCCCCCGACCCGGGGCCACCCTTGTACCGCCAGCTCATGGGGCCACGAGGGTCGGCGGCGTAGTTGCACCAGTAGTGGGCGGTCAGGTGGACCGGGTCGCCGATCGACCCGTCGAGGACCAGGTCACGGATGGCGGCCACTGCCGGGGAGCGGCGGAAGGTGAAACCCACCGCAACGTGCGTGTCCGCGGCGTCGGCTGCCGACACCATCGCCTCGGCGTCGGCGACGCTGGGCGCCAGCGGCTTCTCGCACAAGACGTGCTTGCCGGCCGCGAGCAGCCCCTCCACGATTTCGCGGTGCAACGGGTTGGCGACCACGACGCTGACCACGTCGACATCCGAGGCCTTGGCCACCGCCTCCCATGAGTTGTCGGCACGCTCGTACCCGAAACGGCGGGCAGTGTCCGCGGCGAAGTCGGCGTTGACGTCGGCGATGCTCACCAGCCGCCGCTCCGGCAGCCCGGGCCGGTACACGGTGGGTGCGTTGAGGTATCCCGCCGCGTGGGCGCGCCCGGCCATACCGGCACCGACAACGGCAACTCCGAGCGACGTGGACGACATGGGGCACTCCCGTCGACGTACTGACTTGAAGCGCTTCAAGGATGTCTGCGACTATGGCCTCTTGTCGTCGTGATGTCAAGGCCGAGCACGCCATTGGAGGCCAAAGTGCCAGGTGTGGAGAGCGATCCACCGGCGGTCGACGCGGAAGGCCGCCGGCGTCCCCGACTGGCCGACGTAGCCGCCCGGGTCGGCGTGTCGCCGGCGTCGGCCTCCCTCGCGCTCAGCAACTCTCCGGGCCCCTCGGCGAGGATGCGGGAGCGGGTTCTCGCCGCCGCGGCCGAGCTCGGGTATCGGCCCGATCGCACGGCCAGCACGCTGGCGCGGCGGCGTACCCGTCTGCTCGGGGTCCTGCTGGACGTTCGCAACTCCTACCACGCCGAGCTGGCCGCCGATCTGCACGAGGCAGCCGAGCAGGTCGGTTACGACGTCGTGCTCAGCACGATCACCGCCGCGCGAGACGAGGAGCGGGCGGTCGAAACCCTGGTGGACTCTCGTTGTGCAGCACTCGTGCTGCTGGGGCCCAGCACCCCGGACGCAGCACTGAGAGCGCTCGGTGGCCAGGTGCCCGTCGTCGTGGTCGGTCGGCGGGTCGACGCGAGCGTCGACGTGGTCCGCAGCAACGACCGCGCCGGGGTCGGCCAGGTGGTCGACCACCTAGCCGACCTGGGGCACCGAGACATCGCCTTCCTCGACGGAGGTCGCGGGACGATCGCCGCCGACCGACGTGCCGGCTACCGGGCCGCGATGCGCAAACGAGGGCTGGCCGACTCGATCCGGGTGGTGGCAGGCGACCCCACCGAGATCGCCGGCAGCGCCGCGGCACAGACCTTGTTGACCGAGTCCCAGCCGCCGACAGCGGTCGTGGCCTTCAACGACCGGGCCGCCCTCGGGTTGCTCGACGGGTTGGTGCGCGCCGGCACATCGGTGCCCGAGCACATGTCGGTCGTCGGGTACGACGACAGCCCAGCCGCACAGCTGCCGCATGTCGACCTCACCACGGTCAGCCAGGACGCCCGGGGCCAGGCCGAGCATGCGGTGGCGATGGCGATTGAACGCCTGGACGGGGGACGGACGGCCTCCAGCCAGGTCGTACTCCCCCCTCGACTGGTCGTGCGCGGCAGCACCGCTGGGCCACGCCCGAACGTCTCCCGACCGACAACTCGCACCAGCCGACGACGCGCGCCGACGACACGAGGAGAACCATGACCGAACAGAGCATCCATGATCGGCAGCGGGTCTGGTTGAGCGCGGACGACTACCACCTGGACGACTTGCGGGCCCACGCCCACGAGCGCGTCAGGCAGACGGACTACCCGTTTGCCAATGACGTCCGGCAAGGCGTGCTCATCTACGGCTCGGGGCTGGCCGAGCACACCGCTACGTCACAGGGCCGGCGAGACGTGCAGGCCGAGCTCGTCCGCGCCCTCACCGATGGCCCTGGAGTGGTGGTCTTCGCGCAGGCTTTCGCCGACCTGGCCATGCTCGACCGGGCGTCCGAGGTCTTTGGTGAGCTGATCGCCGAGCAACGCAGGTCGGGCGGCACGGGCGGGGACCACTTCGCGAAACCCGGCGCCAACGACCGCGTCTGGGGGGCGCTGGACAAGCTCGCGCTGCGAGAC